>CAZBAO010000072.1:0-7407 GCA_964490085.1 uncultured Eubacteriales bacterium | reverse complement strand
ACCGGCTTTAGCAAGCGCGGCACGTACCACGCCGGGGCCGGATACGCCGACGTTAATGACACAGTCCGGTTCGCCAACACCGTGGAACGCGCCCGCCATGAACGGGTTATCCTCAGGGGCGTTGCAAAACACGACCAGCTTGGCGGGACCGATGCAATCGCGGTCTGCGGTCAGCTCGGCACTGCGACGGACAACACGGCCCATTTCCGCAACGGCATCCATGTTGATACCGGATTTGGTGGAGCCGATGTTGACCGACGAGCAGATATGATCGGTGGTGGCGAGCGCTTCGGGAATGCTTTCGATCAGCTCCCGATCACCGGCGGCAAATCCCTTTTGCACCAAGGCTGAATACCCGCCGATGAAGTTGACACCGCAGGTGATTGCCGCGCGCTCCAACGTTTTTGCGAGCTTGAGCGGCTCTTTTTTCTCGCAGGCGGCGAGGATGATCGCGATCGGTGTGACCGAGATCCGCTTGTTGATGATCGGAATACCGTATTCCTTTTCGATCTGCTCGCCGACCTCCACCAAATGCTTGGCCTTGGTGGTGATCTTATCATAGACGCGGCGGCAGACGACGTCGATATCGCGATCACAGCAATCGATGAGCGAGATCCCCATCGTGATGGTACGGATGTCCAGGTTTTCCTCCTGGATCATCGTGATGGTTTCTAAGATATCACGGGCGTTTAGCATAGCGTAAAGCTCCTTTAGATCTGATGCATGGAATTGAAGATATCCTCGTGCATGGTGTGGATGGACAGACCCATGGAGTCACCGAGTGCGGTCAGCTCGTCGGCAAACTGCGGGAACGGGATATCGCTTTTTTCAATGTCCACCATCATGATCATGGCGAACATGTCCTGCAAAATGGACTGCGTGACCTCAAGGACGTTGACCTGATGGCCGGCGCAGATCGCCGACACCTTGGCGAGAATACCCACCATATCTTTTCCGATAACCGTAATAACAGCGCGCATAATGTCTCTCCCTTAAATTGATTTGAAATTTTTACCGAAGATCTCACCGGCATCCTGAATGATCACAAAAGCGGATGGGTCTTGGGCTTTCAGAATGCGGCGGATCTTGACGATATCCCGACGGCGGGCAACGCACATCAGGATCGAACGTTCTTCTTGATGACAGGTGCCGTAAGCGGGGATCACCGTCGCCCCGCGGCCGGTGGTGTCGTGGATCACTTTTGCCAGCTCATACGGCTTCTCCGTGACGATCATCAGCGATTTGCCGCTGTCAATACCCAGGAGCACCGCGTCGACGACGTACGACGACACGAACGACACGACGGCCGAGCACAGAGCACTTTCAATGTTGCCGTAAACGAACGCCGCCGAAAGGAACACCACCATATTAAAACCAAACAAAAATTTGCCGATCGGAATATTCGGCCAATGACGGTTGACGACTTGTGCAATGATATCGTTACCGCCCGCCGATGCGCCGCGCAGGATCGGCAAGGCAAGACCGATGCCGGACAGCGCGCCGCCGAACAGGGCGACGATAAGCATTTCGCCCTCGTACGCATAGCTGCCGAACAGCACGTCAAAGGTATCCATAAACACGGAGGATAAGACGGTGGAGATGGTCGTGGTGATAAAGAAATGAGCGCCGAGCTGCCAAAAACCGAGAATGAGCAGCGGGATACTCATTGCCAACGACAGCATACCGGGCGGCAGGCTTGTCAACGCGCTGATCTGGGTGGCGATACCGTTGATACCGCCGGGAGTCAGCGAGTTATACCGAATAAAAACGGTGTAACCGAATGCGTAAACGGCTGCACCGAGTGCGATGTAAATGAGATCAACGCCCCACCGTATGGCAGCATTCCGCTTCATATCACGCCGTCCCTTCTTCTCAATGCTTCGTGACAATATCATACACCCTTTTCCCATCAAAAGCAAACATTTTGTTTGCACATGGGCAAAAATGTGATATACTGAGGAAAATGACTGTATCGGAGGAATAGACCATGGACAAATTGCTTAAATTGTTGGATTCCAACGCCCGCTTGACGGACGAACAGCTGGCAACCATGTTGGATATATCGAAGGACGAGGTGCGTGCACAGATCGCCAAGCTGGAAAAGGAGGGCACGATCCGCGCGTACAAGGCGGTCGTCGACTGGGATAAGACCGACCGCGAATGCGTCACCGCTATTATTGAATTGAAGGTCACGCCGCGCCGCGACATCGGCTTTGAGGGGATCGCGGAGCAGATCATGGCGTTCGAGGAGGTTGAGAGCGTGTATCTCATGTCCGGCGGATACGATCTGTCTGTTCGTGTGACCGGCCGCAGCTTTCAGGAGATCGCCGCGTTTGTGGCAAAACGGCTCGCTCCGCTGGATTCGGTGATCTCCACCGCCACGCATTTCGTGCTGCGCCGCTATAAGGAGAGCAACGTGATGTTTTTAGGCGACAATCAAGACGAGAGAGGATATATTTGATCGCATGAACTACGAAAAGCTGATGAATCAGACGATCACCGGCATGAAGCCGTCCGGCATTCGTCGGTTCTTTGATATTGCAAACGATATGGAGGATGTCATTTCCCTGTCTATCGGGGAGCCCGACTTTTCCACGCCGTTTCATATTCGTGACAAGGGAATCGAGTCACTGGAGAAGGGAAAGACATGGTACACCTCCAACGCGGGTATGCCCAGACTCCGTGCGGCGATCAGCGGGTATATAGGACGCCATGCGGGCGTGACCTACGATCCCGATACCGAGATCGTAGTGACGGTCGGTGGCAGTGAGGGTATTGATCTGTGTATGCGGACGTTGGTGTCGCCGGGTGATGAGGTGCTGATCCCGCAGCCGAGCTTCGTGTGCTACGAGCCGCTTGCGCAGATGGCAGGCGGCGTGGCTGTGCCGATCGTCACCCGTGCCGAGGACGGCTTCCGTCTGACGGCTGAGTCGCTCAAAGCCGCCATCACACCAAAGACCAAGCTGCTGGTATTGCCCTTCCCGAGCAACCCAACGGGTGCCGTTATGCGCCGTGCGCATTTGGAACCGATCGCCGAGGTGCTCCGCTCAACCGATATCATGGTGCTGTCGGACGAGATCTACAGTGACCTTACCTACGGCAAGGAACGGCACGTCAGCATCGTATCCATAGACGGAATGCGTGAGCGCACGGTCTACGTCAGCGGCTTTTCCAAGTCGTTTGCCATGACCGGATGGCGGCTCGGGTACGTCTGCGCGCCGGCGCCGGTCATGAAACAGATGATGAAGGTACACCAGTATGCGCTGATGTGTGCACCCACGGTCTCCCAGTACGCCGCCATCGAGGCGATGGAGAACGGCGACGACGACGTGGAAGTAATGCGCGCGGATTATGATTCGCGCCGTCGGTTCATTGTGGGCGAGCTGAATAAAATGGGATTGCGTTGCTTTGATCCGGAGGGCGCGTTTTACGCGTTCCCGTCCATTGAAAAGACGGGCTTAAGCTCCGAGGAATTCTGCACGCAGCTACTGATGGAGCAGCACGTCGCCGTCGTGCCCGGCACGGCGTTCGGCGAGTGCGGTGAGGGCTTCGTGCGCATTTCCTATTGTTATTCCATTGCCCATATTACGGAGGCGATGAAGCGCATCCGTACGTTTTTGGAAAGTCGGGATCTGCTATGAGCGTTACGGTGAACGCACCTGCCAAGATCAATCTGGTGCTGGACGTAGTCGGTCGGCGTGACGACGGCTATCACCTGTTAGAAACGGTGTTCCAGACTGTTGATTGGTACGACCGTATCACGGTGGAGCTTGCCGATACCATACAGGTGCTTTGTGACGGCGGCGCTCCGCAGGATGAGTCCAATACGGCGTATCGGGCGGCGGCGTTGTTTCGTGAGTTTACCGGACGGCGGGAGGGATACCGCATTACGGTGGAAAAGCACATCCCGATGCAGGCGGGTCTTGCCGGCGGCAGTGCCGATGCGGCAGGCGTGCTGGTTGCACTCGATCGCTTGACAGGTACCGACCTTTCTCTTGACGAGCTGTGCAAGCTGGGCGCCGGGATCGGTGCGGACGTGCCCTTTTGTATTCGCGGCGGCACGGCACTGGGAACGGGTACGGGAACAGACCTGCAACCGCTTCCGCCGTTTGATCGCGGTTATTTTGTTATTGTCAAACCGCAGGGCGGTGTATCCACGCCTGAGGCGTATCGGCGGGTAGATACCGCGCCGAATCTGTTCCACCCGTCAGCACACGCGTTTTGTGAGGCGTTGCAAAACGGCGATTGGGACGCGATGGCAGGACACATCGGCAACTCGTTTGAACAGGCGTTAGCGTTGCCGGATTGTCTGGCGGCGCGTGACCGATTGCTGAAAAACGGCGCGACAGCCGCGTGTATGAGCGGCAGCGGATCGGCGGTGTTCGGTTTGTTTGAATCGTGCGATCCGGCGGACGCTTGCGCGGCGGCAATGGCACAGCACTATGCACAGGTGCGGGTATGTCGGCCGTGCAGCGGTATCGTATTTGATTAAACAACGAAAACCCGTCCATGCTTATGGTAACATAAGGAAAAGGACGGGTTTTTATGAAACGGTGGACGCGGGCACTGATCGGTGCTGTCGTTATTTGTATGGTATTCTCGCTGTGCGGGTTTGCAGGGGATTGCGCCGAGGTGCGTGACAGCGTGGTGCGGTTGCACATCTTAGCCAATTCCGACAGCGACGAGGATCAGGCGCTCAAGATCCGCGTGCGCGACGCGGTGACCGCCGCGGGCGCAGGACTGCTTGACGGTGTTACCACGCGCGAGGAGGCGGAGGCGCTCTTACAGGCGGAGCTGCCGCGGTTGATCGAAACGGCGCAGCAATGCGTGTATGACGAGGGGTTTTCTTATCCGGTAACGGCGGAGCTTACCACCATGTATTTTACCACGCGCGCCTATGACAGCGGGACGTTTCCCGCGGGTCGGTATCACACGGTGCGGTTTTCCATCGGGGAGGCGCAGGGCAAAAACTGGTGGTGCGTGATGTACCCGCCGCTGTGCGTATCGGCGGCGACGGATAAGGCGTCGCTTGCCGACGTGATGGGGGAGGACGCGTGCGAGATCGTCAGCGACGCGCCGCGGTACGCGGTGCGGTTCAAGATCGTGGAATGGTTTGAAGCGATCGCCGAATGGTTTTCATAAGTGAGGATTACGATGAAAAAGACAGAACAAAAAACAAATGTGATGCGCCTGCTGGATCAGGCGAAAATTCCGTACGTGTATCACTGTTATGCGGATACCGACGCCATCAGCGGCATGGAGGTGGCGACCGTGCTTGGTCAGCCGCCGGAGCGCGTGTTCAAAACACTGGTGACGGTGGCGAAGTCGGGAGCCCATTATGTATTCGTCATTCCGTGTGCGATGGAATTACAGCTCAAAAAAGCTGCCGCGGCGGTGGGCGAAAAGGCGATCGAAATGCTTAAAGCCAAAGAACTGCTGCCGCTCACCGGCTACATACACGGCGGCTGCTCGCCGGTGGGCATGAAAAAGCCGTTTCGCACCGTCGTGCACGAAACGGCAAAGGAGCAGCCGACCATTTGCGTAAGTGCCGGTAAGATCGGGTATCAGGTCGAGGTCGCACCCGCTGATCTGCAAAAAGCGGTAAGCTTCATCTATGCGGATATTGCGGAATAATGATAAGAAATTCGTTATAAAAACTTTTATAACGAATTTCTTTTGCTTTATAACGAATAACGTTGGCGCTGATCATTTGTGCCCGAGAAAAAGGCGGTCGGTTTGCCATTTGTTAGGGTTGGTATCGATATAATTCCAAATCTCTTGATAATCCGCCTCGCCTCGTATAATATGATCGTGAAACGAAGATTGAAACAGTCTGTCTATCCGGCATTTGCGGGTAGTAATGGATTTGAAGGCACAAACGATATCGGATAATGTAGGGCAGGGGGCTTGCTCCCGCCGAATGCTTCGTTGGACAAAAAATCGAAATCAATCCAAATACCGGCAGGCGGCCATGGCGGCAACGGCACCGTCGGAGGCGGCGGTGACGACCTGGCGGATGTTTTTGCGGCGGCAATCGCCCGCGACGAAGACGCCGTCGACGTCGCCCAAGCACTGCTCATCGGCGGCAAAGTAACCGCGCTCGTCAAGCTTCGCGAGGTCGGCAAACGCACCGTTTTCGGGGACTAAGCCGATGGCTAAGAATGCGCCGTCAACGGGGATCGCTTTTTCCTCGCCGGTTTCTTCACGGCGCACGGTAAGTCCCGTGAGCGTGCCGTTTTCCTGCACGTAGCCGGTGACGAGCGTGCTGAACAATACTTCGACGTTGTCCTTTGCCATCAGTGCTTCGGCGAGCTTGGCTTCACCCGTAAAGGTTGGCAGATTTTGCACGACGGTCACCTTGCGGCAGACCTCGGACAGCAGTAACGCTTCCTGCAGTGCCGAGTTGCCGCCGCCGATCATGGCGGTATCCTGTCCTGCGTAGAAGGCACCGTCACACACGGCACAGAATGAAATACCGTTGCCGACGAGATCTTCTTCACCGGGCAAGCCCAGTAGGCGGTGCTTGACGCCGACCGCTAAGATAACGGCTTTCCCTTCAAAGATATTGCCCTCCTCGGTCGCGACCGTGAAGACGTTACCGGTTTTGGTGACGGCGGTAACGGTCTCGATCTCGGCGTCCGCGCCGAGGGCGAGAGCCTGCTCGGTCAGCTGCTCGGCAAACTCACTGCCGCCGATCTGCGAAAAGCCGGGGATGTTTTCCACCTTCGGGGAAAACGCGATCTGTCCGCCGAAGCCGCCCTTTTCGATCACCAGCACGTTCTTGCCGGCGCGCAGGGCGTAGATGGCGGCGGTAAGACCGGCGGGGCCGCCGCCGACTACGATAATATCATACATTCTATGACACATCCTTCGTGAAAAACGGTCGGGCATCGCCCGACCGTTTTTGTTTTTTCAGAAATTACAGAGCGGCGAGATACTTTTTGATCTCAGGGACACTGTAATAGGTTCGGAAGTTTTCACCGTCGGTGACGACCAGTGTGGGCGCGCCCTTGATGCCGTACTGACGGCACAGGTCAACGTTTTCTTCCGCGATCACCTTTTCGTACGCAACGCCGGCTTTTTGGAGCAACTGCTCGGCGACCTTGCAGTTGGGGCAGGTCACACGGGAAACGAGGATCGCCTTGGCGTTCTCGGTATCCACGGCGGGAGCGGCTTCGCTGGTGCACGCGCAAGCTTCAACGGGCGCTTTCTCACGAAGCACCGAGTTCTCGATGTTGTATACCTTGCGGTCCTTGTACTCCTGCGACTTACCGTCGTTCCAGTTCTTCACGGGACGGTAGTAGCCGGTGATACGGCTGTAAACCTCGGTTTCCTTACCGCACAGCGGGCACTTGTACAGCTCGCCGGCGAGGTAGCCGTGATCCGCACAGACCGAGTAGGTCGGGG
>CAZBAO010000071.1:0-7469 GCA_964490085.1 uncultured Eubacteriales bacterium | reverse complement strand
AAGGTCGCCGCCTCACCGGGAATGATCATAACCGTGACTTTTTCGGCAGGGATCTCTTTCCACGCCTGAACAATGGCGAGCATATCGTCGTTGCCGGTGCGGGTACGGAACGGGGTAGAGCCCTTCATGACTGGCAGCAGAGAATCCTCCGTCAGCTGTTCCTCGGTCTGTGCACACAGGCGCTGGAACAGGGCGAAGAATACACGGCGCTGTCTTTCGATCCGTGCCAGATCGGCGGCAACCGTATCGCCGCCCATGGTAATATACTCCAGCGCACCTGCGCCATCCAGTGTCTTGACACCGGCGCCGAACTTGATCTCGCCGAGCGTTACCGCAGACGGAAGATCCACGTCCAATCCACCGAGCAGATCCACCAGCTTGATAAACGCTTCTTGCGGCATCATGAAATAGCCGTCCACCGGCAGGGCGTATTGCTCGTTAAAGATGGAGATCAGGTTATACGACGCCGAGCCGATCTTTTGCGACACGGTATGCCCCTGCTCTTCACATTCCGCGATCTGCGCTTTGTAGATGCGCTTTCCTTCAAAATCGCACCAATCCAACGGCGCGGGATTGCCCCACACGTTACCGGCCTTTTTCTCGATCCACAGCTCACTGTCACCGAGATAGGTCGCCTGCGGGATCTCTAACACGTTTAGAGTCTTTTGCTTTTTGTCGTGGCACAGCAAAAAGAGTGCCGAGGTCGGCGAGGTCTCCTCCTCGCCGAGCAGCCCCACCACGTAGTAGGCCACTTTCTTTTGAAGCGATACCGGCGTGGTGTCGTAGGCATTCACGTCGGATTCCGAGCCATCCTTGTTGCCCGCGGAATTTTTGACCGCGTTTACCAGCACGATGCCGAAGATCACCAGAAGCACGCAGCAGACCGCCGCCGCGATCCACACAAGGCGTTTGCCGCGAAGCGTGCTGCGGCGGGATTTGCCCGTCGTTTTCTTACGTCTGTCCTTTGCCATTCGTATCGCCTGTCCTTTCCATATAGCATGCGAGCGTGTCCGGATGCACCGGACGGTTTTCCGCCCGCAGATCGTCGATGGTATACGACACCGCGTACCGCATCGCTTCGTCAAGGTCTCGCTCGGTCAGCTCCCGCATGATATCCACATCGGGATAATTACGGTCATCGGATGTAAAATCCGCTAAATACAGCACGATCTCAAGCAGTGACATGTCGGCCCTTGCGGTGGTATGATAGCGCACGGCATCTAAGATCTCCCGATCGGTGATACCTAAAATATGCTCCAAAAACACGGCTCCCGCGTGGGCGTGCCACAGCTTAGGAGCTTTTTGTTCAACAGCGTCTAACAGTATACCAAAATCTTTAAAAATTTGCAACTGCAAATCGCCGTCGGTATCCTTCAAAATATCATGAAGCAGACCGGCTATCCGCGCTTTTTCGGGATCAGCGCCGTATTTTTCTGCCAAATGCTGTGCCTGTCTGGCAACCGCGAGCGAATGTTCAAAGCGACGCGGGGTGAGCCTGCCGCGGATGATATCAATGTACTGCTCCTCTTTGTTCATATACTGCCGGTTTTGCGTGTATAGCTGATGCGTGGCAATGTATGCCGCGACCTCCGACGGTACCTCATCACTCAGTGCCTCGCCGTTTTGCAGCCGCCCACGGATTTCGGTAGACGACCACGCGGGCACGGTAAACTCTGCCACCGCGCAGCGCGCGCCCTGTGCCTCCAACACCTTTGCATACTCACGTAAGCAGGCGGCATCCGCGTCATCGCGCGGGGCGGCACACAGCGTTGCCAATCGGGCAATATCCGCAAAGCGGTGCCAGGTGCCAAGCGTCAAAAACATATCCGCACCGGTCAGCAAATACAGCTCCGCATCCGGATACTGCCGGTGCAGCTCCTCCAACGTAAGGATGGTAAAGCTTGCTCCGCGGCGGTTGATCTCCAGATCGGACACCGCCAGCTCCTTATACGGCGCACACGCCAAGCGACACATTGCCAGCCGATCGACGGCGGGTGCCATGTCACTTTTCAGCTTATGAGGCGGTATAAAGGTAGGCGTCACGATCACCTGATCCAGTGACAGCAACGCGGCGAATTCGCGCGCCAACTCAATATGGCCGTTGTGGATCGGGTCAAAGGTTCCGCCGAACAAAGCAATACGCTTGTGCATCCTTACTTTTTCCTTTCTTTCGGAAGTGTGATCTGCGGTGCTTCGGTATTGCGGCGATACAGCACAAAGACACGGCCGATCACCTGCACGACCTCGGCACCGACCGTGACGGCAATGCTTTCTGCCGCCTCGCGCGCCGTTTCGGGCGCGGTTTCCAGCGCCTTACCCTTGATGAGCTCGCGGGCGGTCAGCGCATCGTCCGCCTGCTTGCAAATGGTATCCGAAACGCCGCCCTTGCCGACGTGTACGATGGCTTCGAGCGGGTTTGCAAGTCCGCGCAGATACGCGCGTTGTTTACTGGTCATAATCCTAACTCTCCCTTAAACGCCCGCAGCGCGTTGCCGCGGTGACTGATCTTGTCCTTTTCCTCAGCGGTCATTTCGGCAACCGTCTGATCCCCCACCAAAAACAAGGGGTCATAGCCAAAACCGCCGCTGCCGCGTTCCTCGGTGCCGATGACACCGTGCATTTCACCCTCCGCCGTGATCGGCGCGCGTCCGTCCGGAAACACACAGCAGATAGCACACGCATAGTGCGCCATCCGTTTCTCAGACGGCACGCCATCCAACTCCGAAAGCAGCAAGCGATTGCGGTCTTTATCGTCTAAGCCCTCGCCGCCGTAGCGGGCGGAATAGACACCGGGCCCGCCGTTTAAAGCATCCACCACGATACCGGAATCGTCTGCGATGGCGGGCAATCCCGTAAATTCACAGGCGGATGCCGCCTTTAAGTAGGCGTTTTCCGCAAAGGTCGTGCCGGTCTCGTCCACCGCAGGCAGCTCAATGCCAAGGTCGCGGTCGGTCACCACTTCAATGCCGAGCGGCTGCAGAATACGGGACATCTCAGTGATCTTATCTTTATTGTGTGTCGCCATAATGTAGCGCATACTTATCCCCCAAATAAACCGTCGGAAAAGGCTTTGGCATCAAACGGCTGCAGATCGTCGATCCCCTCGCCCACACCGATGAATTTCACCGGAATACCCAGTTCTTCACGGATGGTGAGTACCACGCCGCCGCGCGCCGTGCCGTCCAGTTTCGTCAACACGATACCGGTAATGCCGGCGGCCTCGCGAAACTCGCGCGCTTGGTTGACCGCGTTTTGACCGGTGGTCGCATCCAGTACCAGCAGTACCTCACAGCACGCCTCCGGCAACTCACGGTCGATGACACGGCGGATCTTTCCGAGCTCATCCATCAAATTCTTCTTGTTATGCAAACGACCGGCGGTATCACAGATCACAACGTCCGCTCCGCGCGCTTTGGCGGCGGAAATGGTATCGAACACCACCGCCGCGGGATCGGCATTTTGCGAATGCTTCACAATATCCACATCGGCACGCTGAGCCCAGATCTCCAGCTGCTCGATCGCCGCGGCACGGAACGTGTCGGCGGCACCTAAGATCACCTGTTTCCCCTGCGTTTTGAGCTGTGCGGCAAGCTTGCCGATCGAAGTGGTCTTGCCCACACCGTTGACACCGATGACCAACAGCACCGTCGGCTTGCTATGAAGCTTCAGCTCCGAATCGCCCGCGATCATTTCCTGCACGATCTCTTTTAAGAGATCACGGATAACCGCGGGATCAGTCACGCCCCGCTCTTTGACACGGGCACGCAGCTGCTCACACATCGCACCGGCGGTGGCAACACCCACGTCACCCGCAATGAGGATCTCCTCAAGCTCCTCAAACAGTTCCTCGTCGATACGGGTAAAGGCGTGCAGCATACTGCTCACGGTTCCCATCAGGGATTCGCGCGTTTTCCGCAGCCCCTCACCGATCTTGTTAAATAAACCCATCGCTGTACTCCTTTTTACTGTGCGTTTCCGGTGATACCAAGCTTCGCCTCGACCTCGCTGGCGCGCAGCTCCAACAGCTTGGAAATACCCTGCTCCTGCATGGTTACACCGTACAGCACGTCGGCTTCCTCCATCGTGCCGCGACGGTGCGTGATGACAATAAACTGCGTCTTGTCGCACATACGGCGCAAGTACTGCGCATAGCGATCGACGTTGACGTCGTCCAGAGCGGCCTCCACCTCGTCCAGTACGCAGAAGGGAGACGGTGTGACCTTTAAGATCGCGAACAGCAGTGCGGTCGCAACCAGGGATTTTTCGCCGCCGGACAGTGCGTCCATGTTAAGAATGACCTTTCCGGGCGGTTGTGCGTGCATCTCGATGCCGGAGTGTAAAATATCCTGCGGATCGGTGAGCACCAGCTCTGCTTTACCACCGCCGAACAGGTCGTTAAACACCGTTCCGAAATGCGCGTTGATCTGATTGAAGCGCTCAATGAACATATCGCGCATACGCACGGTGAGGTCGCCGATAAGCTTGAGCAGCTCCTCACGCGATACCTCAACGTCGTTCACTTGCGCACTCAAAAATTCGTAGCGCTCGCTGACTTCCTTGTATTCCTCTACCGCGTCAACGTTGACACTGCCGAGCGCGCGGATCTTGTTTTTCAGCTCGGTCAAGCGGCGGGTCGCCTCAGCCATGTCTTCGATCGGCTTAGCGCTCATCTCAGCCTCGCTGAGGGTCAGTTCGTATTCTTCGTACAAACGGCTGACAATATCCTCCGTTTCCTTTTGTGCCGCCGCACATTTTTCTTCCAGGCGAGTCATATCGCGACCAACGCGCTCACGCTCGTCCGCCTTGTCGCGGCTGAACTGACGAAGTGCAGTTTGCTGTGCTTCGCCCTGCATGCGCTGTTCGGACAAGGCACCGACGTTTGCGGCCGCCTCTTTCGCCTGCCCACGCAATTCTTCGGCTCGTTGAAGCAGCAACAAAGCCTGTGCCTCCCGCTCCTCATTTTGACGGGACAGCTCCGCGATCTGCTCCTCCATCATCTGCCGCGCGCCGCTTTGATCTGCCTGCCGCGTCTGCAGCTCGGTGATGGCTTCTTCGATACCCTCGATCTCCTTGGCGTAAGCCACCACGGCGAGCTTCTGATCGCCGATGCGGTCGGACAGCGCCTCGCGCTCATTCGACAGCTTCTGACGGCCGCCGTCCAAAGAGGCTAGTTCTTGTTCCACTGCCTCCTTCTGCGCCGAAACCGCGGCGCTCTCGTCGGTCGCATCGCTCATCGCGGTGCGGCATAGCGCGGCGCGGTTAGTAAGCTCTTCGATCTCGCGAGTACACTCCTGCACCGCGACCGAGCAGGTGACCTCCCACTCGGCCAAACGGGTAAGCTCGCCCTCCAAACGAATCTTATCCTCCTGCGCGGTAGACAACTCGCCCTGCGTGCCGAGCACCTCCGCTTGTGAAGCGGCGGCATCCTGCTGCAGGTTTTTCAGCGTTACCCGCGCCTGCTCGACCTTATCTTGTAATTTCTTGAGGTCGCCGTTTAACCGCTCGATCTCACTGCGACGGGACAACAGTCCCGCACCCTTCACGTGCGAGCCACCGGTCAATGAGCCACCCGCGTTGACGACCTGACCGTCCAGTGTGACGATACGGAACCGATATTTAAACTTTCGCGCGATCGAAACGGCATAGTCCAGATCCTCCGCGACCGCCACATGTCCGAGCAAATTGCGCGCGATCTGCTCGTACTCCGCATCCACCTCGATCAAAGCGGACGCCAGCCCCACGAATCCCGCCTCGTCTTCCAACGCAGGCTCGTTAAGCAAGGTGCCTTTGGTGGACTGGATCGGTATGAAGGTCGCACGACCGTTCTTGGTATCCTTTAAGTACGCAATACCGCGCTTGGCATCCTCCTCACGGTCACACACGATGTTCTGTGCGGCAGCACCCAATGCGGTCTCCACCGCGAGCGCGTATTTCGCCTGCGCGTGGATCAGTCGGGACACCGGTCCGCGGATACCGCGAAGTTCGCCGCGTTCCGCTTGCTTGATCACACTCTTAACGCTGTGCGAAAAGCCCTCCAAGCTGCGCTCCATTTCTTCCAGCATCCGAATACGGCGCTGTTTCTCTTCCACGTCCAAGTGCAGACGGTCAGCGTCCTGCTTGGCGGTCTCCAGCTTGGCAAGGCGCGCGTTATACCGCATCTCGTACCCGCGCAAGGCATTTTGCAGCTCCTCGATCTTGTCACACAACGCACGGTAATCCGCCTCACAGGCCTCGTGCTCCTTGTGTGCCTCGTCGCGCTGCTCGGTGCGCTGTGCGAGCGCCGCGGTCACCTGCGACACGTGCAACGTGATCTCGGTCAACGAGGATTCGTTCGTCACGGTCTTCACGCGGATATCCGACAACCGGGCTGCAAACTCTGCCGCCTTGCGGTTAAGCTCCTCTATCTGACCGGAAACCTGCTCGTTACTGCGCAACAGCGCTTCCCATTGCTCGGTCAGCTCCATCTGCACGCGCTCCGCCTCAGCGATCTCGCGCTCCTTCGCGGCGATCTCCTCGCGCCGCTGTGCGATGGTTTCATCTATTTTCTTGTTGCCCTGCTCCATCTGCTCGATCTCACCGCGGATACGGGCAATATTTTCCTCGTTATGCGAAATATCGTTGCGCACGAGGTTGGCGTTGCCCTCACAGCGAACAGCCTCCTCCTCCAGTTGACCGGATTCGGTGCGCAGACGCTCCATCTCAGCGGACAACGCGCGACCCGATTCGGCAAGCGCCTCCAACTGGTTTTCGGCATCCTCGATCGCCGTGCCCGTTGCCTCGTATTGCGTGCGAGCCAGCTCCAATTTGGCGTCCATATCACGCAGGATCTCGCGGGAACGTGCCATCGTGTTCAGCCACACGCCGATTTCCAATTCCTTTTTTTCGGACGCGTAGGTCAAATATTTCTTTGCCTTTTCCGACTGGATCTTCAGCGGCCCGACGCGTTCCTCCAGCTCCTGCAAAATATCGCGCAGGCGCAGTAAATTTTCTTCGGCGGATCTCAGACGGCGCTCCGCCTCGTTCTTGCGGTAGCGGTACTTGGCAATACCTGCCGCCTCTTCAAAGATCTCGCGGCGCTCCTCCGATTTGGACGAAACGATCGCGTCGATCTTACCTTGCCCGACCATGGAATAGCCGTCACGGCCGAGACCGGTATCCATAAATAACAACTGAATATCCTTGAGCCGGACGGTCGCGTTGTTGAGCAAATATTCACTTTCACCCGAACGATAGTACCGACGGGTGACCTTCACGTCGTCGGAATCAAAATCCAAAATGCGCTCGGTATTGTCAATGACGAGCGACACCTCCGCAAAGCCGGTTGCCTTACGCTTGGAGGTGCCGTTGAAAATAACATCCTCCATTTTAGAGCCGCGCAACGTCTTGCTGGACTGCTCGCCCAGCACCCAACGTACCGCGTCACTGATATTGGATTTGCCGCTTCCGTTGGGGCCGACGACCGCCGTGAT
>CAZBAO010000070.1:0-7811 GCA_964490085.1 uncultured Eubacteriales bacterium | reverse complement strand
ACACGATGGTCTTCAGGTCGTTGCCGGCAGGAGCCGAGATAACGACCTTCTTCGCGCCGGCGTCGATGTGAGCCTGGCTCTTATCCTTGCTGCAGTAGAAGCCGGTGCACTCCAGCACGACGTCCACATCCAGCTCGCCCCAGGGCAGATCCGCAGCGTTTTTCTCAGCATAGATCTTCAGCTCTTTGCCGTCTACGGTGATGGTACCGGCCTCGTCGTCAGCAACGACGGTGTGACCGTCGTAACGACCCTGAGCGGTGTCGTACTTCAGAAGATGAGCCAGCATGCTGGGTTTAGTAAGATCGTTGATCGCAACGATTTCGTAGCCCTCGGCGCCAAACATCTGACGGAACGCCAGACGGCCGATGCGGCCAAAGCCATTGATTGCAACTTTAACTGCCATAACTAAATTCCTCCAATTATTTAATCTTTTACCATATTACACTCTTTGCGCGCAATTTTCAAGAACTTTGATAAAATTTTAACCACAGCGACTAAATTTATACCGTTGCGGCAAGGAATTCGTCCCCAAAACGGATTTTTCGTGAATTTTGCCTAAGAGCGTTCCTCTTCCGGATCATATACCGTGAACCATTGGTCACTGAGAAGATACTCAGCGCCCTCTCCGTCGTCTTTTTTAACGAGGGGCTCCTCCTCCGTTTCGGGCTCTTCGTCTTCACACGCGGTACCGAAGCTTTGCGCAAACGCGGTTATCAAGGCGAACGCCGCCACACCGAAATCCGGTGCGGTGACCAGTGCGCAGGTATCGAACGCCGCCTGATCCTGCGCCAGAAACAGTGCGGCGCGCGTAATACAGCTCACGGCGCACAGCAGGCCGGTGCACAGTGATACGCCAAAGAAGAAACGGGAAGGCTTTTCACCGACGCCGGACACGTACCGCGCCAACAGCACGAAAAACAGCATTTCAAAGACGATCATACTCAGGTCGTACACGTTACGAAACAAACCGATCGAGCTGACGTGCGACGTGATATAGCGGATCAGCCGGATCCAGCTCCAGAATACCGGAGCCAACGCAAGCAACGGCATGCACCGCCGTGTCGTGCGCTCACAGCGCCACCAACGCACGGCCGATAACAGGAAAAGCGCCCCTGCGGCAAGGCCGGCGGCGATCAGAAAAAACACCAGCAGCTGATCGAACCCGTTAAGCGTTGCCTTACTCGGATACGGAACGACACCCCACGCGAACCATTCGTGCGCGGTTACGCCCGAAAAGATCACAAACGCCGCTCCAACCACAGCAGCTCCTGCCGCGGATACCCTTGCCATGCGGCCGCCGACCGTGATCGGCGGTGTGTGTTTTAAGCCGGAAAGCACCAGCAACACAGCAAGCACCACACCGGCAGCTCCCAACACAATGCCGTACGGAAGCGGCTGATCGAACGCCGTCGGCGTTAACGCGGTGCGCAAAACGGCAAGGATCACCGTCACTGCGGCCGTCAGAACGCAAGCATGGCGGTAGTACTGCTGTATCGTTACATCGTGTTCAGTATTCATACGCTACTTTCACCCACTTTATTGTATCATATTTCCTCGGAAAATCAACCAACCCGGGAAATTTTTTACACTTCCTTAAAAACGGCACACCGCTGCCCGCGATGTGCCGTCCGTCTGTTATCTGTCGTTTAATTCGACGTACTGCCTTTCCTTGTTGAACGGCTTGTACGCCGGTCGGATGATGCGGTTTCCCGTCAGATATTCCTCTAAACGGTGTGCGCACCAGCCGCTGATCCGCGCTACCGCGAACAACGGCGTAAACAGATCCTCGGAGATGCCAAGCGAGCGATACACCAAGCCGGAGTACATATCCACGTTCGCGCAGACGGCACGCTCGATCCCGCGCACCCGTGCCATGACTGTCGGTGCAAGACGCTCCACCGCGTCCAACAGACGGAACTCGTCGCCGTAGCCGTTTTTCTCCGCCATTCGCGCGGCCTCTTGCTTGAGCAAAACAGCACGCGGATCGGACAAGGTGTAAACGGCGTGTCCCATACCGTAGATAAGCCCCGAGCCATCACCGGCTTCACGGCGCAGCATCTTGCCCAAATACGCGGCGATCTCGTCATCGTCATCAACATCGCGAACGTTCGCTTTGATATCGTGAAGCATCTCCGTGACCTTCAGGTTGGCACCGCCGTGACGCGGCCCTTTCAGCGAACCGATCGCCGCCGCGATGGCGGAATAGGTGTCGGTTCCCGACGAGGTCAGCACACGTGTTGCAAAAGCCGAGTTGTTACCGCCGCCGTGCTCCGCGTGCAACAGCAGGCACAGATCTAAAAGCTGTGCTTCCTCTTCGGTGTACTTGGCATCCGCACGGATTGTACGCAATACGGTCTCCGACGTGGACAGCCCCGGAAGCGTCTGATGGAAATACATGCTTTCCTTATCGTAGTGCCGACGCTTGACCTGATACGCGTAACCAAGTGCCGAGGGCAGCATCGCGATCAGGCGGATGCACTGGCGCAGTACATTTTCCAGATTCTCCGGTTCGGGATGCTCGTCGTACGAATACATGGCAAGCACCGATCGCGCCATCTTATTCATGATGTTAGGCGACGGCGCTTTTAAGATCATATCCTCGGCAAAGTATTCCGGCAGCTCGCGGTTGGCGGACAGCAGCTCGCAGAAATCCGAAAGCTGCCGTTTTGTCGGCAGTGCACCGAACAACAGCAGAAAAGCAACCTCCTCAAACCCGAAACGGCCCTGTCCGTGTGTGCCGTTTACCAAATCCTCGATCGCGTAACCGCGATAAGTGAGCTCGCCTTTGACCGGTAGCTTTTCGCCCTCCGACAACACATAACCGTGAACGTTACAAATTCGGGTCAACCCCGCAACGACACCGGTTCCGTCCGCATTGCGTAAGCCGCGCTTGATATCCTGATTACTATAGCGTTCCGGAGCGATCCGGTTATTTTCTTTGACTTGCTCGCATAAAGATGTAAACAAGCTGCTTTTACACGTGATATCCAATTTTAAACAGCCCTTTCAAATAATAAGTGCTCTTATTATGCACTGTGCGCGAAAAAAAGTCAAATATTTTTTGTCAAAGGAAGGTATATATGAAAGCTTATATCGGACTCTGTCTGCTTTGCTACTGCCTGTTTTTGTTATTGCCGCTACCGACACTGCGGATGCCTGCGGACTCACCGGATGAATCGACCGTCACGCCGGACGAGCCTGACGAGCCTGACGAGCCCGCTGATCCCGACGCCGTCTTTAAGGTGTTGGACGCGGACGCCGGCGTCATTTACACCTTTGCCGAACGGGATTTTCTGATCTATACCGTGGCTTCCGAAATGCCGGCGTCATACCCGATTGAAGCGCTCAAAGCACAGGCGGTCGCGACCTATACTTACTACACCTACGAAAAAGCCAGACAGGCGGATAACACCGCCGCACTGCAGGGCGCGGATTTTTCCGCCGTTCCCTCCTCGTTCCCCGAAACCTATTCTCCGGAGGGACTCAAAAAATATTGGGGCGATAACTACAATACGTATCTGCAGACCATCGCCGCGGCGGTGGACGCCGTTTACGGCCAACAGATCTTGTACGACGGTTCACCGATCTTCGCGGCGTATCATAGCTGTAACGCGGGGAAAACCGAATCCTCAAGCGTCATATGGGGGAATGAGTTTGCCTATTTACAGCCGGTCGTCAGCAGCGGAGATACGCTGTCCCCTCATTACAACACCACCGTTACCGTGTCCGATGCAGATTTTGCCGCGGCATTTCCGGAGCTGTCCCTCACAGGCGACGCCGCCGGTTGGATCACCGACACCCCCACGGCATCCGATTCCGGCACGGTCACCGCCATCACCATCGGCGGCACGCGCTACACCGGCAAGCAGGTGCGCGAGGCGCTGAGCCTGCGTTCCGCCTGCTTTTCGGTAACCCACGGCGAAAACGGCTTTACGTTTACAGTGAGCGGTTACGGACACGGCGTCGGTATGAGTCAGTACGGCGCCAAGGTCATGGCTGAACAGGGCTTTACCTACGACGAGATCCTCCGACACTACTATACCGGTGTAACCATCCGATAGCCCTCAGTTTTCTTGTTTCTTATGCACCTTAAGCAAGAGCTTTTCGACCCAGCCCTTTCTGAATTTGAGAGAAATATAGCCGATCAGCGAAATAAACGCGGCACCGACGGAGTCTACGATGAGGTCGGTCATCGTATCGCGCAGTGCCTCCCTTCCGACGAGCGGCTGACCGCCTGCCGATGCGTGCTTTTGCATATTCATGGAAAGGAGACCATCCGCGGCAAATTCGTAGATCTCCCAGACCACATCCACGGCAACGGCAAAGGAAAACGCAAACACCGCGACGAACGCCGGACTTAAATTAAACGGCACGCGATCGGTCTTGTTGAGCAGACTGAGCACCGAAAAGCCGAGCGCTCCCAGGGCGATCCCGCTGAAGGTATGCAGGATCGTATCCCAATGCGGGATGAGAAAATAGAAGCCTCGAACCTCACCGAGATAGATGGCACAGTATAAAAATACCGCGTACAGGATCATCATAAACGAGGGGATTTCCACGCCCCATTTGCGGTACAGCCAGCCGGGCAGCAGCATGGCAAAAATACCGAGAATGGATTGTAGCAGCATCAGCACGTAATCACTTTTCACACGGGTATACCCTTCGATCGGCACAGCAGGCGCCAGAATCATGGCGACCGCCACCACGACAGTAGAGGCAACCATCGTGATAAAGACGATCAGCGATATGACTTGACGAGCGGTTGCTTTGTGTTCCTTTTTCAATTTTCCACCTTCTTTTTTCAGTATACGCCGTATTGCGAAACGCTTGATGAATAAACGGTGAATTTGCAACATCTTTTATATCATGCCCAAAGCACAACAAGAAAACCGACCCTGCCGTATTTGGCAGGGTCGGTTTTTGAACGAATCTTATTCGTTGTACAGCGCTTGCAGCTTCTGCAGATGCTCGTAACGCTTCATAGCAGCCTCTTCGGCCTCGGTGAACAGCGCCTCGGCACGCTCGGGGAAGGAGCGAGTCAGCGAGGAATAACGCGCTTCGTTCATGATGAAGTCACGATAGCTGGCGGTCGGTGCCTTGCTGTCGATGACGAATTTCTTCTCGGCAGTGGGATTGTAGCGGAACATGTTCCAGTAACCGCAATCCACAGCCTTCTTCATCTCAGCCTGGCAGTTGACCATGCCGCCCTTGATGCTGTGCATCTCACAGGGAGCGTAACCGATGATCAGGGACGGACCCGGATACGCTTCGGCTTCCGCGATCGCTTTGATGGTCTGATTCATATCAGCGCCCATCGCGATCTGGGCAACATAGACGTAGCCATAGGACATCGCGATCTCGGCAAGGCTCTTCTTGGCGATCGCTTTACCGGCAGCGGCAAACTGTGCCACCTGACCGATCTGCGAAGCCTTGGAGGCCTGACCGCCGGTGTTGGAATACACCTCGGTATCGAAGACCATGATGTTGACATCTTCACCGGAAGCGAGGACGTGGTCCACGCCGCCGAAGCCGATGTCGTATGCCCAACCGTCACCGCCGAATACCCAGACGGATTTCTTGGACAGATACTCTTTGTTTTCGAGAACTTCGGGAGCCGTCGGGCAACCGGCAGCGGCCGCTTTCTCCAACTCAACGACCAGAGCCTTGGTGGCCTTGGTGTTCTCGGCACCGTTGTTCACGGTGTTCAGATAAGCTTCTGCAGCCGCCTTGAACTCGTCAGTAGCCTTCTCGGATTCCGCCATCTCCTTGACCTGCTCGATCAAGCGGGCGCGGACGGCTTTCTGGCCGAGATACATACCGAAGCCGTGCTCAGCGTTATCCTCAAAGAGGGAGTTTGCCCAAGCAGGACCGTGGCCTTCCTTGTTGACGGTGTACGGCGAGGTCGCCGCAGGACCGCCCCAGATGGAGGAACAACCGGTGGCGTTCGAGATGTACATTCTGTCACCGAACAACTGGGTGATCAGGCGAGCATACGCGGTCTCGGCGCAGCCTGCGCAGGAACCGGAGAACTCAAGCAGGGGCTGCTTGTACTGACTGCTGATAACGGTGTTGCCCTGAATTTCCGGTTTCTCGGAAACCTTAGCGACACAGTAATCGAACACTTCCTGCTGTGCATCCTGCGACTCGCGGGATACCATCTTCAGGGAGTTGGTCGGGCAAACGCCAACACAGACACCGCAACCCATACAATCCATCGGCGATACCGCCATGGTGTAGGAATAGTTGGTCTTGATAACCGGCTTCGGCGAAACCTTCATCGCCTCGGGAGCAGCCGCAACTTCTTCCTCGTTCAGAGCGAACGGACGGATGGTCGCGTGCGGGCAAACGAAGGCGCACTTGTTACATTTTGCACAAGTGGTCGCATCCCATTCGGGAACGAGAACGGCAACCGCGCGTTTCTCGTAAGCGGAAGCGCCATGCTCAAAGGTACCGTCGGCGTGATCCATGAACGCGGAAACCGGCAGGGAATCGCCGTCCATCTTGCCAACGGGTTTCATGATGGTATCGACCATCTTGACCAGCTTGGCAGGGCCGTTCTCGGTTACCACAGCAGCGGCATCCTCGGCGTTCGCCCAGTCAGCCGGCACGTCGATCTTCACGAACGCGGTAGCGCCGGCGTCGATCGCCTTGTGGTTCATTTCGACGACGTCCATACCCTTCTTGGAGTAGGACTTGGTCGCCGCTTCCTTCATATAGCGGATCGCATCCTCCTGCGGCATGACGTTTGCCAGCGTGAAGAACGCGGACTGCAGAATGGTGTTGGTGCGTTTGCCCATACCGATCTGCATCGCGAGATCGATCGCGTTGATGGTGTAGAGCTGAACGTTGTTCTTGGCAATGTAGCGCTTGGTCTCGGCATCGAGATGCTCGGAGAGCTCTTCCGGCGTCCACTGGCAGTTGATCATAAAGACACCGCCGGGCTTAACGTCGTTGACCATCTTGTAGCCCTTGATAACGTAGGAGGGGTTGTGGCAAGCCACGAAGTCGGCCTTGTTGATGTAGTACGGGCTCTTGATCGGCTGATCGCCAAAACGCAGGTGCGAAATGGTGATACCGCCGGTCTTCTTGGAGTCATACTGGAAGTATGCCTGCACGTATTTGTCGGTGTGGTCACCGATGATCTTAATGGAGTTCTTGTTGGCACCGACGGTACCGTCGCCGCCCAGACCCCAGAACTTGCATTCGATGGTGCCCTCCGCAGCCGTGTTGGGAGCAACCTCCTCCGGCAGGGACAGACCGGTCACGTCGTCGACGATACCCATGGTGAACTGCGCCTTGGGAGCGTCTTTCGCAAGCTCCTTGTACACCGCGAACAGGCTGGAGGGCGGGGTATCCTTGGAGCCCAGACCGTAACGACCGCCGATAACCTTAACGTCGGAACGACCCTGAGCCGACAGCGCGGCAACAACGTCGAGGAACAGCGGCTCGCCGAGCGCGCCGGGCTCCTTGGTTCTGTCGAGAACCGCGATCTTCTTGACGGAAGCCGGAATAGCCTTCGCCAGATGCTCGGCGGAGAACGGACGGTACAGGCGAACCTTGACCAGACCGACCTTTTCGCCGGCAGCGGTCAGGTAATCGATAACCTCTTCTGCCACGTCGCAGACCGAACCCATCGCGATGATCACGCGCTCAGCATCGGGTGCACCGTAGTAGTTGAACAGCTGATAATCGGTACCAAGCTTCTCGTTGACCTTGCCCATGTACTCTTCAACGATACCGGGGATCGCTTCGTAGTACTTGTTGCAAGCCTCACGGTGCTGGAAGAAGATATCGCCGTTTTCGTGAGAACC
>CAZBAO010000069.1:0-7976 GCA_964490085.1 uncultured Eubacteriales bacterium | reverse complement strand
TACCCGAAACCGAGGCGGGC
The DNA here is from genome assembly GCA_964490085.1 of uncultured Eubacteriales bacterium. Lineage (GTDB taxonomy): Bacteria > Bacillota > Clostridia > Oscillospirales > Acutalibacteraceae > RGIG3009. The sequence continues at coordinate 7,956 of CAZBAO010000069.1, read as the reverse complement.
GGCCGTATTCATACCTCCACCGTCACCGTGGCGGTGTTACCCGAAGCGGAGGAGGTCGAGCTTGAGATCAACCCTGCCGACCTGCAGATCGATACCTACCGTTCCAGCGGTGCCGGCGGTCAGCACATCAACAAGACGGAATCCGCGATCCGCATCACGCATATCCCGACCGGTACGGTCGTAGAATGTCAGGATGAACGCAGTCAGTATAAAAACAAGGATAAGGCGATGCGGGTACTGCGTGCGCGTCTGTTTGAACAAAAGCAGGCGGAACAGCAGTCGGCGATCGCGGCGGATCGCCGTTCACAGGTGGGAACGGGCGATCGCAGTGAGCGCATCCGCACCTATAATTTCCCGCAGGGACGGGTGACCGATCATCGGATCGGATTGACACTGTATAAATTAGACGTGGTCATGGACGGCGCGCTGGATGAGCTTATTGACGCGTTGATCACCGCTGACCGCGCCGAGAAACTGCAAAGAGGATAATACATCATGCAAACCTTGCATTTAACGGATCGGGATAAGGATCTTCAACTTGCCGCGGATCTGCTAAGAAACGGCGAGTTGGTCGCGATCCCGACCGAAACGGTATACGGACTCGCGGCGGATGCCCAAAACGGCGCGGCAGTGGCGAACATCTTCAAAGCCAAGGGTCGTCCTGCGGACAATCCACTGATCGTGCACATCGCACACCGTGAACAGTTGAATAATCTGGTTGCCGACATCCCGCAGACGGCTGAGGCACTTAGCCGTGCGTTTTGGCCGGGACCGCTGACGATGATATTTAAGAAAGCGCCCTGCATCCCGCACGAGGTGAGCGCGGGGCTGGATACCGTCGCCGTACGGATGCCGTCACACCCGATCGCCAGACGCATCATTGAACTGTCCTGCCCGTTGGCAGCACCCTCTGCCAACCGTTCGGGTATTCCGAGTCCCACCGAGGCGGCGCGTGTTGCCGAGGATATGGACGGCCGCATTGCCGCGGTGGTGGACGGCGGCGCCTGCGAAGTCGGTGTGGAATCCACCGTCGTGGACGTCACGGGTGACCGCGTACGCGTGTTGCGTCCCGGTGCGGTCACGGTGGAAATGCTCACACGAGTGGTGGGTGAAGTCGAGGTTGACGATGCCGTTACCCATGAATTGAAGGCGGGAGCGGCGGTATCGTCCCCCGGTATGAAATACAAGCATTATGCCCCCAACGCCCGCGTGGTGTTGGTTAAGGGCTCGCCCGAAGCCTATGCCGCGTATGTCAACGAGCACGCGGCGGACGGCGTAATGGCACTGTGCTTTGACGGTGAAGAAACCGACTTGAAAGTGCCGCTTTTGACCTACGGTGCACGTGCGGATCACGCCGCACAGGCGCGTCGACTGTTCGAGGCGTTGCGTACACTGGATGAGCGGCATGCGTCGGTAGCGTATACCGCCTGCCCGTCGCCCGACGGTATCGGGCTCGCGGTCTATAATCGCCTGCTGCGTGCGGCAGGGTTTGAGGTGATCAAGCTTGACTAACGTATTTACCGTAGGCTTGACCGGCTCTACCGGCGCGGGAAAGAGCGAGGTCGCGCGGATCATGGCACAGCGCCCGTCGTGGACGGTGATCGATGCGGACGTGTTATCCCGCCGCGTTGTCGAACCCGGTCAGCCGACGCTTAAAGAACTGGAAAAGCACTTTTCAGGGGATATTTTGAACGCGGATGGCACTCTCAATCGCAAGTGCCTTGCCGAAAAAGCGTTTTCATCTTCGGAGGAAACCGCGGCGCTGAACGCCATTGTGCATCCCGCTGTGCTCAAGGAGATACACGCTGAATTGCAGCGCACCGCCGAAAACGGCAAGACGGTTGCCGTGATCGATGCGCCGCTTTTGTTGCAGGCGGGGTTGGATGCTATCTGTAATTACACGGTGGCGGTGGTGTCCACACCGGCGCTGCGCCAATCGCGCATTATGGCGCGGGACGGGCTGACCGTCGAGGAAGCCGAACGCCGCATGAGCGCACAGCCGTCGGATGACTACTATCAAACGCACGTTACCGCCCTGCTGTATAATCTCGGTGATCAGGAAGCCTTGCACGCGGCGGCACAGACCTTGTGTGAGCAGATCGAGGATTTGGCTGTATGAAACGAAAACTCATAAAAGCAGCCGTGATCGCGGTGGCACTGATCGCTTTGCTTGCGGTCTGCGGGGTGGTGCTGCGCTATGCGTACGGGGCGTATCTGAAAACCGCCTATCCGCTCAAATACGAGTCGATCGTATCGGCCTATGCCGACGAATACGGCCTGCCGCCGTCGCTGATCTATGCGGTTATCCACACCGAAAGCCGTTTTCGTGAGGACGCGGTATCCGATGCAGGTGCCAAAGGACTCATGCAGCTGATGGATGAAACGTACGAGTGGATCCAAACCAAATTTCCCGAAGATCCCGAACCGCTCGAACGCATTTTTGAACCGGAGATCAACATCCGGTGCGGCGCGAAGGTACTGGATGTGCTGCACGATATGTTCACCCATCCCGAAACGGCGATCGCGGCGTATAACGCGGGTAGCGGAACGGTCTCGAAATGGCTCCAAGACACGAGGTATTCCGCGGACGGTGAAACGCTGACGCATATTCCGTTTACCGAAACCGAAAACTATGTTAAACGCGTGCTGAACGCGAGGGAACGATATCAAACGCTTTACGGCATCGAATAGGAGGAGTTTACTATGGCAGAAAAAAACGCGGCAGAGCTGCTGCGCGAGGAGCTGTGCTATCAACCCAAAAACGCTTTCCGCGTGCTCGGCGAGGACGAAATAGAGAAAGCGGCTGCATATTGCGAGGATTACAAGACGTTTTTAGATTGCGCTAAGACCGAGCGCGAGGCGGTCAGCGAGGCAATCAAGCTCGCCGAGGCGCACGGCTTCGTGCCGTTCGATCATACCAAACCGCTCAAGGCGGGGGATAAGGTGTACGTGGACAACCGCGGCAAGGCGTTGTTGCTCGCCGTCATCGGCACGCGCCCTCTGGAGGAAGGCGTGTCCATTGCCGCAGCGCACGTGGATTCACCGCGTCTGGACTTAAAGCCCAACCCACTGTACGAGGATCACGCGCTCGCGTATCTGGATACCCATTACTACGGCGGTATCAAAAAATACCAGTGGATGACCATCCCGCTCGCATTACACGGCGTGGTGGTTCGCAAGGATGGCTCGCGCGTGACGGTATGTATCGGTGAATCCGCAGACGATCCGGTGCTGTGCATCACCGATCTGTTGCCGCATCTCGGCGCCAACCAGATGAAAAAGACCGCCGCGGAGTTTATCGGCGGCGAGGAAATGAACATTCTCATCGGCTCCCGCCCGATTGCCGAGGAGGAGGGCGCGGACGCGGTAAAGCTGAACATTCTGAAGCTCCTCAATGAAAAATACGGTATCACCGAAGCGGATTTCCTGTCTGCCGAGCTGGAGGCTGTTCCCGCGTATCAGGCACGGGACGTCGGCCTTGATCGCAGTATGATCGGTGCGTACGGTCACGACGACCGCGTGTGCGCCTATACCGCGCTGACTGCCACTTTTGCGTTGAAAGATCCCGTATATACCGCCGTCACTGTTTTAGCGGACAAAGAGGAGATCGGTTCGGAGGGCAACACCGGTATGCAATCCGCGTATCTGCGGTATTTTATCGAGGACCTCGCGGAGTCGCTCGGCACCAAAGCGCGCCACGTATTCCGCAGCTCGCTGTGCCTGTCCGCGGACGTGAACGTCGCCTACGATCCGCTGTATCCCGATACGGTGGAGGCACGTAACTGTGCGGCGCTTAACCAGGGTGTGGTACTCACCAAATATACCGGTGCCAGAGGCAAGAGCGATACGAGCGACGCCTCTGCTGAGCTGATGGGCTTTTTCCGCCGTATTATGGATAAGGCAGAAGTGGTGTGGCAGATCGGCGAGCTTGGCAAGGTCGACCTTGGCGGCGGTGGCACGGTTGCCAAATACATTGCCGATCTGGACGTCAACACCGTCGACCTCGGCGTGCCGGTGCTGTCGATGCACGCGCCGTTCGAGGTGGTATCCAAGCAGGACGTGTATATGACCTACAAAGCATTTTACGCCCTGCTTTCCCGTGACGAGAAACTATAACACAGACAAGTATGACCTCATAGGATAGCCTATGAGGTCATTTTTTGTGGGGTGATTTGATGAGACGGCATATGGGACGGCGAAACGGCGTGCGCGGTATGGTCTTGATCGCGGCAGCGGCACTGATGCTGGCGGCTTTTGTCGGTCTGGACAGTCGCCTGCGACCTCTTATTCAAAGCTACGGCTATATGGCGGCGCGGCGCGGTGCGATGCTGGCAGTGCATACCGGCGTGGAAACCGTGCTTGCCGATGAGTCGATCGGATACGCCGATCTCGTCACGGTCGAGCGGGATGCCGAGGGCCACGTGCTGTCCGCCGAGGCAAACGTTACGGCGATCAACCGTCTCAAAGCCGCCGCCACCAACGCGGTCATGGCGGAATTATCCGCACGCGAGGTGCAGACTGCGAGGATTCCTTTGGGCAGTCTGGTCGGCGGCAGCTTTTTTACCGGCCGCGGACCGTTCCTGTCGGTGAAGATCCATACCAGCGGGGTGGTGATCTCCAACCTGTCCGGCGACTTCTCGGACGCGGGGATCAATCAGACCAATCACCGCATTTCACTCGACATGACGGTGATGATGACCGCCGCTTTGCCGATGGAGCGGGTGAGCATTGAACTGCAGACGAGTTTTTTGGTGTGTGAGACCGTGATCGTCGGAGATGTACCGCAGACCGTCCTGCAACTCGATTTAGGGGATACCATGAGCAATATTTTCGGCGCAAGTGATTGAAATATCGACTGCAATTTGATATACTATGTATCAAAGGATGTGGCGGTATGGAGTTTGAAAGCGCACGCGCGCGAATTGAAGAACTGCGCAAGACCATCGACTATCACAGCCGGCTGTATTACGACAACGATGCACCGGAGATCGAGGATGACGAGTTTGACAAGCTGACGCAGGAGCTGCGTCGGCTGGAGGAAGCATACCCGCAGCTCATCACGGCGGATTCGTATACCCAGCGCGTACACGGCGAGCTCTCGCGTCTGTTCACACCGGTACGGCACGACGTGCCGCTCGGCAGCTTGCAGGACGTGTTTTCGCTCGACGAGGTGCGCGAGTTTGACAAACGCGTGCGGGAGGAGATCGCACATCCCGTGTACGTGGTCGAGCCGAAGATCGACGGCTTGTCTATTGCGCTCGAGTACCGCGACGGCGTGTTTTACCGCGGTGCCACCCGCGGTGACGGGCAGACCGGCGAGGATGTGTCAGCTAATTTGCGCACCATCGCGTCCATTCCGTCCAAGCTAAAGAAATCACCGTCGCGCGTGATCGTGCGCGGTGAGGTGTATATGCCGAGAGAGCAGTTTGCTTTTCTCACCGGTGTGCAGGAGCAAAACGGCGAAAAGCCGTTCAAAAACCCGCGCAACGCCGCCGCAGGCTCGCTTCGGCAAAAAGATCCCGCCGTCACCAAAACGCGCGGGCTGGATCTGTTTGTCTTCAACCTCCAGCTTCTTGAGGGGGAGAGTGTCACCGCTCACGCCGCCTCGCTGGAGTATATGAAGGACTTAGGATTCCCGACGATCCCGTTTCATTTGCGTACCGACTCGATCGACGAGGTCGTTGCCGAGATCGGGCGTATCGGCGCGAACCGCACCGGCCTGCCGTTTGATATAGACGGCGCGGTCATTAAAGTGGACGACTTTTCCGACCGTGAGCGGCTGGGCTCCACCAGCAAATACCCGCGCTGGGCGGTAGCGTATAAGTATCCGCCGGAGGAAAAACAGACCGTTCTCCGTGAGGTGGAGATCACGGTGGGACGCACCGGCGTGCTGACACCGACGGGTGTGTTCGATCCGGTCCCCTTGGCGGGCACCACCGTCAGCCGCGCTACGTTGCATAACGCGGATTTTATTCGTGAAAAAGGGCTCGGTATCGGGGACACCGTCGTCCTGCGCAAAGCGGGTGATATCATCCCCGAAGTCGTGCGCGTGGAACGGCACGCGGGTAATGCCGTTTTCGAACTTCCAACGCATTGTCCGTCCTGCGGTGAAGCGGTACAGCGCGAGGAGGACGAGGCGGCACTGCGCTGCTCGAATCCCGATTGCCCCGCACAGCGCCTGCAACGCCTGATCCATTTCGCGTCGCGCGACGCGATGGATATCGAGGGGCTCGGTCCCGCGGTGCTGGAACAGCTGGTGGACGAGGGGCTCGTTTCCCGCATTGATGACCTGTACACGCTCGACCGCGAGGCAATCAGCGTATTGGAGGGCAAGGGCGAGCGCTCTGCCGAAAATCTGATCGGGGCGATCGAAGCGTCCAAGCAAGCCGATCTGTCCCGACTGCTGTTCGCACTGGGTGTGCGGCACATCGGACAAAAGGCGGCGAAGCTGCTTGCACAGCGATTCGGTACGATGGCGGCGGTGATGGCGGCATCGTATGAGGATATCGTCGCGATCGACGGCTTCGGCGCGGTGATGGCGGAAAACGTGGTGCGGTTCTTCTCGTTGGAGCCTACCCGCCGACTGATCGAACGACTCGAAGAACTCGGTGTGAATATGGAAAGCCAAACCGAACAGGTCGATCAGCGGTTTGCGGGTATGACCTTCGTACTTACCGGTACGTTGCCGTCTATGACACGCGATCAAGCAAGTGCACTTATCGAGCAGTACGGCGGCAAAACATCAGGTAGTGTGTCCAAGAAAACCTCGGTGGTATTGGCGGGTGAGGATGCCGGCAGCAAGCTGAAAAAGGCGCAGGCGCTCGGTATTCGCATCATCGACCAAGCGGAATTTGAGGCGCTTTTGCAATGATTCTCGCGGTAGTAGAGAGACCTTTTGTCGATTCTACTACCGCGTTTTTGTTTTGTAGAGAGCAGAAATAGGGGAATGGAGTGTTAAATGTTAAGATGTGTGGTATGCTCTAACTGTTAAAATTCAAGACATAAGGAGAACCCGCTATGAGCCACTCGTACATTTTAAGCTGCTGCTCCACGGCAGACCTGTCCAAAGAGCATTTTGAAAGCCGCGACATTTCCTACATCTGCTTTCACTACACAATGGACGGCAAGGATTATCCGGATGATCTCGGTCAGACTGTTACGTTCAAGGATTTTTATCAGGCGATGCGTGACGGTGCGGATACCCAGACCTCGCAGGTCAACATTTCCGAGTACCTAAACTATTTCACGTCGCTGCTGGAAACCGGCAAGGACGTGCTGCACGTGTCGCTGTCCTCCGGTATCTCCGGTTCGGTCAACTCGGCACGCAACGCGGCGGCGATCGCGGCGGAGCGTTTCCCCGATCGTAAGATCTACGTTGTGGACTCGCTCGGCGCATCCTCCGGCTTTGGTCTGATTATGGATAAACTTGCCGATCTGCGCGATGCCGGTGCGGATATCGATGAGGCGCATCAGTGGATCGAGGAAAATAAAAAGCGTCTGCACCACTGGTTTTTCACCTCTGATCTCACCTTTTTCGTCAAGGGCGGCCGTGTATCCAAAGCGGCAGGCTTCTTCGGCGGCTTGCTCGGTGTTTGTCCGTTGCTCAACGTCGATCATCAAGGCCGCTTAGTCCCTCGCAGCAAGATCCGCGGCAAGCAGAACGTCATCCGTGAGATCGTGGAGCGCATGGCGCAGTGTGCCGACGGCGGCGAACAGTATGCAGACAAATGCTATATGTGTAATTCCGATTGTTATGAAGATGCCAAAGCGGTTGCTGATCTGGTGGAAGCGCGCTTCCCGAACCTTAAAGGGAAGGTTCTCATCAACGATATCGGCACCACCATCGGCAGCCACACCGGCCCCGGCACCGTCGCTCTGTTCTTCTGGGGTGAGGAACGCAAGGACTAAACACAAAAAAGCACCGCTGTGCGGTGCTTTTTTGTGTTAAAATTCATC
>CAZBAO010000068.1:3384-8259 GCA_964490085.1 uncultured Eubacteriales bacterium | reverse complement strand
TAGGTCGCTTCCGCGCCGGCAAATTTTTCCTTGTCGGTCTTGCGGCCCTTGACGACCGGAATCGCCAGCGATTGTTCACAGAAATCGGCATATACGTTCAGCATACGCTCGGTCTCTTCCAACGCTTCCTCGGCGGTCTCGTGCATGGTGTGACCTTCCTGCCAATAGAATTCCATCGTACGCAGGAAAGGTCGGGTGGTCTTTTCCCAACGGACGACCGAGCACCACTGATTATACAGCTTGGGCAGGTCGCGGTAGGAATGGATGATATCCGCATAATGCTCGCAGAACACCGTCTCGGAGGTCGGGCGCACGCACAGGCGCTCCTGCAGTTTTTCCTCGCCGCCGTGGGTCACCCACGCGACCTCGGGCGCAAAGCCTTCCACGTGGTCTTTTTCTCGTTGCAACAAGCTTTCGGGAATGAACATCGGCATCATAATGTTTTCGTGACCGAGCGCTTTGAAGCGGGAGTCCAGATCGTTGCGGATGTTTTCCCACAGCGCCGTACCGTACGGGCGCACGATCATACAGCCGCGCACGCCGGAATAGCTGGCAAGCTCTGCTTTTTTGACAACGTCGGTATACCATTGGGCGAAGTTTTCCTCCATTGAGGTGATGGCTTCGACCATTTTTTTATTATCAGCCATAATGAGTGATCCTTTCGGAAATTATTTCTTGTTGTCGTTATCCTTGGCAAATTTGTTGAGCAGGTTAACGGCGATCATAATGAGCAGCATAACAGCGAAGATGCCGACCATACCGAGCAGCATCAGCAATAAAGCTTTTTGAAGAGCAGTCATCGTCATATCCTCCTTTAAGCACCGAGTAGTTTCGGAACAACCGTTAAAATGATACCGCCGGCGACGACTGAACCGATCTGGCCTGCCACATTGGCGCCGACCGCGTGCATCAGCAGGTGGTTCTGATTATCTTCTTTTAGCGCCATTTTTTGAATGACGCGAGCCGACATCGGGAATGCCGAAATACCGGCGCCGCCGACCATCGGGTTGATCTTTTTGCCTTCCGGCAAGAAAACGTTAAGCAGCTTTGCAAACATAACACCGGCGATGGTATCGAATACGAAAGCGACCAAGCCGAGTGCCATAACGATGAGGGTATCGAGCTTGACGAAGTTTTCAGCCTTCATACTGGCGGAGATCGACAGACCCAGTACGATGGTGATGAGATTGGCAAGCGAGGTTTGCGCGGTCTGGGACAGATTGTCCAGCTTGAGGCATTCGCGCAAGAGGTTACCGAACATCAGCATACCGACCAGTGACACGGATTTCGGTGCGATGAGGCCGGCAATCACGGTTACCACGATGGGGAACAGGATGCGCGTTTTGCGGGAAACGGACGAGGGGTTATAGGACATGTGGATCATCCGCTCTTTTTTGGTGGTGACCAATTTGATGGCAGCGGGCTGGATGATCGGGACCAGTGCCATGTACGAGTAGGCGGCGACCATGATCGCGGGCAACAGAGGTGTCTGCAACACGTTGGCGACCAGAATGGCGGTGGGGCCGTCAGCCGCACCGATAATACCGATGGAGGCGGCGTCTTTGAAATCGTAGCCGAGCAAGGTTGCAACGGCGACGGTTAGGAAAATACCGAACTGGGCGGCGCCGCCGAACAAAAACATTTTTGGGTTGGAGAGGAGCGGACCGAAGTCGATCATCGCGCCGATACCGATGAACAGGATCAGGGGCAACGCTTCCGAGGCTTCGATACCGACCTTGAACAGCCAGTCGATAATACCCTCAGACCCATCGGCGGCTGTACCGATCGCGCCGGAAAAGGGCAGGTTGACCAAAATGGCGCCCAGACCCATCGGCATCAACAAAGACGGTTCGAAATCCTTGGCGATGGCAAGGTAGATCAGCAAGCCGCCTACCGCCAGCATGACTAAATTTTTCCAGCCGCCGTCTTCGGTTACGAAGAACAGAAGGCTTTCCCATAAAAATTCAAAATGTTGCAGCATGTATGGTACATCCTTTCCGTTATTTACATACATCTTACATTATATAAAAAGAATATGCATTTTTCAACACCGAAAGGTCACTTTTTTAAAAAAACAAGACGAAACGCGCATGGAGAATAATGGGGCTTGACGAATGAGATCGGATGCTTTATACTTATTATAGGTTTATATGCAATAAAGGCTGCAAAATACAGGTATTATTACAAGAAAGGGTGGCATTCTCCATGCAGGAAATGGACATCAGACTCATTTTTAGCGTGTTGTTGGCGCGGATCAAGTGGATCGTCGCCAGCGTTGCGGTGGGCGTACTGCTGTTTGCATCGTATGCTTATTTTTTTGTTCCGGAGCAGTATACCTCGTCGTCGCTGTTGTATATTCGCAATATGTCGTCAGATACACAGGCAAACATGGCGACAGCCAGTAACCTGTCGGCTGCTGAATATTTGGCCAATACCTACGCTGTGGTTATGAAGACCGAGCCGGTCTTAAATAAGGCGTACGTACGCTTGGGCGGTGTGGTTTCGGAAGACGAGCTTAAGAGCATGGTGTCATCCTCGCTGATGGAGGACACAACGTTGCTACAGGTGTTTGCTAAGCACGGAGATCCGGAAACTGCGCGTCTTGCCTGCAGTGCTATGGCGTATGCGATCGCGGATATATTTCCGACCGTGACCGGTGAGGTTGCCTCAGCGAAGGTTGTTGAGGATGCGACGGCCGCCGTTCAAACGTCGCCAAACGTGATGCGCAGCGCGTTGATCGGTGCGTTGATCGGGCTGGTGGTTTCGGTAGCCGTCATTCTGTTGCGTGAATTTTTGGATAACACGATTCGGGACAAGGAGAGCCTGCAGGCGCAGATCGATGTGCCGGTTTTGGGTGAGATCCCCAGCTTTACACCGAACGGAAAGGGGGACAAGCACCATGCGTAACGCCAAAGAAAGAGGTGCCGCCAATGCGCGCCCCATCGCCACCACCTTCCAGATCGTCGAGGCGTACAAGACGGTTCGTACCAACCTGCTGTTTGCTTTGGCTCCGCACAAGCGGAAGATCGTGCTGTTTTCCAGTGCCGAGCCCAATGCCGGTAAAACGACGGCCTCGTCCAACCTGGCCATTACGATGGCGCAGACGGGTGCGCGTGTGCTGCTGATCGATGCAGACCTACGCAAGCCCTCTCAGCACAAGACGTTCCGCGTGAAGAAGCACAACGGGCTTTCTCGGATCTTGTCGGGTGAGCTCACCTTTGAGGAGTGCGTATGCCGTGAGGTGGCGCGGGGAATGGATCTGCTTCCCAGCGGTTCTTTGCCGCCGAACCCGTCTGAGCTTCTCGGTTCGGAAATTATGGATAAGCTGCTGGATGAGGTCGCCTCCCAGTACGACTATGTTTTTATTGACACACCGCCGCTGTGCGTGGTGTCGGATTCGCTGGTGTTGTGCGAAAAGGCCGCCGGTACGGTGCTTATCACCCGTCAGGGCCAAACGACTTACGATGAACTGCGCCGTGCGACGGAAAACATCCAAGACGTGCAGGGGAATCTGTTGGGCGTTGTGATCTCTGATATGAAAGAAGCCAATCGTCCGTACAGTCGTTACGATCGGTATAAGTATTACAAAGCACACGATTATTCCTATACGCAATCTGCTGATATGTAAGACCGCGGATGCGGTTCGTTTGTCACGCCCATTTCTCTCCCGTGTCGCGGGAGACTTGAGGTGATTTTAGGTGAAAACAGAGAATAAAGCGACTGGGCGCAGTCGCTTTTCTCAGGTGCGGGAGCTGTGCATCGTCCTAATAGACATGGTGATCCTTGCCGTTAGCTTGTTTGCCTTGTATTGCCTGTCGATGCAAAGCGACGGTGGGTATTTCGTGCAGTTTTCCAGCGACCGAGAAGGGTATGCTCAGCTCCAGTTTTTGCTGCTGGGGTTGTGTATCTTGCTCAGTATGATCGTATTTAAAACCTATGCCAGCTTGTGGCGGTATGCCATGAGCCGTGAGTATTTGGCGTTGTTCAAAGCAGGTGCGGTAGGTTATATCCTGTATTTGTTGGTTGCCGGTATCGTGTTTCGGCAGTTGCCGCCGGTGATCCCGATGCTGTTTTCGACCATGGTGCCGGTTTTGCTTATGCTGTTGATGCGGTTGTGCTATCGTCGATATCGGGATTGGACGACCTTTAGCCGTATGGCACAAAACAAGACGGCGGCAATCATTGTGGGTGCCGGTGACGCCGGGGCGTTGTTATTGGGCGAGATGCGCCGCAACGTGAACAACACCTATCGTCCGGTGTGCTTGGTGGATGACGATCCGCTGAAGATCGGTAAGCAGATACAGGGCGTACCGATCGAGGGGCCGATTGAAAAAATGGCGGAGATCGTTGAGCGACATAAGGCTCGTACCATCTATGTGGCGATCCCGTCTGCCAACGAAAAAAAGCATCAGGAGATCTTGCAGATCTGTATGCCGCTTGGGTGCAAGGTGCGCGTATTGCCGGATATACTGGCGTTTTCCGAAAAATCAGAAGAGCCGCTGATGCAACAAGCGCGCGAGGTGCGTATTGAGGACTTGCTTGGGCGTCCGCAGGTCGTATTTGACGGTGACCTAAGCACTGCGTTTTTACGCGATAAGGTCGTTATGGTGACCGGTGGCGGCGGTTCGATCGGATCGGAGCTGTGCCGCCAGATCGCAAAGCAGAAGCCGAAGCAGTTGATCGTTGTGGATATCTATGAGAATAACGCATACGATATTCAGCAGGAGCTGCGGTACGTGCACGGTCAAGCGTTGGATCTGCGCATCGAGGTCGCTTCGGTTCGCGACGAGCATAAAGTGAATCGGTTGTTTGAACGCTATCATCCGCAGATCGTGTTCCATGCGGCAGCGCATAAGCATGTGCCGTTGATGGAAA
>CAZBAO010000068.1:0-3374 GCA_964490085.1 uncultured Eubacteriales bacterium | reverse complement strand
GGAGGAGGCGATCCGCAACAACGTGTTCGGTACGTATCATGTAGCCAAAGCCGCAGACAAGTACCAAGCGGAAAAGTTTATTTTGATCTCCACCGACAAGGCGGTTAACCCCACCAACGTGATGGGGGCTTCCAAACGGCTGTGCGAAATGGTCGTACAAGGCATCGGCAGTGTCAGCAAGACCTGCTTTGCCGCCGTACGGTTTGGCAACGTATTAGGCTCCAACGGTTCTGTTATTCCGCTGTTCCAGCGGCAGATCCAGCACGGCGGACCGATCACGGTGACCGACAAACGTATCATTCGATATTTTATGACCATCCCCGAAGCGGCACAGCTGGTGTTGCAATGCGGCGCGATGGCGGAGCAATCCGAGATCTTTGTGCTGGATATGGGATCACCGGTCAGTATTTTGGAGCTGGCTGAAAATATGGTGCGGCTATCGGGCTATACACCGTATACGGATATACAGATCATCGAAACCGGTCTGCGGCCGGGTGAAAAGCTCTATGAGGAGCTGCTGATGCGCAGCGAGGATCTGACGGTGACGACCAATCACAAGATCTTTATTGAGCACCAAAAAACACCTTTCACGACGGTAGACGTCCGTGAAAAGCTGCGCGAGCTGGATGCCGTGCTCGCGACCGATTCCAAGGAAAAGATCGTCGCGACCATGAAGAAACTGGTGCCGACTTATAAAAGTCCGGAGGAAGTCAACGCGAAAGCGGTCGCGGATCTGGATTATTCGACAGCGGTACATTCTTAAAAATGCACACATAAAAACCGTTCTTTCGTAAGGAAAGAACGGTTTTTTCATGGAGCAATTATTTTGTCAGCATCCAGACAGCCATTTTGCTTTCGTCAGACCACAATTTTCCGGCGGAGGCATAGTCGGTAACCAACATGGTTTTGCCGTCTTCCAGCGGGACGTTGACCGCCAGGATGTTGGGATAGGTGTCGGCTTGTGCAAGATCAACGTCGACATAGCCGTCGTCGTTGATCTTGATGTCGACCGCGTCATCCACGGAGTAGCCGAGTCGGTTTTCTTGCGCCAACATAATCGGCCCGCGGCGCAGTGCCACGTGATGCTTGGCAAGCGGATCTTCGCGGTCAAATACCGGAACGGAGTAATTGTATCCCCAGCGAATGTCGGTCATCAAGATCTGCGTGCCGTAAGGAATGGGACGAATGACCTCGGTGCGCATATCCAACTTCACGGTAACGGTGTCGCCGGCTTGCCATACGCGCTCAATGCGGGTATACCCGTCAGAAACCGAAACAGGAGTGCCGTTTACCGCAATCGAAGTGGTTTTGCTCCAACCGGGGTTGCGGATGAGCAGCTCAAACGATTCGGGTTTGGCGGTGTTGACGGTGATCTCCACCGTACCGTCCACAGGGTAAGCGGTCCTCAGATTAAAGGCAACGTCTTGGTTGCTCGGCGTTTTGGAAGCGACTGTTCCGTTGATAAACAGATTCAGCGCAAAACCGTTTTTGGTGGTGAGCAACTGCATTTTCGGTGCCAAGCCAATACCCGCGGAACCGATACACGCGCAACAGCCGTAATAGTGGTTATCACTCATGCCCTTGAGGCCGCCGATCCAATAGCCTCTTCTGCCCGCGGTCAAGGGACTATAACTGTCGAACGGCAGGGCTTCCAAGATCCATTCAGGATGTTGTTCTGCTATGCGAGATTCCACTTTGCCTTCGGTGTTGAAAGCGCCGAGATAGGCGTTGTACAGGGAGTTTTCAAACGCATCGACGTATTTGGAATCACCGGTGAGCAAGGTGAGCTGATACAAGAATTTCATCAACGTGACCGTTACGCAGGTCTCTTGCTTGATCGGGTGATTGGTGGTGTTTGCCTGTCGCACCACAGAGTGGTCAAACAGTTCGGAGGTGCATCCGCAAGTGCCGATCACCGTGATCTCGCTTTCCAACAGTCTGTTGGAAAAATTGAGGATAGCTGTCTTGTGCCTGTCGTCTTTGGTGATACGGTAGAATTCCAACAGTCCCTCAAAGCAGGAGATCATCTCGTACGCCTTGGTGACCGGATACTGATACGGGTAAAATTCGTTTTTATAAGCAAGATTAAAAATGTTGGAAATATCGGTGCAGCCTGCTTCGACGATATATTCCGCAAAGTCAAAATACTTCTGTTCGGCGGTTATGTTGTAAAGACGAACGATGGGCTCCAAAAGAGAACTGGAGTTGAGTCCGCGCCACTCGCAGGTCGCACTGGTGATGGGCAGCTTTCCGTCCTCGGCCTTGCCGATCTTAGAGGCGATGTAGTCGACTTGCTTGCACATCGAATCGACGATTTTGGCTTTGAAAGTGTCGTCATCACAGATTTCGAGGAAATACTGCATACCTAACAGCACGTATTTTCTCGACCACAGATCCCAGCCGTCAAACTCCAGATCTACCCGATAACTGCTGATTCGACCAACCTCGTTTGCGGTTTCGATCATATCGTTGACGGTTTGGGTCAGAATGCGATAGAGCTCTTCATTTTTCGTATAAGAATAGACGAAGCTGGCACCGCGCATCATCTTTCCCCAATATTCACCGCGCCAGCCGTTGTCGTCATCGGCCTCTTCGCGGAATTGCCGGACGAAGCGATCCCACAGTTCGGGTCTCAACAACTGGGAGTTTTCAACAAACGTAAAGGCGTTATCCATAAAGCCGCTGTATTTTGCGGTGTTTGAATAATCCACAAAAAGCGTATCTGTTTGAATTCTCGGGAAATTGGCGGTGTTTTGCTCATAAAAATTGGTTCTCATTTTACGGCCTTCCCATACGTTGAGTGATATTATCTTTTTCATACCATATTTTAAAAAGAAAAGCAAGGGGAAGTTCCTATTTTACATCAATATTCCTTGTTTTTACATGATGATTTCGAATTTTGACGGGATATCTATTTATTAGCGTAAGGACAGGCAAAAAACGCGTTCTTTCTTCATATAGTGTGGAGAAAGGACGGGTTTTATGTTGGTTGAAATTTTCGGGGCGTTGTCACGTATTTTCTTTATGGCACTCCAGGTCGTGAATACCGGTTCATTTCCGCATCCGCTGTCGGCGGAGGAAGAGCAAGCTTGCTTGGTGGCGTTTCGCGAACGGGACGACCTGGCGGCACGCAACCGGTTGGTGGAGCATAATCTGCGCTTAGTCGCACACATCATCAAAAAATACTACAGCTCGGTTCGCGATCAGGATGATCTGATCTCCATCGGCACGATCGGGCTGATCAAAGCGATCAACACGTTTGATTATACCAAGGGCGTTAGGCTGGCGACCTACGCCTCGCGCTGCGTGGAAAATGAAATTTTAATGTATTTCCGTGCGAACCGCAAGACGGCGCAGGACGTGTCGATTCTGGA
>CAZBAO010000067.1:0-8358 GCA_964490085.1 uncultured Eubacteriales bacterium | reverse complement strand
GTGAACACAGCGAATGGGTGATACCCTCAATGGCATCCTCCAACGGATGGGCGAAATCGTACATCGGATAGATGCACCACTTGTCACCCTGACGGTGATGGTGCGAATGATTGATGCGGTAAATAACCGGATCGCGCATATTGAAGTTGCCGCTGGCAAGATCGATCTT
Source organism: uncultured Eubacteriales bacterium (assembly GCA_964490085.1). Classification (GTDB taxonomy): domain Bacteria; phylum Bacillota; class Clostridia; order Oscillospirales; family Acutalibacteraceae; genus RGIG3009. Next base: position 8,189 of record CAZBAO010000067.1, on the reverse strand, counting down.
AGCACGCAGTGTCATCGCACCGTCCGGAAACTCGCCGGCGCGCATCCGCGTGAACAGCTCCAGACTTTCTTCTATGGGGCGGTCACGGTACGGGCTGACAGCGGAGTGGGTGAGATCACCGCGGTTTTCACGCATCTGCTCAGGCGATAACTCACACACATACGCAAGGCCTCGCTTGATAAGCGATACCGCGATCTCGTACATTTTCTCAAAATAATCCGATGCGTAATAGAAGCGATCGTCCCAGTCGTAACCCAGCCAATGAATATCGTCCTTGATTGCATCCACGTATTCGACGTCTTCCTTGGTAGGATTGGTGTCGTCCATACGCAGGTTGCAGATACCGCCGTATTTCTCGGCAGTACCGAAGTCGATGCAGATAGCCTTGGCGTGGCCGATGTGCAGATAGCCGTTTGGCTCAGGCGGAAACCGCGTATGCACCTGCATGCCGTAGCAACGGCCGTCCGGCATTAACTCCTCGTCAATAATATCGTGAATAAAATTACTGATACGTTCTTCTGACATAATACCCCTCCTGCGTTTACAGCGTATTCAGCGCTGCATTCAGCCGTTCGGTAACGGCGTCTTTCCCGAGCAAGCTCATGATCCCGCAAAGATCCGGTGTGTTGCGGCGACCGGTGACAGCCACGCGAATAACGGTGCTGACGTCTCCGGCGTGTCCCTTATACGCATCCGCTTGCTTTTTGTATTCCTTGACCTCCGGACAAAAGCCGATGGAGGGGCAAAGAGCTTTGATGGTATCGAACCATGCTTGCTTGTCCTCTGTGGGATCGTAGACCGGCAGATATGCGTTTAAGATCGTGCGGATATCCTCCGCTTGCAGATTTTCCGGCCACGGGTATTCGGTAGGTGCTTGGAAGAAATACTCCGCATACGCGGGGACGTCGCTCCATTTGGCGAGATCCTTACGCGGCTTGGCACCGCCGCGGTCAATACTAAAAATACCGGTCGTAAAGCCAAGATCCTTGGTGAGTAATGCGTGCCATTCCGGAGCATATTCCTCCGCCCAAGCGATCACGGCATCGGTCACATCCGTAGCGTTCATACCGGCGATAACGTTCTTGCTGACGTCATTCAACTTGTTTAAGTCAAACAGCGCACCGGAAACGCTCATTTTTTTTAGGTTAAACGGGAAGGCGCTGCGGGGCTTGTCCGGATTGCAGCGACGCCAGTCCTCATAATCACTGTTTGCGATGGTATGCAGATACTCCATGACGCTTTCCGGCGGATAGCCCTGCTCCGTGTAGAAATGTACGGCGGCTTCCGGATCCTTGCGCTTGGATAGCTTACGCTTGCTGCCGTTCTCTTCCTTCATAATGGGGCTGACGTGTGCGTATTTGGGTGGCTTAAAGCCGAGTACGCGGAACAGCTGAAGGTGCGTGGGAACCGAGGCGATCCATTCATCGCCGCGGATCACGTGGGTCGTGCGCATCAAATGATCGTCGATCGCGTGGGCAAAATGGTAGGTCGGAATACCGTCGGTCTTTAAAAGGACGATATCCTGATCGTTTTCCGGAATCTCGATGGTGCCCTTGATCATGTCGTCAAACTTGATGCGGCGTGATTCATCACCGGGGGAGCGCAACCGCATAACATAGGGGATACCGGCACGGATCTTCTCCATCGCGCGCTCCGGTGTGAGCGAACGGCAGGTGGCGTATTCACCGTAGTAGCCGGTGCGCAGTTTTTGCTGATCCTGTTTCTCGCGTACAGCCGAAAGCTCGTCCGGTGTACAGAAACAAGGATATGCAAGATCTTGCAGAACAAGCGCCTTGACAAAAGCGTGGTAGATCTCCGCGCGATCACTTTGGCGGTACGGACCGTAGCTGCCGATGGAGGCGTCATCCCCCTGATAACCCTCGTCGATTTGCAGACCGTATTGGCGAAGTCCCGCTAAAATATCGGCGGCACCACCGTCAACTTCGCGTTTTTTGTCGGTATCCTCCAAGCGGAAATAGAACACACCGTCGGTCGAACGAGCGGTGAGATAGTTGATGGTAGCGGTAAACAGTACACCCAAATGCAAATAACCGGTAGGCGAGGGGGCAATACGCACCACGCGTGCACCTTCTTTAAGGGGACGCGGGGGATATAGCGCCTCATAGTCCTCGGGCGTTTTGCTCACATTCGGGAATAACAATTCCGCGAGTTGCTCTAAAGCGGTCATACAAGTCCTCCTGAACGATAAAACAGATATATCTATTTTACAATTATTGGTTGCAAAAGTCAATGCAAGTGTGGTACTATATATAAAAGATTTTTTAGAGGGGTACGGAATCGTATGGAAAACCAAGCCGTAATCGAAGTACCGCGCAAAAAGCGCGCGTTAAGCTGTATACAATCTACCGGTACACCGACTTTGGGAAACTATCTCGGTGCGCTTCGTAACTGGGTGCTTTTGCAGGAAGAATTTGACTGTGCTTATGCCGTTGCCGACCTGCACGCGATCACGGTACGGCAGGAGCCGGCTAAGCTGCGTCAGCAGACGAACGAGATGTTTGCCCTGCTGCTGGCGATCGGTCTGGATCCGGAAAAATCGTTGTTGTTCGTGCAATCACAAGTGCCGGAGCATACGCAGCTTAGTTGGCTGCTTGCTTGCCATACACAGTTCGGTGAGCTGTCCCGCATGACGCAGTTTAAGGATAAATCCGCGAAACACGCGGATAACATCAATGCCGGTCTGTTTACCTATCCGGTGTTGATGGCGGCGGATATTCTGTTATATCAGCCGGATGTTGTGCCGGTAGGTGCGGATCAGAAGCAGCACTGTGAACTGACGCGCGATATTGCCACACGCTTTAATAATTTGTACGCCAATACGTTTACGATTCCCGAGCCGTATATCATGAAAACGGCGGCGCGCGTGTGCTCGTTGCAGGAGCCGACCAAGAAAATGTCCAAGTCGGATGAAAATCAGAACTCGTTTATTTCCCTTAAGGATGATGTGGATACCATCATGCGCAAGTTCCGCCGTGCGGTGACCGACAGCGAAGCGAAAGTGCGGTATGCACCGGGCAAGGATGGCGTCAACAACCTAATGGAGATCTATTCTGCCGTTACCGGCAAAAGTCTGGAAGCGATCGAGGATGAATTTACCGGCAAGGGTTACGGTGATTTCAAAACCGCCGTTGGTGAGGCGGTCGCACTGGAACTCAAGCCTATTCAAGAACGGTTTGCCGAACTGATGAAGGACAAAGCGCAGTTAGAAAACCTTATGAAAATCGGTGCCGAGCGCGCTTCGCACATTGCCGGTCGCACACTTGGCAAGGCTATGAAAAAATTAGGCTTTGTTATGCTGAAATAAATGCGAAGCGCCCGCGATCGCGGGCGCTTTCTTTATACGAATTTTAAGAGATCTTGCATAAATTCCTGCTCAAGGTCAATCAGTTTACGGGTAAGCTTACGGCAGTCTTCGGAGGCTTCCTTGTATTGGTTTAGATAGCCGCTGAGAGATTTGATGCCCATACTGCAGCCGTCCACCATCAGTCCGGCAACACGCTCAGTGGTATCGTCCATCAGTAATTTTATCTCGGTGGAAAACCAAGACATGGCCTTGACGATCGATGGCGGATCCTTTTCGTCAAGATCAACGCTGTTGAGCAGCGCGTGACACTCGTCACCGATCTTGATATGTCGATCGTTATAGTGATGGATCAGCTCACGCAGGTCAGCCTTATCTTTTAAAAAAGGCATGACCTGTTCCATGCTGTTGGTGGCACATTTACAGCCTGAATTACATTCTTTGAGTAAACAAACGGTATCGCGGTTCATCGTATCTTCCTTTCCTGTTTTGATTAGTATCGGAAAGAAAAACTGTTTTATTCACATCTTGCAATAACGGTGAAAGGAGGATATAATACAAACAGGAGTTGATACTGTGAACCATTCGTTTTTTGCTATGCTGTCCCGTATGAAATATATCAATCGCTGGGCACTGATGAGAAATACGCGGACGGAGAATATCTGTGAGCATTCGCATGATGTCGCGGTGCTGGCACACGCGTTGGCGCTGTTGCAGAATCGTCGATTCGGTGGCAACGTGGATGAACAGGCGTGTGTGATGCTCAGTGTTTATCACGATGCACCGGAGATCTTGACCGGTGATCTGCCAACGCCCGTTAAATACGATAACCCCGCGATCCGAGAGGCATACCGCCAAGTGGAAACGGTGTCGACCAATAAGCTATTGTCGCTGTTGCCGGAGGATTTGGAAGCGGAATATCGCCGCTGGTTGTTACCTGAAAAACAAGCGCTTTGTGAAGAATTGCGCATTGTCAAGGCTGCCGATAAGTTGGCGGCACTCATCAAGTGCATTGAAGAGATCAAGCAGGGAAATCGTGAATTCGCTAAGGCGCGGCAATCCACCGAAGCGGCATTACGCGAGTTGAAAATTCCTGCTGTGGACTGCTTTTTAGAAGAATTCTTACCGACCTATGAGTTGACATTGGATGAACTGTAAAAAGGAACCGTGTAAGCGAACTGCTTACACGGTTCCTTTTAGTTGAGCCCTTGACCGCCGGTGCGTTCGAACAATATTCGAACGGCGGTCTGTAGCGGTTTATGCTCAGGAAGATCAAGAGCGGGATCTGTAGCGTGAATGGCGCGAGCCGCATTCCGCGCCTCTTTCAACAAGGTCATATCAGATAAGAAATCCGCAATTTTCATTTCCGGTAATCCATGCTGACGGTCGCCGAAAAAGTCGCCCGGGCCGCGTAGTTTTAAATCCTCGTCAGCAATGCGAAAACCGTCTGTCGTTTCACACATGACTTTCAGGCGACGTACCGCTTCCTCGTTTTGTGCATCGGAAATGAGAATACAGGACGAGGCGTGCTTGCCGCGCCCGACACGGCCGCGAAGCTGATGCAGCTGTGCTAACCCGAAGCGTTCGGCATTTTCGATCACCATCAGCACGGCGTTTGGAACGTCCACACCGACCTCGACAACCGTAGTGGAAACCAAAACGGAAATACGGTTTTCGGCAAAGTCTGTCATGATCCGTTCCTTATCACGCGGCTTCATTTTGCCGTGCAGTAAACCGAGCGAATATCCTTTGAACGGGCCGTCTGCCAGTTCTTTGGCATACGCTTCAGCCGCTACCAGATCGGTTTCGCCTTCCTCCACCAACGGACAAACCACGTACGCCTGCCGACCTTCTTCCACGAATTTGCGAACGTAGCCGTATGCGCGGACACGTTTGTCGGTACCGATCGCATAGGTGGCGATGGGGGTGCGGCCGGCAGGCAATTCGTCCAATACGGAAATATCCAGATCACCGTATACGATGAGCGCTAAGGTGCGAGGGATGGGGGTGGCAGACATAACGAGCAGATGGGGATGCTCGCCCTTGGCGGTCAGCGCGGAACGCTGACGAACACCGAAACGATGCTGTTCGTCGGTGATGACAAGCCCTAAGCGGTTGAAATGCACGGAGTCGGATAACAGGGCGTGTGTGCCAACCAGCAGATGGCAAGCGCCGCTTTCAACGTCACTGCGGATGGAATCCTTTTGCTTTTTTGTCAGTGAACCGGTCAACAGGCCGACGCGAACAAGGGGATCGTTTTGAAAGGTACGGCAAAGTGATTGGTAGTGCTGTTGTGCGAGGATCTCGGTAGGTGCCATCATCACACACTGGTAGCCGTTGCGTATGACGGTGTAGGCAAGACACGCGGCGACGACGGTTTTACCACTGCCGACATCACCGTGCAATAAGCGATTCATTGGGGCGGTGCCGTTCATGTCCTTTATAGCATCGGCGACAGCGCGTTGCTGCGCACCGGTCATGGTAAAGGGAAGAAAAGAGGAAAAGTCAGCCGTGAAGTCCTGCGTGACACGGATCGCTGTTTCGGCTTTTGCAGGGTTCTTTAAGCTTAGTAAACCGAGTTGCAGGAGAAACAGCTCCTCGAAAATAAGACGGCGACGCGCTACCGATAGCGCATCGTGATCGGCTGGAAAATGGATGTTTTCCAAGGCGTACCGATAGGAGCACAACCGATACTGCTGCCTGAGCGCGTGCGGCAGCAGATCGTTATCCAGTGCGCTTTCCAGCGCCAGAAAGGCGTTTCCGACCAGCTTTTCCAGATAATGTGAGGTGATGCCGGCAGTGAGCGGATAGATCGGGCGAATGCGTGCGCCGGTCTCCGCCGGTTCGATCAGCGGTGAGGATAGCTCCGGTGCGTTAAGCGAACCGGAAACCGTACCGAAAAATAGGTATTGGTGTCCGGATTTGATCTTATCTGCGGCATATTTATTATTGAATAAGGCAATGCGCACGACGCCGGAAGCATCTACTGCGGAAAAAGTGTAAAGTGAAAGCCCCTTCCGTATGCGTCGCTCGATCGGCGCGGCCATCGCAGTTGCGCGAATACAACACGGAAGGTCACGCGGTGCCGAAGCAATCGGCGTGACGGTTGACCAGTCCTCATACTGGCGCGGGAAATGGGAGAGAAGATCGCCGACAGTACGAATGCCCAACTTGCTCAGCTGTTCGGCGCGCTTTTCTCCCACGCCTTTGAGATACCGGATCGGTGTTTCGGTTGTCAGCAATGAAAATCCCTCCTTTTTGAGAAATAGCCGATGGCATCCTTTGGGAAGCCATCGGCTGTGCGGTTTAATTATTCAATCGAGATGAAATAGTAGTAAACAGGTTGACCGCCGGCGAGCACGGTGATGTCCACATCACCTCCGAGCTTGGCTGAAATGGCATCTTTCGCGGCGTTTGCTTCCTCTTCGGTCACGCCCTCGCCGTACATCAACGTGATAAACGCCACGTCCTTACCGGCTGTGCGACGCGCTGCCGCCATATTCTTAGTCAGCTTCACGACGGCGTGGTCAACGGAAATGTCGGTGAAGGTAAGCTTGCCGTTATCCAACGCTAAAATATCGCCTTCCTTGATGGCGCGATTCTCGTAATCACTGTCACGTGCAGCGAAGGTGATGGAACCGGACGATACGTTGTCCGCAGCCTTCATCATCGTGTTCAGGTTATCCTGAACCTCGGCATCCGGATCGAAATTGAGCATTGCGGAAACACCCTGCGGAATCGTGCGGGTGGGGAGAACGTGAACGGTGCGATCAGCCAGCGGGATCGCTTGCTCAGCAGCAAGAATGATATTCTTATTATTCGGCAAAACGTAGACGACTTTAGCGGGAGTCGCTTCGATCGCGTTTAGAATATCATCGGTCGAAGGGTTCATTGTCTGACCGCCGGATACGACCTGGCCGCAGCCGAGGTCGGTAAACAAGGCTTTTAAGCCTTCACCGGCAGCGACAGCAACAAAACCGAATTCTTCTTCCGGTTCGACACGTGCGGGGGCTGCAGGAGCTTCTTCATCCTCCGGAAGCCAAGCGGCGTTTTCGTGCTGTATACGCATGTTTTCAACCTTGACGGTTTCAAAAGCACCGTATTCCACGCCCTTGCTGAGCGCTTTGCCGGGATCGTTGGTGTGGACGTGAACCTTGATGATCTCTTCGTCGTCAACCACGACAACACAGTCGCCGATGGTTTCCAGATAGGCGCGAAGTTTCAGCGGATCCTTGGTGCAGGCCTTGTCACGCGCGACAATAAACTCGGTGCAATAGGTAAAGGTAATGTCGGTTTCAAAGGAACCGGCAGCACTTGCGGATCTTTTGGCGGGTGCAGCAGATACGGCGGTATCGCCCTGCACGATCGGTTCGCCGTTGAAAACGGCTTGCATTGCGCGGAAAATGATGCAAAGGCCTTGGCCGCCCGCGTCCACGACGCCCGCTTTTTTAAGAACAGGGAGCAGATCGGGGGTGCGCTGCAACGAGGCCTCGGCCTCCTCGCAGATAATAGCCCACACCGCGTTTACGGACGCATCCTTCTGAGCTGCTGCGACACCCTTTTCCGCCGCTTCACGTGCGACGGTCAGGATGGTGCCTTCGGTGGGCTTCATAACGGCTTTATATGCCGCTTCAACACCGAGAGTAAGGGCGGCGGCCAGATCGGCTCCGTTTGCCTCGTTCTTGCCCTTGAGGCCTTTGGAAAAGCCGCGGAACAAAAGTGACAGAATAACGCCGGAGTTACCGCGCGCACCACGCAAAAGGGCGGAGGAAGCGGTATCTGCAGTCTGGCTGACGGTCGGTTCACTGAGTCGGGCCAGCTCACGCGCGGCGGCGGAAATGGTCATGGACATATTGGTGCCGGTGTC
>CAZBAO010000066.1:0-8408 GCA_964490085.1 uncultured Eubacteriales bacterium | reverse complement strand
GATCAATCACGCCTGTTTCAAACAGCGTCATTGAACCACCGACCGCGACCGTATCGCCAGTATGCAACATACCTTTAATAAGCGGTACTACCTCTTCCTTGCTTTGGACACAATATGCCGCCATATTGTTGCGGCGCAACGACTCGGCGACAGATTCCAGTTCGGCGAGTGTCATACGCATATTATTCGATCACCTGTTCTTGCTCTAATTTGGTAATGAGGTCCACGCGGCGCTGATGGCGGCCGCCCTCAAACGGAGTTGTCAAAAAGGTTTTGACGATACATTTGGCGAGCTCCGGCCCGATAATGCGGGCGCCCATAGCCAACATGTTCGCGTTATTGTGTTGACGGGTGAGCTGTGCGGACAACGGATCACCACACAAAGCACAGCGAATACCATGTACTTTATTGGCGGCAATACTGATACCGATACCGGTACCGCAAATGACGATGCCTTTCTCGCAGCTACCGTCAGCTACTGCTTTGGCGGCTCTGGCGGCAAATACCGGGTAATCACAGCTGTCCGAGGTATCGGTACCGAAATCGCGGTACTCCTCACCCATTTCGGTCAGCATAGCTTCGATCTCACGCTTGAGTTCGACGGCGGCATGGTCACAAGCAATAGCAATCATGTTTTTTCCTCCTCAAAACGGAAAGGGCGACACTCTGTTTCGGAGTGTTGCCCATTTTTCTTTCCGTAAATTATTCAGCAGTTTCCTCAGAAACGGTTTCGGCTTCCTCTGCCGCTTCTTCGACAGCGGGAGCATCCTCAAGCAGTGCACGAATAGACAAGCTGATACGCTTGTTTTCCAGATCAACGGCGGTGATCTTCACCTGCACCTCTTCGCCAACCTTCAAAGCATCCTGCGGCTTTTCGATACGGCGGTTTGCGATCTGGGAGATATGGATCAGACCGTCAACGCCCGGAATGATCTGTGCAAAAGCACCGAAGGTGGTCATGCCGACAACGGTAGCGGAAACGACGTCACCCACTGCGTACTGTGCCTTGAAGATTTCAAACGGATTATCCTCCGCACGGCGGTAGCCGAGCGAAATCTTATGTTTCTCAGCATCCAGATCTCTGATGTACACTTCCACGGTGTCACCGATGGAAACGACCTCGGAAGGATGTTTGATATGCTTCCACGAAAGCTCGGACACATGGATCATACCATCCACACCGCCGAGATCCACGAATGCGCCGTAGCTGGTCATGGATTTGACGACGCCGTTATATTTTTGGCCGATCTCAGCCTGTGCAAAGAAAGCCTCTTCCTTTTCTTTGCGCTCTTCGCGGGAAACATCACGGATAGAACCGACCGCACGGCGGCGCTGGGTGTTGATCTCTAAGATCTTAAAGCGCACCGTCTGCTTCAGCAACGGACTCAGATCCTCCATACGGCTGATAGAAGCACGAGACGCGGGAACGAACACCTTGACGCCGTGAGAAGCGACCAAAACGCCGCCCTTGATGACATCAGTGACAACGCCTTCGAGGATCTCGCCGCTTTCGCCGGCGGCTACGATGGTATCCCAGCCTTTTTTGGCATCGACGCGCTTTTTGGAAAGCATAATGGTGCCTTCCTGATCGTTGGTACGCATGATGAGAAGCTCAAGCTCATCGCCGACCTTGACCAGCTCAGACGGATCCGTGCCTTCTGCGGACAGCTCTTCGGTCGGAATGTAACCGGTCTGCTTGCGGCCGATGACCTCCACCTGTACCTCGTTGGGCGCAATACCCACGACGATACCGTGCACTCTTTCATTTGTAGTTAAACTTTGAAGAGATGCTTCGAGCGCCTCCTCAAAACTCATTTCGTCAAAGGACTTGACAGGTTCGGTGACAACGGCCACCTCGTTTTCTTGGACTTCGCTGTTGTTGACGATCTCGGACATGGTTGAAAGTACCTCCTTAATTATATCGGAAGGCGTGGAAGCTCCGGCGGTCAAGCCAATGACCTTCGCATCTGCGAACGGTTCAGCCGTCAGCTCCTCTGCCTTTTCGATCAACACCGTTTGGCAATAGGGTCGGCATACCTCACGCAATTTTGCGGTATTGGAGCTTTGTCGCCCACCAACAATCACCATCACATTGCTTTGATGTGACAGGGCTATCGCTTCCTCTTGTCTTTTCGCGGTAGCACTGCATATTGTATCAAAGATTACGAGATTTGTATAGTGTTTTTTTGCAATTTCAGAACACTTTTTCCAAGTATTCATATGAAAAGTGGTCTGCGCGACCAAAATTACAGGTGCATTTTTGTCCGGAATTCCACTTTTTTCCAAATTTATCAAATCTTCCTCTGAGGAAAACACGTAGGAAGACGTATGGCAATGACCGCGGATGCCGATCACCTCAGGATGTCCTTCATCCCCCGCAATCAAAACAGACGCGCCGTTTGCCGAATGTTCGGAAACGACACGGTGGATCTTGGCAACGAAGGGGCAGGTAGCATCGGTGCAGGTGATCCCCTGCTGCTCCACCGCGTCGTATATCTCTTTGGAAACGCCGTGTGAACGAATGACTAATGTAGCCCCCTGCGGTGTTTCGGCGGGGTCCTCGACGATGGTGACACCGCGCTTGGCAAGCGCCTCCACCATCTGTGGGTTATGGATGATCGGGCCGAGCGTGCAAACGGTTTTTCCTTCATCCAACAACGCATATACCGCGTCTACCGCACGCTTCACGCCGAAGCAAAAGCCCGCCGATTCCGCGACCAGTATTGTTTTATCCATTGGTTTCGATCAACTCTCCGATCGTTTTCATGATAAGGCGCGTGGCGTAGCGAATATCCGGATGCTCCGGATCGTTCAAATGCAACGTCTCCGGTGAAAGCGGCTTACCGTATACGACGGTCACCCGTTGAAACGGACGCATCCTTTGACCGCGTGTGACGACCGCCGCCGGCAGAACGGAGGCACCCGTCTGCGCAACAATCAGCGCTACGCCTGATTTTGGGCGCAACAGCTTACCATCTTTTGAACGCGTGCCCTCGGGGAAGATGCCCAGCAGCTTACGTTCGTTGACCAGCCGCTTGGCGGTATCGATCGCACTTCTGTCCCCCGTGCCGCGCTGCACGGGAAAGGCGCCGATCTGCTTGCCGAGAAACCAAGCGAACAGGCGATTGGAAAACAACTCTGCCTTTGCCATAAAATAGACGTGGCGCTTAGGATGCGCGACCTCTAACAAGACCGGATCCCAGTTGGAAATGTGGTTACAGCACAGCACCAACGGGGTATCCACCGGCGGGAAATTCTCCTTGCCAATGACCCGCACCCGCACAAAGAACAGAATAAAGGGCCTTAAAATATGAATCAAAGCGCGCCCGAGCCACATAGATGTGTGTCACCCCTTCAAGACATTCCGTATCACGGTTTTGAGAATTTCAATAGATTGCTCCAAGGTGTTGCCGCTGGTATCGACTAAAACGGCGTCCCCAGCGGGCTTCAAGGGTGCAGCGGCACGGTGAGAATCGTTGTAGTCACGTTCCTTCATATCCGCCAGTACGTCCTCGTAGGTGACACTCATTCCCTTTTCGCGCAATTCCAAAAAGCGCCGCTGTGCACGGTCCTCCGCCGACGCGGTCAAAAAGATCTTCACCGTTGCGAAAGGCAGTACGACCGTACCGATATCACGACCATCCATAATAACACTGTTCTGCTGCGCAGTATCCTGTTGCAAGCGGAACAAAAACTGACGAACCGGCGGCATAGCCGAAGTTGTCGACGCCGCCATAGAGACCTCTGGCGTACGGATATAGTCACTGACATCTTCACCGTTTAAAAAAACGCGCTGTTCACCGTTCACATATCCCATGGAAACCGTGATATCCGCAAGCAGCGCTTCAACCGCCGCCGCATTCTTAGGATCGATTTCCTTTTGCAGTACCGCATACCCAACAGTACGGTACAGAGCGCCGGTATCGACATAAAGGTACCCTAATTCCTTGGCTAAAGCGCGCGCGATCGTGCTTTTACCGGCACCCGACGGCCCGTCGATCGCAACACTGACTGGTTTGTTCATAACTCTTCCCCACCCTCAAACATGATTGCCGGCGGCATAGCCGGTTGAAAAGGCGATTTGCAGATTAAAGCCGCCGGTGTACGCATCAACGTCCAGCACCTCGCCTGCAAAGTATAAGCCGCTGACGAGCTTTGATTCCATCGTCTTGGCGTTGATTTCGCGTGTGCTGACACCGCCCGCTGTCACGACCGCTTCTTCAAACGGGCGCAGGCCGGACACGGTCAGCGGGATACTTTTAAGAAGCGCGGCAATACGCCCACGCTCGACGCGTGATACGGAGTGACATTTGAGCTCCCCCGCCGTACCGCTCAACCGTAAGATGACCGGCACCATAGAGCGAGGCATGAGTGCCGACAGCGCATTGCCGAGGCAGGAATTGGCGTTCTCGTCAAACTCACGCACCAGTCTCGCGTCTAGCTGTTCCGGTGTTAAAGCAGGTTTCATATCCAAAGAAAGCGTATACCGACCTTCCGCCGCTTCCGGCAAATGTGCGCTGGCGCTGAGAATGATCGGTCCCGACACACCGAAGTGCGTGAACAGCAGTTCACCGAAATCGGTGTATATGGTCTTTCCTGTTTCGGTGTCGTGCACCATAAGTGCGCAATTTTTGAGAGACAACCCTTGCAGTTCGGCGCACCACTCTTCTACCGTGTTCAGTGCTACTAAGGACGGACGCGGCGTTACGACGGTATGTCCCGCTTGTCGTGCCAGCTGATAGCCGTCGCCGGTCGAGCCGGTTCCGGGATACGAGCAACCGCCCGTGCACACGATAACTGCGTATGCTTGCAGTGCTTCTCCCGTTTCCAATTCGACCCCGCAACAGACACCGTCCTCCAAGAGCAAACGTGACACGCGACCGGTTTTGAAACGGCATCCTTGCGCGCGTGCAAAGGAGACCAACGCATCCACAATATCCACCGCTTTATCCGAAACCGGATAGACGCGATTGCCGCGCTCAATCTTGAGCGGTGTGCCTTGTTCTTCAAAGAAGGCCATGGTATCCTGCGGCGTAAAAGCGGAAAAGGCGCTATACAAAAAACGGCCGTTTCCCGGTGTGTTGTCAACGCACTCCTGCACCGAACAGGCGTTGGTGACGTTACAACGGCCCTTGCCGGTGATCATCACCTTGCGTGCCATGCGGGAATTACGTTCCACGACCGTCACACGGTAACCGCGACGCGCCGCCATGCCGGCGGCGAGAAGACCGGAAGCACCGCCTCCGACAACGACGACCTCCATCACGGTTTGTCCTCCGACACATTGGCCCGCCCAAGCGGTTGATAGACCTGATAGGCTTCCCATAATTCTTCAAGTTCGGTCAAACGGTTGCGATTCTCATCGGCACGTTTGAGCGAGATGGCGACCAGTAGTGCGTTGATAACGCTGAGCGGTGCCGCCAGAGAATCCACCACAGTCGGAAGATCGCTGTGAGCGAGCAACAGGCTGGAGCTGAATTCCGCAACCGGCGAAAGAATACTGTCTGTAACGGCAATGACCTTTGCGTCGCGTGAATGGGCAAAGTGAGCCGCTTTCACCGAGCGGCTGGAATACCGCGGAAAGCTGACGACCAGAAGCGCATCCTGTTCACCGACGGGATACAGTTCCTCTAATACCTCGGTCACATTCGAGGTGTTGATAAGTCGAATATCCGGCAACAGCAGTTTAAGATAAAAGGCGGCAAACTGTGCCAATGCTCGGCAACTGCCGGCGCCGAACACGTACACGTGACGAGCGTTGACAAGCGCTTCCACGGCTCCGTTAAAAACATCATGCGGCATTTCTTCCAACGTTTGGCGAATGTTCGCCATATCGTACGTCATGACACTATCCAGCACCTCGTCATCTCGCATACGCGAGCGGGATACTTCCACGCGCTGTACGCTTGTCAGCTTACTGCGAATCAGCTTTTGTACGGCTTTTTGCAGTTGCGGATAGCCGGAAAAACCAAGTTCCGTGGCAAAACGAACCACCGTAGATTCGCTCACACCCACGGTTTCTCCCAAACGATACGCGGTCATAAAAGCCGCTTCATCGTAGTGCTCTAAAATGTACGAGGCGATGCGGCGCTGTCCCTTGGAAAAGCCAGACATCTCATTGGTAATATGTGCGATCAGATCCATGCTCATCGGCATACACTCCTCTCAACACACCTATTTTAATGCTTTTGTTCTGAAAATGCAAGACGATTTATCCAACTTGCAAAGTTAAGATTTAAACAATCTGCGGATCATTGGCTGAAAACGTGAAAAGTACAGCGGCAAAAAACGCGTAAGCCCGATATCGTATATCACGAAAATACCGTTCCCCGCCAACAAAAAGAGGAACAAAAATCCATAGAGCGGTAACGCGATCCCCTCAACGCGAAACACATCCAGCGAAAATCCGATGCACGTTAACGCGGCATATCCACCGATCGCCGCGACGTTAAAGATCACCAGCTTTGCGATCCATTCCCAGATCCGGTTTCTGATGGATTCCAACGTTGCCTTGACGATCGGGTAATAGCCGAAAAAGGCAATGAAAAGCATTTTTGCTTCCACATCAGGCACGATCAGCAGAGCGATCAGCGACACGGCGGCATATGCCCACAGTGCCCATTTTTTACCGCATTCGATAACGAGCGGTATGAGAAACGCTCCCGCGAGCGGCGGGAGCGCGTAGGTGGCAAATGGGAAGATCGTCAAAAGCAGTACCATAACAGCCGCGGCAGTGAGTATACCACCGAGTGCAATACACGATGTACGTTTCAAACGATCACCCCTCAGCAGCAACGGATCAGGTCGCCGCCCATACACTCGCAGCAGCAATCCGCACAAATCAAGCCGTTACACACATCACACGCACTGCTCCCGCCGGTATTCATTCCCGGTGAAACGCGATAGCCGCCGGTGCGGCGTTGGCGGTCAAGCTGATCCACTGCCTGACGGTATTCAAGATTGGTAGGATCCATGCGCGCAGCGGCGGAAAAATGCGAATAAGCTTCCTCCAGCCAACCTTTTTTATACAACACGCTTCCCTTTAGGAAATACCATTCCGCATCGCGTGACGGCGCAGGAATACCGTCAAGCAACGCTTCTGCATCGACGCTGCGGCCAGTGCGAATAAGATTGCGGATATCGGTATAGCGCGACGATCCACCGCCTTGATATCCGGCACGGCTGCTCGAAGAACCACCCTGACGACGCATACGAATGATCGCATCGTACGCCTCGTTGATCTCCTGCATTTTTTCTTCTGCCAGGTCAGATAGCGGGTTGTTGCTGTAGTTGTCCGGATGATATTTTTTAGCAAGTTCGCGATATGCCGCCTTTACTTCATCGTCGGTGGCAGTCGGCTTAATCCCAAGCACCTCATACGGATTTTGCATCGTTCAAACCTCCTGACCGGTGTGACGGCCACTTTGTCCGTTCACCGGATAACACTTGTTTTTGCACACCGGGAATTCCCCATTCCCAAACGTTGCGCAGTATACCGTCAAAGCGACGAATATTGAGCAATTCATATGCCGCCCTGCACTCAGCAAGCGAACCGTTCAGTATAAGCCGTGCGGATTGGCGTGCAGCTTTGATCTGTTCCCCGTCAGTGTTGTTAACACCTTGCGCGAGCGCAATCGGATTATATGATCCATTCTTTAAATCGTCCTCAAGATCGTCCGCCGCATCCATCAAATAGACCCAGCGCCCCAAACAATAGCCTAAACGGCACAATACCCGCTTTTGCTTTTCATCGGAAGCTGCGGCGGCGCAAAGCTTGGAAAGTATCTGGGCAGTGGGTTCAGCCGCCATATCCACCGACGCGGTTTTCATCTGTTCCAGCTCGCGTTGGCGCACCATCGCTTGCTCGATCACACGATCAAGTTCCGGCAACCGTTTTGCCGCACGACAGCGATTGCGGCGCATGATCGGTAACACCAATCGCGCCGATAGACGTTTAAAGAAGCTTTCGTCGGCAATGGTATCCATGGCTTTATGATATACGAGCATCATGGCGGCATCGGCGCAAAAATCCAACGCCGTGTTGCTTTTACAGCAGGTTCGCTTTTTCAACGGGTTATACGGGCATCTTCCTTTATGAAATCCGCCACACTCTTCTGCAAGCGCCATGTGCAGTACGGCTAAAAACGTGATATCGTAGCTGAGAGTCATCTGTGCCGCAATGCCGTACCGATTACCGAGCGTTTTACAAAGTGAGCAGTAAATACCACGGTACTGTTCAAACTCGCCCATCTTAAGTTCGGGCTGATAGACTTTCACATAACCAAACATAGTGTTTCCTGCTCCCCTCGATATCATGATACAATATTTTATCTTTACAATAATGAAAGATTTGTAAATATTCTCTTGCTGGACACATCGTATAATCATCACCGTTTCAGGCGATACTA
>CAZBAO010000065.1:0-8441 GCA_964490085.1 uncultured Eubacteriales bacterium | reverse complement strand
CGGAAGTTGGTGAGCATACCGCCGAGCCAACGAGCGTTAACGAAGTACGCACCGGCGCGAACGGCTTCCTCAGCGATGGAATCCTGAGCCTGCTTTTTGGTACCGACGAACAAAACGGTTTTGCCTTCGGCGGACAGGTCACGGACAAACATGTAAGCTTCTTCCAGCTTACGCACCGTCTTCTGCAGGTCAATGATGTAGATACCATTGCGCTCCGTGAAGATGTACGGCGCCATTTTGGGGTTCCAGCGGCGGGTCTGATGACCGAAGTGGACACCGGCCTCGAGCAGCTGTTTCATGGATACGACTGACATTAGAAATCCTCCTTGGTTTTCACCTCTACGGGATCTGTCGGCCAAAGACAGTTTTTTCGACCGCATCTCCGGAATCGCATAAGCGACACCGCCGGAGCAGGGATACCCGTATGCATTTTGCCGTGATATTGTACCACGGCGGCATTAAAATAGCAAGTCTTTTTTTGAAAAAAAGAAAAATTTTTCAATTCCCGAAAATACCGCTTAAAATACTGCCGCGACGGTGTTTTTTGCATGAATCGGGACCGCATAACGACATCGGATGATTTACTAAGATCGTATGCTCCCCTATCACTTCAATTTCTTTCCAACAAATGACGATATCGTCCTCGTGTCCGAATACACCTAAAAATTTTGAACGCCCGTAGATCACAATCGAGATCAGCTGAGCGGTGCAGGTATCGACCTCGACGTCATCCACACGGCCGAGTCGCATACCGTCGCAGATGTTGATAACCTCTTTGTTGTGCATGTCCGTTATTCTGCAGATCATCGCAGTCCCTCCTATATGCTCATGTGTATGCGCAAAGTCACGCAAAAATGTATGCTTTCCAATCTTTTACTGAATTCCCGTATTGAAAACCGACCATACTCAGTATGCATGTAAAATAAGGGAGTGACCTGCGGCTTGTACAACAAGGTGGAAATTTGCGGCGTAAACACCTCGACCTTAAAGGTGTTGAGCGAACGAGAAAAAATGGCACTGCTAAAACGCACGAAAGAAGGTGATAAAAAAGCCCGCGAAGAGCTTGTCAACGGTAATCTGCGCCTTGTTCTCAGTGTGATCCAGCGTTTTACGCAACGCGGTGAAAATTTGGACGACCTGTTTCAGGTAGGCTGTATTGGGCTTATTAAATCCATAGATAACTTCGATATCTCACAGAACGTTCGCTTTTCCACCTACGCCGTCCCGATGATAATCGGTGAGATCCGTCGTTATCTGCGCGATAACAACGCCATTCGCATCAGTCGGAGCATGCGCGATACCGCCTATAAAGCCATGCAAGCAAAGGAATTACTGATGAACAGGATGAACCGCGAGCCGACAATTGAGGAGATCGCGGTTCAGATGGATGTTCCGAAAGAGGACGTCGTGCTGGCTTTAGAGGCGATCGTCGAACCGGTATCGCTCTATGAACCGATCTATTCCGACGGCGGCGATACCATTTACGTCATGGATCAGATCGGCGACAGCAACGACGATAATAACTGGCTTGATGAACTTGCTCTCAAGGAAGCGATCCGCAATCTGAACGATCGTGAAAAACGTATTCTAAACCTTCGTTTTTTCAAGGGGATGACCCAGATCGAGGTATCTGCCGAGATCGGAATTTCGCAAGCACAGGTGTCGCGGTTGGAAAAAGGGGCTTTAGACCGTATCAAAAAACAGCTGTGATCTATCCGGCGCGTTCAATATCGCGGCGCAGACGCTTAATGATCTTCTTTTCAAGACGGGATATGTAGGATTGTGAGATCCCCAGAAGATCCGCCACTTCCTTTTGCGTATGCTCCTGCTCCCCGCCGATACCGAATCGCAGCCGCATAATGGTTTGCTCACGCTGTGACAGATGCGATACGCATTCAAGCAACAGATCACGCTCCGCTTCTTGTTCAATACCGCGATTGACTATGTCGGGATCACTGCCTAAAATATCCGATAACAATAACTCGTTACCGTCCCAATCGACGTTTAGCGGCTCATCAATGGAAAGCTCGTTGCGTATCTGTGTGTTTTTTCGCAAATACATCAGTATTTCATTTTCGATACATCGTGAAGAATAGGTCGCCAGCTTGATGTTTTTTTCGGGACAAAAGGTTCTGACCGCTTTGATAAGCCCGATCGTTCCGATTGAGATCAGATCCTCAATCCCCACACCGGAATTCTCAAATTTTCGGGCAATATACACAACCAGACGAAGATTGTGCGTAATTAGCTGATCTCTCGCTTCTGCACTTCCATCGCCCGCTTTTTTCAGTATCTCGCGTTCTTCCTGCGCCGACAGCGGAGCCGGCAAGGTATCCGCGCCGTTGATGTAGTACACACCCTCGCCCAATTTTTTTGCTTGTAAAGGCAAAAAACTTTTCACGAACAACTTCAGTCGTTGCATCCATTTCACGTTGTTTCACCCCCTACGGCCGAATCGTTGCCGATGAGCGCTTGATACTCTCCGCGCCCCAATTTTTTTGAAAGAGCTACGTACGTACCGCTGATGTCCCGCTGCGTCCGATCATACGCGCCTACCGTCAGATGTCGCGGTACAAACGCCGGCAGCAGTCCGTCCGTTCCGATCGAACGGTACGGGACAAAGCGCACGCGCGTATATGCGGATGAAACGGTAGGCACGGTCACACGATTCAGTGCTTCTTTGAGCTCTATGGACAAAAACGGCTCAACGACGGATTGCTCGACGATCACTACCGGTTTTCCGGAAAACGGTTCCGTCAGATGCATTCCCGTATCGTACAAAGCCCGGCACTCACAGATACCGTTGCCGTCTTCAATGCATAACCGAAACTCGTAGCCATGCGGCGCTTTCTTTCGCGTTACGTACTCATACAGACAGATCACCCCATAACTCACAGCGGCTAGCAGTGTCAGCAGCAGTGGTGATATGTCGAAATACACCACACCGTTGCATGCGTAAAAGCGTTCACTTTCGGTAAGCGACCACAATGCGGAGCTGATACCGGAGAACAAAGCCGAAATTACATAAAAAACAAGCGCCCGCTTTAAAAAAACGGCAATTTTGGAAAAAGGAAACGCGGTTACCATCAGTATGCACGCACTGACAAAATGTAATACTAACACAAGCAGAGTCGATGCGGTCGTCAGAAAGATCAAGCAAGCACTCAATGCTCCTAAAAATCCGCTAAGCACAAGTCGCCATCTTTTCGGCGTCAGCCGCAGGATACGCGCGGTGGCCGATAACAACAGATAATCGATCAACCAATTTACGGCTATCAGCACGTCTAAATATATGACCGGCATTACGTTTCATCCCCTTAACCACAACTGACGTATTCGAGCTCGCCTAAAGCGGCGGATTTATAAGTATTTTAACAATGCCACAGCATAAAGCTTGCCCCTCAAAATCAGGTTCGGGTTTAATCGCTCTGGCTAAGTCTCATTATACAGAGAAACGGTGGCGGATTCTGGCGAAGTAAGCAGAAGCAGAAAAAACTTTCAAGTATATTGAAAATGACAGAAAAATACGATAAAATATAAATATCCTAATGAAAAGAGGTCTTTTGAATGAAAAAGAAAACGATTATCGTCGTCGTTGTGATCATTGCTGTTATCGGCTTGCTGCTCGGCTTTTTTGTGGGATCCTATAATACGCTTGTCGAAGCAGATGAAAATGCCAATGAAAAGTTTGCAACCATTGATACGATGCTGACGCGTCGCGCGGATCTGATCCCAAACCTCGTCAGCACCGTAAAGGGATATGCCGCACATGAGGAAGAGATCTATACTGCTCTTGCCGATGCACGCGCAAAGCTTGCCGGCAGTACAACGGCAGACGAAACACTGGCGGCAAACGCAGAGCTGGAATCCGCTTTGAGTCGCTTGCTCGTTGTTGTGGAGAACTACCCCGAGCTGAAAGCCAGTGAACAATTTATAGGACTGCAGGATCAGTTGGAAGGTGCCGAAAACCGCATTGCTACTGCACGCGTGGACTACAACGAGGCCGTCAGTGAGTATAACAAGAAGATCCGTCGCTTCCCCGCCAGCCTCGTTGCCGGTATGTTCGGATTTGAGAAAAAAGCCCTGTACGAAGCACCGGCGGCCGATTTAGACGTGCCGACGGTAGAGTTCTGATGCTATGAAAAAAGCCATTCGCTGTTGTTGGCTGACAGTCTTTCTGATCGTCCTATCCGTTTTCTCGGTTTCAGCTCTCACCGTTTCCGTAAAACCGACCGATCGCTTCTTTGTCAATGATTTTGCCGATGTGATCGACGAAGATACCGAAAACGCGATGTATGCCGCCGGTGTTCAGCTGTATAAAAAAACCGGCGCTCAAGTGGTTGCGGTCACACTGGATACCGTCGACGGCGCGGATATACAGGAATACGGTGTACAGCTTGGGCGTGCTTGGGGTATCGGTGATGACGAAGACGATAACGGTATCCTGCTGATCTTAGCTATGGAGGAACGTGAGGTCGGCATCTCGGTCGGGTACGGCCTGGAGGGTGCGGTAACGGATATGCAATCCGGTATCATTTTGGACAATTACGCTCTTCCCTATTTTCAAGAAGATAATTTTTCGGAAGGGTTAGCTGCTGCATACGATGCCCTTATCAACGAGGTGTATTTGGAATACGGCTTAGAAGCCGACCCGAACTATACGCCCGTTGAGGAATTAGAGGATGACTCAGTCGGTTCCACATTCGCACTTATCGTGCTTTTGATTTTTGTTTGTATCATCAGCCTGACCATGCGCCGTACGCGACGTATATATCCCGGCTTTTTCTTTCCTCCCTCCGGCGGCTTTCATCGCCATAACGGTGGCGGATTCGGCGGCGGAGGCGGTTTTGGTGGCTTCCGAGGTGGCGGCGGCAGTTTTGGCGGCGGCGGTGCTTCCCGTGGATTTTAAGGATAAGCGCAGACTGCAAGATGCAGTCTGCGCTTATTTTTTGGGAATTGGGTCTTTATTTTTTTAAAAAACACGGTATAATAGAATTTAACGATACGGAATAAACGGAGGAATATAATCAATGAACAGTACGCAAACGATCCTTTCTAAACTACAGAGCGGCGCATTTGACACTCTTTTTGTAAAGCTGTATGGACAGGATGCTGTTGAAGCTCAACGAAAGCGTTACATAGAAGCGATCAATAGTTATACCGCTTTGTACGGCGAAGAAGACGATCTGTGGTTGTTTTCCGCGCCGGGGCGTACGGAGATCGGCGGCAACCATACCGACCATAATCATGGCTGTGTACTGGCGGGCAGTGTCAATCTGGATGTTATCGCTGTCGCCGCTCCCACAACGGAGGCAACCATTCGTGTGAAATCCGCCGGATACAATATGGATGTCATTGATCTTACAGATCTAAAAGTCAACGAGGCACAGCGCAACCGTTCCGCCTCCTTGATACGCGGCGTTGCCGATCGGTTTTGCCAATTAGGATATACCGTCAACGGCTTCCGTGCCTACACGACCTCTAACGTGCTCAAGGGCTCCGGTCTTTCCTCCTCGGCGGCGTTTGAGGTTTTGGTCGGCACGATCCTCAGCCATCTATTTAACAATGGGGCTGTAAATGCGGTCGAGATCGCCAAGATCGCCCAATATGCGGAAAATGTACATTTCGGTAAACCCTGCGGTCTGATGGATCAAATGGCGTCTTCGGTCGGTGGTATCATTGCGATCGATTTCGCGGATACCAGCGAACCGATCATCCAAACGGTTGACTTTGATTTTTCAAAAAGCGGGCATCGCCTGTGCATCGTAGACGTTGGCGGCGGTCACGCGGATCTTACGCATGAATACGCCGGCATTACCACTGAAATGAAAGCGATCTCAAATGAATTGGGTGTGTCTTTCCTGCGCGAAGCAAGCGACGAGGCGGTTTTGAGCAAGATTCCCGCATTGCGTGCTGCGTGCGGTGATCGCGCCGTTTTGCGTGCGTTACATTTTCTCGAAGAGAATCGCCGCGTCGGAAAAGAAGTTACCGCACTTGCCGGGGGGGATTTCGAAACGTTTAAACACCTTGTCTTGGAGTCCGGACATTCGTCGTTTGAATATCTGCAAAACATCTACTCCAATTCCAATATCGACCATCAGGGTATCTCACTGGCTTTGGCGCTCGCACAGCGCATATTGAACGGCAAGGGTGCATGGCGCGTTCACGGCGGCGGCTTCGGCGGAACCACGCAAAACTTTGTGCCGGAGGATCTGGTCGGTGAATTCACTGAAACGATGGAAGCCGTATTCGGCAAGGGCTCCTGTCACACGCTGTTCATCCGTCCCCTCGGCGGTGTTTGCGTCTCCCAATAAGCAGCGATAATCATAACCAAGGGAAGGCTTGCGTTTACTAAAGCTTTCTCCTACCTCGGTAAAACCGTGAGGGTATTGATATACGAACGAAACACCGCCGGAAGACATACGTCTTCCGGCGGTGTTTCGTTACAGTTTAAACGGATCAGCGATTGCTGAGGACATCCTTTTCATACGCTTGTATAACCGTAAACCAATTGCCGTCTGTGGGCGCACCGCACGATCTCCTTGCAGATCTCCTTTGTAGTTCGAGTACGTTCATCGGCATCGTTTTTTACTCTTGGTTTTTCTTGTCAAGCTTTTTATTTCTTATGTATAAGCACAGATCCGCCCCCACCATAACCAGGTTGAGCACATAGAAAAACAGCACGTACCATTTTGATGCAATCGCCGCCATATAGCTTTCGTTGATCAACTTCGAAATTATACCCGCAATGTAGCCGAAAAAGATCAAACACAAAAATGCAAGACTTTTGCCCTTAGTCGTTCGCGCCTTGTAAGACTTTATGACATTAAGCGGCCAAGACGCACCAAAACTCACGATCATAATAACTTCCAAAATTTCAGCCATACTTTTTAACTCCCTTTATGTTTTTTACAGAAAATATGATAGCATTAAACTGCCGTAATGTAAAGCATAAAAACGGTGAATTTCATCTGTTAATACCAAAAAAAATATATACTAAAAACCACATTAGAATGTAAGGTGGGCCAAAGCCGTGATAAACGACCGATGGAACCCGAAAATTTTCGTTTTGACACAGCTTATGAAATCATCCATCCCCTTATAAGCACTCCTTTCTTTCGGTTTTATATTTCATGCGCGCAGCGTAGGTTCATATTGCGTAGCAATATTTCACTCGTTTCGCAAGGAAAGTAAAGAGTTTTTTCGGGCTCTGGCACTCAAAAAGGAACCAACCTAAAAACCTGATCTTCTTTAATTCCGGAATTTACATATATATCTAACTTCTTGAGTATCTGCAAGACCACTTGATTTAATTTTACCATCAGCCACAAAACCTGATTTTTCATAAAATCTTCTTGCACGATTATTTTCTTCCAATACCCAAAGAGAAATTTTATCATACCCCCTACTTTTGATTTCTTTTTTTATCCAATCCATAGTCTGTTTCCCATATCCAGCACCTATATGTTCAGGAACAAGATACAAGCCAACGATTTCATAAACGGATTCTTTAAAATCGTTATCTCTGGCAACAGCAATAGTAAGAAAACCTATAATCAAACGGTCGAGTGTAATCACATAATGGGTATCGATGTTATTGGTAAGCATTTTATTCCATATTGTAGGCCATCGGACATTATGTTTATCAATGATTTCTTTTGGAACTATATCACCATAAGCAAAGTTCCAAGATTCGGCGTGAATATTGGCACAATATTTTGCATCATCTAATGTAGCAAGCCTTATATCAAATTTCATTTTCACCACCGCCTTGGGCGTATTATATGCTTGCGTCAAGTTAGGGGGGGGATTTATTTGCTGTGTTCCTCTATCCATTCCTTATACCAATACGCCGAATCTTTAGGGATCCGCTTCTGAGTTTCATAATCCACAAAAACGATACCGAAACGTTCCGTATATCCCTTTGCCCATTCAAAATTGTCCATAAATGACCAAAGGAAATATCCCTCTACTTGAGCACCGTCATCAACAGCTTTTTCAAGTTCTAAAAGATATCTATTCAAAAAGTCAATACGATTAGGGTCGTGTACCTTTCCGTCCAGAGATACAACATCATGAGCAGACATACCGTTTTCTGTAATATAAAACGGAAGCTTATATCTTTCATAGAAAAATTTAGGCGCCCAGTACAAGCATTCAGGAGTAATAGACCACTGAATAGCCGTTTTAGGAAATCCTGCATAACGTTCCACAATCTCAGGCTTACCGTCCGCACCGGCTCTGATCTCTACGCCGTTATAGATATTTTGTGCGTAAAAATCTATCGGCTGACTGATAAGCTTCATATCCTCCTCGGTTATTTCCGGAAGATAGTCCTTATACAATTCAAGTCCGTCCTCGGGATAATGCCCCAACACAACCGGGTCACTCCACCAAGCGGCATTCCACATAACAGCACGACCAAGCTTAGGACATGCAAA
>CAZBAO010000064.1:0-8493 GCA_964490085.1 uncultured Eubacteriales bacterium | reverse complement strand
AAACGCTGACCCACCATACCGGTGCAACCGATAATACCAACTTTGTACGTTTTCATACGGAATTTCCTTTCTTTTTACCTGCTGTTTGGAAATGAGTGATAAAACTTGACTTTTTCCGGCTACTATTGTACCATTAAGTATCTGGTATGTCAATAAATTCGGCGGAGAGAAACCATGAAACGACAAGACTTTTTTTACCGTTTGCCGGAGGAATTGATCGCGCAAGAACCAATCGAGCCTCGCGATCATTCACGTATGCTGGTAGTAGACCGCAGGGCGGGTACGCGAACGGATCGGCATTTTTATGATATTGCGGAGTATTTACAGGCAGGCGACTGTCTGATCCTTAACGATAGCCGCGTGCTTCCCGCGCGCTTATACGGCCATCGCGAACCGACCGGCGGCGCTGTCGAACTGCTATTATTGACGGCGAAAGGTGGCGACGTGTGGGAGGTGTTGGCAGGTCCGGGGCGAAAAGCACGGCCCGGTGACGTGTTGACCTTTGCGGACGGTTTGCTCAAAGCGGAAGTTTTGGAGGTCACACCGGACGGAAATCGGTTGGTCAGATTCCGTTACGAAGGCAATTTCTATGAGTTGTTGGAGCGTATCGGTCAGATGCCGCTTCCGCATTATATTACGCACGAACTCAAGGATAAAGAACGGTATCAAACGGTGTATTCCAAGGATCTCGGTTCTGCCGCGGCCCCCACAGCCGGTTTGCATTTCACACCGGAATTGCTGGGTCTGTTGCGTGAAAAAGGGGTTAAGATCGGATTTGTGACCCTGCACGTGGGGCTTGGTACGTTTCGGCCTGTAAAGGTAGATGACATTACAGATCATAAAATGCATTCAGAGCATTATGAACTGTCTGAGCAAACGGCGGATCTCATCAATGAAACCAAGCAGAGCGGTGGACGGGTGTTTGCTGTCGGTACCACCAGTTGTCGTACACTGGAAAGCGTCGGAGTAGGTGAGGACGGATTGGTTCACGCCGCGGACGGATGGACAGACATTTTCATTTATCCCGGCTATACTTTTAAAGTGTTGGACGGACTCATTACCAACTTCCATTTGCCGGAAAGCACCTTGATTATGTTGGTCAGCGCGTTTGCCGGTTATGAAACGACGATGGATACCTATCGCTATGCGGTGCAGGAACGGTATCGCTTTTTCAGTTTTGGCGATGCGATGCTTATTGTATAAGTGAAGAATGAATAATGAAAAATGAATGATGAAGAATTAAGGAGTGCCTACGGCACGAATTATAAATAGTCGGCATAGCCGACACCGAAATTATTCATTATTCAATATTCATCATTCACTATTCATTGAAATTTACGGTATCACATATTCCGTAAACTTCGATGATTCTATGATGATCCTGTAACAGGAGAGAGAGTATGAAAGTTTTGAAGACCTGCGGTGCGGCGCGCCGCGGTGAATTTCAGACACCGCATGGGACGGTGCAGACGCCTGCGTTTATGAACGTCGCGACTTGCGGTGCCATCAAGGGCGCGGTATCCGCGTATGACCTTAAGGATATCAAATGTCAGGTACAGCTTTGCAACACCTATCACCTGCATCTGCGACCGGGTGACGAATTGGTTCATGAACTCGGCGGCCTGCATAAGTTTACCGGTTGGCAGGGGCCGATTTTGACTGACAGCGGCGGATTTCAAGTGTTTTCGCTTGCGAATCTACGCAAGATCGAAGAAGAGGGGGTTACCTTTTCTTCCCATATTGACGGACGGCGCTTGTTTATTGGGCCGGAGGAGAGTATGCGGATCCAATCCAATCTCGCTTCCACCATAGCCATGGCGTTTGATGAATGTGTGGAAAACCCCGCGCAATATGACTATTCCGCCCGCTCCTGTGAGCGCACGACGCGCTGGCTGAAACGGTGTCAGGTCGAGATGGAACGCTTAAATTCGTTGCCGGAGACCTTAAATAAGCGACAGATGCTGTTCGGCATTAATCAGGGCTGCACGTTTGACGACCTGCGCGTTGCACACATGCAGGAGATCGCGGAGCTCGATCTCGACGGGTATGCCATCGGCGGCCTTGCAGTCGGTGAACCGGCGGAGGATATGTACCGCATCATTGAAGCGGTAGAGTCGCACATGCCGAAGGACAAGCCGCGGTACTTAATGGGCGTCGGAACGCCGGAAAATATTTTGGAGGGTGTTCACCGCGGCGTGGATCTGTTTGACTGCGTGATGCCGGCGCGAAACGCGCGTCATGCGCACGTTTTCACCTGGAGCGGGCATCGGAATATGCTCAATCAAAAATACGAGCGGGATCTGCTACCGCTTGACGAGGAATGTGACTGTCCGACCTGCCGCCGTCATTCGCGCGCCTATATCCGTCATCTTTTCAAAGCAAACGAGAAGCTTGCGATGCGGTTGTGTGTGATGCATAATTTGTATTTTTATAACACCCTGATGGAGCGGATTCGCACCGCACTGGATGAGGGGACGTTTGAGGAGTTCTATAACCGTTATATCGGTGTTTTGGACAAACGGATATGAGGAGGCAACGCTTATGAAAAAGTATTCATTGAACGGAAATTGGCATTTGGAGGGCGGTGGATACTCGTGTGACGGAATGGTACCCGGTTCGGTGTATTCGTTCCTGTTGGATAACCAACTGATGCCCGATCCGTATTATCGCGATAATGAGCTGGAAGCCTTGAAGATCCTCGAAAACGATTTCGCGTTCTCCAGGACGTTTGATTTTGATCTTCCGGTGTCTGGTGCGCGTGTTTTGTTGTGCTGCGAAGGCTTAGATACGCTGTGTGATCTGTACGTAAACGGCAGCCACATTGCTTATACCGATAATATGCACAGGCGGTATGAGCTTGATGTTACGGAAGTTCTTAAGCAAGGTAAGAATGAGATCACTGCACGCTTTTATTCACCCAATAGATATATCGAAGCGTTGCACGAAAAAGAACCGCTCAGGGCGCCTGCGGATGCGTTGGCAGGGTTCAATTACATTCGTAAGGCAAGCTGTATGATGGGCTGGGACTGGGGCCCCCGTCTGCCCGATGCCGGTATCTGGAAGGATATCAGTCTGCTGATCGTTGATTCCGACAGGTTAACGGATGTTCATATCCTGCAACGCCACGAGGACGGCAAGGTGTTTGTTACGCCGCTGGTTAAGGCCGAAAAGGGTACGGCCGAGATTTCGGTTGCCGTCACCGCACCCAACGGTGAACGCTTTACGATACCCGCCAATACGGAAAGTGAGATCCGTGATCCGATGCTTTGGTGGCCGAATGGCTTCGGAAAGGCCAATTTGTACATGGTGTCTGTTGAACTGTACGAGAACGGTTCAGTGGTTGATAGTGATACGAAACGTATCGGTCTTCGCGAAATGAAGCTTGTCCGCGAAAAGGATGAGTATGGCGAAAGCTTTTGTCACGAGGTGAACGGTGTTCGTATCTTTGCAATGGGTGCGGATTATATTCCGGAAGACAATATCCTTACGCGTATCACCAAGGAACGTAGTGAGGCGCTTTTGCGGCATTGTATCGAGTGTAATTTTAATACCATCCGTATCTGGGGCGGCGGCTTCTATCCGCACGATTTCTTCTTTGATCTGTGCGACGAGTTGGGTTTGCTCGTGTTTTACGATATGATGTTTGCCTGTATGGAAGTTCCGAGAGATCGTGAAATGCACGAAAATATTGCTGCCGAAGTAAGGGATAATCTTATCCGAACACGGCATCACGCGTGCATCGCGCTTCTCTCCGGTAACAATGAAGTAGAGGAGATGCTGGAACGCGATGATCGCGATGCGCGAGTGAGCAATGCGTGCAAAGCGAATTATATTGAGGTGTTCGAGCATCTGATTCCCGACGTTATCAAAGAGGTCTGTCCGTATTTACCGTATGTGCCGTCATCCCCCAGTTCTTTCGGCTCGTTTATTGAACCGACAAATGAAAACTATGGGGATTGTCATTATTGGCAGGTGTGGCACAGCAGCAAACCGGCGTTTGAGTATCGCAACCATTATTTCCGTTATCTGAGCGAGTTTGGTTACCAATCCTTCCCGTGTGAAAAAACCGTCAACGCCTTTACCGAGGAATCCGATCGCAACATCTACAGCCGCATTATGGATCTCCACCAACGCAGTAGGGGGGCGACGAAAAAGATCATCGGACCCATGGCGGATGTGTATTTGTATCCGACCGATTTCGGTACGCTGTTATATGCGTCACAACTGATGCAGGCGGATGCGATACGCAACTGCGTGGAGCATCTTCGCCGTCATCGCGGCAGATGTATGGGTGCGCTGTATTGGCAGCTCAACGACATTTGGCCCGGACCGTCTTGGGCGAGTATCGACTCGTTTGGACGGTACAAGGCGTTGCAGTACATTGCCAAGCGTTTCTTTGCACCGATCATGATTTCGTGTGATGAGATAGGCGAGACCACCACTCGTCTGTATGCTTGCATGGATCCGTATCGTTATGATTACAGTACGCAAGCGCAGCTTTGTGTTACGAATGAAACGGTGCAGGATGTATCCGGCGTTGTCAAATGGGAGCTGCGCTCGGCAGACAGTCAAATCCTGCAAAGCGGCAGTGAAACGATAACCGTGCCGGCTTTGACATCCGTATGGCTGGATAATATCGATTTTGAGAAAACGGATGTCCTGAATAATTATTTAAGCTATGCGTTTGAGGTGGACGGTGTAGCGGTTTCCGAAGGAACCGTATTATTCACCGCTCCGAAACATTACCACTTCAAAGATCCCAATCTGCGTTACGAAATTCATGGTAAGGAGATCACTGTTTTTGCAGATGCCTATGCAAAATCTGTTGAAATCGATTCACCCGACAGCGATTTTATTTTGAGTGATAACTATTTTGATATGAATGCCGGCAGCAAAACCGTGACCGTGCTTGAGGGTGACATTAACACCGTGACCCTGCGCAGTGTATACGACATTCGATAAAAAGATGAAGAATTTGAAAATTTTTCTGTCTATGTCTTGCTATCAGTCTTAAAATCCTGTATACTGGAAAGGTATTACTTTAGGAGGTAACTTACCATGTTCGATTTGTATTCTTTGGCTGCAGATGCTACTGCGGCCGCAACTACCGCGGCGGATGCAGACGCGGCAAATGCAATTTCATCTTTCATGCCGCTGATTATGATGGTTTTGCTGTTCGTGGTCATGTATTTTCTCATGATCCGTCCGCAGAAGAAAAAGCAAAAAGAAGAGCAGAAAATGCGTGAGAGCATTCGCGTCGGTGATGAGATCACCACGATCGGCGGTATCCGCGGTCGTATTGTAAACATCAAAGAGGACGAATTCGTCATCGAGACCGGTGCGGATCGCAACAAGATGGTCATCAAAAAATGGGCATTGCAGAGCTGTGATACGGTTCACGATGCCAACGATGACGATGACGATGATGACGATATCTGATCCTTACGTGTGACCCCGGTACTATTTCCCGTTGCCACGGAATATAGGTATACTACCTGATATTCGCGTGGGAGGAAAGAGTATGAGCACTCGCAAAGAGGTTTCAACAGCAACAAAAATTCTGCGCCCGCTTGGGGTGGGAATCGGTATCGGCGTGATCATGTGTGCGGTTATTTTGTTGATTGCCGCCGCAATTATGACGACCGGCATTTTACCCGCATCGGCGGTGACACCCGTTGCACTCGCCGCGGCGGCGATTGGCGTGTTCGTCGGCGGTCTTGCGGCGGCAAAGCTGTCACGTGAACGCGGATTATTATACGGTGCGGGCGTTGGTTTGTTGTTATTTTTGCTTGCCACGATCGTTGGTGTTGCCGCTTCGCAGGAGCTTCGAGGAACGATGATGCTGTTGAAGGCGGCGCTTATGATCGGCGGCGGTGCGCTTGGCGGCGTATTGGGAGTAAATCTTAAAAAGAGACATTGACCGAACGGGACGGAGCTTTCCGTCCCGTTCTTCTTAGCATATCCTTTCTGTTTCAGACATATAGTGTCTGTATAAAGGAAAGGACGGGCTATGAATGAAACGGACAAACTCTATAGGACGATTTTTTCTGCAAAACCGACGACTGCTGTTGTTTCTGCTGTTGCCGCTGATCGGTTGCATCGGTGGAATGTTGTTGTACGCCCCATTGCAGGTATCACTGCCGACGGAATGGTGGGCGCTTTTGCCCTTAAAACCGATCACGGGCGGTTTGCAGGGTGTGTTTACGCAGTGGTTTTCCTCTTGCTTTCAGCCGGTCTGCTTACTGGTGCTGCTGTTTTTGGCAGGTATATCCGCCTGTGGCGCGCCGACGGTGTTTTTGATACCGATCTTTTGGGGAATCGGTATTGGCTTTAGCGAGGCGCATTACGCACAAAACGGCATGTCCGGTTGGTTCGTCTTAGCGGCGGTATTGTTGCCGTCTGCGGTCATGGAGTTGGTTGCGTTGCTCATGGCTTGTTCTGAGTCGTTGCGCATGACGCTGCTCACGGCAGTACAGCTATCGCCCCGATCGGCACGTTGCGGCGGTCTTTGGCAGGATTTTCGCTTATATTGTGTACGGTTTCTGTTGCTGCTGATTTTGATTCTCGGTGCGGGTGCACTGGATGTGATATTGCGCCTCTTGCTGGGAGGTTTATTGTAAAAGGAGTGTTTCATATGGCGGGTTTTTTCGGGATGTTTGATGCAACGAAGCCGGGTCCCGGCGTTTCCAAAAACGAGCCGAAAAAGAAACGTTTTTTTCTGTTTTGGGAGTTGTATTTTCGGAAATTTTTCAAATTGATCATTGCCAATTTGTTGTATGCGCTGGTGTCGCTTCCTCTGGTAACGCAAGGGTTGGCACAAGCCGGCCTTACCTTCGTTACTCGCAATTATGCAAGAGAGAAGCACGTGTTCTTGCCCTCCGATTTTTTTGATACTATCAAAAAGAATTGGAAACAAGCACTGGCAACCGGTATTTTAGAGCTCATCATCGGCGCGTGCTTGATCTTTGATATCCTATACGCGTGGGATTGGCTGAGCGCAGGGGAAGAGTTACAAATTCTGCCGTTGTTGTTTTTTGCCGTTGCCTTTTTCCTTGCGGTTATCTTTTGCTATGCGCGGTATTATTTATATATGCAGATCATCACTTTCAAGCTATCCTTCAAACAGGTTTGGAAGAACAGCTTGTTATTAGCGATTGCCGGCTTTAAAGAAAATCTCATCATCTCATTAGCGCTGCTTGCCGTCTACGCGTTGGTTTTTGTTTTGTTGTATAACCTTTTTTGGTACGTGCTGGGTCCCTTAGTGGTCTTATATGTCCTGTTGTTTCCGGCGTTTCGATCTTTCCTCATACAGTTTACGATTTTCCCGCTTATCAAACGGACGATTATCGACCCGTATTACAAAGAGCATCCCGAAGAAGACTTGGACAAACGGCACGATCTCAACTTGGATGTTGAGGAAGCCTCAAAAACGGCGGTTGACTCGGATAGTGAGCCGGAAGACGATCCGAACGTGATCTTCAAGGATATCGGAAAAGAAGAACTGCCTCAGGAGAGTATTCCGAAGCAATACAGCCAAGAGGAAATGCGTAAAGGTCGTCGTTTACAGAAAAATACGCAAAACGATAGCGACGACGACGGTACGATCTGACACAAAGAAAAGAGCTTGGAGAGTGATCTCCAAGCTCTTTTCTTTGTGTTGGTTACTTTTTGTTAAAGCTGTCTTTGAGCGATACCGAGCGGTTGAACACGGGGCGGTCGGCGGTACTGTCCACGTTATCAATGCAGAAATACCCGAGCCGCAGGAATTGGAATGCCGCCGGAGCTTCTGCGGGCAGAATGCCGGCCTCGATCTTACAGCTCGTTAACTGTTCGAGTGAATCCTTATTGAGGACGTCTAAGAAATCCTGATCGCCTGCTTCGGGTTCCGCGTCCAAAAACAGGGAAGAATACAGGCGAACCTCTGCATCTTTTGCAGTTTCAGCATCTACCCAGTGGATGGTGCCTTTTACTTTGCGACCGTCCGGCGTATTGCCACCCTTGGTTTCGGGATCGTAGGTTGCCAAGATCTCGACGACATTACCGTCCTCGTCTTTTACGCAACCGGTGCAGCGGACAACGTAAGCGGATTTGAGGCGTACCTCATTGCCGGGAAACAAGCGGAAATAGCCTTTGACCGGTTCTTCCATAAAGTCGTCGCGCTCTACCCATAAGGTGCGGGAAAACGACACATCGTGCGTACCGCGTTCGGGGTAATACGGATGATTTTCCATTTGGAAGATCTCGGAACGGTCTTCCGGATAGTTGGTAAGCATCAGCTTGACGGGGTGCAGTACCGCCATCGCACGGGTGGCGTTTTCATTGAGATCCTCGCGCAGGCAGTGCTCCAAAAGCGCGATCTCCACCATACTGGGCACCTTTGCGACACCAACACGCTCGATAAAGTTGCGGATAGAAGCCGGTGTATAGCCACGGCGGCGAAGACCGCGCAGGGTCGGCATACGGGGATCGTCCCAGCCGGACACATAGTTTTCT
>CAZBAO010000063.1:0-8694 GCA_964490085.1 uncultured Eubacteriales bacterium | reverse complement strand
TCTGACGGCGATCGGGGCGAACCTCGATCGGCACCTGGTAGGTAGCACCGCCGACGCGGCGGGCTTTAACCTCTAACAGAGGCATGATGTTTTCCATCGCCTGCTCGAAGACTTCCAGGGGATCCTTTTCGGTCTTCTCGCGGATGATTTCGAATGCTTCGTACACGATCTTCTGGGCAACGCCCTTCTTACCGTCGTACATAACGTTGTTGATGAGTCTGGTCACCAACTTGGAATTGTAAAGCGGGTCGGGCAAAACATCACGTTTTGCGATAGAACCTCTTCTCGGCACTTTACTTCCCTCCTTCATATAAATGATATCATAGGTACTCGAAAGTGACATACTCCCGTTGGCCATAGAAAGGGCAGTCGCAAACGGATGACCCGTTATATGAATCTGCCGCTACTATGTAGCCGCTGATGAAATGTCTTTTCAATTATTTACCTGCCTTCGGACGCTTCGCACCGTACTTGGAGCGAGCCTGCATCCGGTTTGCAACGCCCTGTGTATCGAGAGTTCCGCGGATGATGTGATAACGCACACCGGGAAGGTCCTTAACACGGCCGCCGCGGATCAGCACCACGCTGTGCTCCTGCAGATTGTGACCCTCGCCGGGGATATACGAAGTAACTTCGATACCGTTCGACAGACGGACACGGGCAACCTTACGAAGAGCCGAGTTCGGTTTCTTCGGGGTAGAGGTCTTGACCGCAGTGCAAACGCCGCGCTTTTGGGGAGAATTCTGGTCGGTCGGAATGCGTTTCTTGGAGTTCCAGCCTTTCAGCAAAGCCGGTGCCTTCGCCTTCTTCTCGAGCTCTTCTCTGCCCTTACGGACTAACTGGTTAAAAGTAGGCAATCTGTTTCACCTCCTGCGTATAAGCTCCGCTTGTGTTCCGTTTTCACCGAACAGTCCGCGGCGTGAATACTGCGCATTTTTGGGCATAGCTCACCCATAGTGCGCACTTCCACGGAAAAACATTCTACCATAAGCATTTCGGCTTGTCAACCCGTTATTTCCAATAAATATAGCCTTTGTCCATTCGCGTGGTTTTAGTCATTTCGCCGCAAAAAATCACGTGAAGTGCCTTGAAAGTGCCCCCCTTTTGTGCTATACTCCGGTATAAAAGAAATTCGCTGTATAATCGGCTACGGAGGCGAGTGTATGTTTGAACAAACCAAAGCACTATGTCAGTATTTTCTGAAGATCGGCATACCCGGTTTTGATCTGATCGTTTATAAGGATGGCGAGTGCGTCCTGCGGTATATGGGCGGTTATGCTGATCCCGAAAAAAGGATCCCTATGCAGGGCAAGGAGAAATACCACATTTACTCCTGCTCCAAGCTGTTTACCTGCGCGGCTGCTATGCAGCTGTGGGAAAAGGGTATGTTCTCTTTGGAGGATAACTTGGCGGACTATCTGCCGGCATTTCGGGAGATGACCGTAAAAACGGAAACCGGCATCAAAAAGGCGAAGAACCCTATCAAAATCCACCAACTGTTCGAGATGACCGCGGGTCTGAATTATGATATGCAGACCCCTGCTCTGCAAGCGTATTATAAAGCCTGCGACCGGCGCTGCCCCACAGTAGAGCTGGTAAATGAGATCGCAAAGACCCCTTTGGAATTTGAACCGGGTACGGGTTGGCGGTACAGCCTTTGCCACGATGTGCTGGCGGCGTTGGTGGAGGTACTGTCCGGGCAGAGGTTTGAAATCTATGTAAAAGAGCATATTTTTGACCCGCTTGGTATGGAAAATTCTGATTTTCTCCACCCAATGGAAGACTGGAACGGCTTTGCCCGACAGTACTGCTACAATGCAGAAACCGGCGAATACAAGCCTATGTGGGGAAATCCTTACCGTCTGGGAAAAGAATACGCCAGCGGCGGCGCCGGCTGTGTTTCTACAGTAGAGGACTATATCAAGTTTCTGGAGGCGTTGCGTGTTGGTGATGTGATCCTGAAAAAAGAGACCGTCGCCATGATGGCCACCGACCGGCTGACAGAGCAGCAGCGCCGGATGTATACGTATGATAAAGTGGTCAATGGCTACGGTCTGGGTATGCGGACTCCCCGATCAGACCCCACCTGGACGGAATTTGGCTGGGGCGGTGCAGCAGGCGCATTTGCCTCGGTAGACCCGGTGAATAACATCACTTTTTACTATGCGCAGCACGTTCTCAGCTCTCCTTTCAGATCTTTGCGGCCCTGGCTGTACCGTACAATACGTGCTGACCTGCTTGGTCAAAAAATCCGGATCCCGATTACGCAAGACGACGATGATCCGAGCCTGACATACTAACAGGAACGGCAGAGGTGTGAAACCTCTGCCGTTTTTGATTGCGTTATCGTAATAACTCCGCGTACCGCACGCCTTCCATGGCGTCTTTTGCGTAGAAATCCGCACCGATGCGGTCGGCGTACTCTTGTGTCAGCACCGCGCCGCCCACCATGACCTTGCAAGCGGGGATGCGTTCGCGCAACAGCGCGATGGTCTCCTCCATCGCGGGCACGGTGGTGGTCATTAAAGCGCTGAGTCCCACCAACTTGGCATTATACTTGCGTGCCGCTTCGACCACCGCTTCGGGCGGCACGTCGCGGCCAAGATCAACGACGGTATATCCGTAATTTTCCAGTAACAGCTTCACAATGTTTTTGCCGATATCGTGAATATCCCCTTTGACGGTAGCAAGCACCACCGCAGAGCCCTTTCCCTGCCCCGTCGGCATCGCCGCCTTAATACATTCGAACGCGCTTTTCGCCGCCTCCGCGCTCATGAGCAGCTGCGGCAGGTACACGGTCTTGCTCTCGAACCCTTTGCCGACACTGTCCAGCGCGGGAATGATCTCCCCGTTGACGATATCCAACGGCGTTGCCGTTTTGAGCAGCTCGGCGGTCACCGCCGCCGCCTCGTCCTGCAGCCCCTTGACGATGGCGTGCTGTAACGCCGACCGACTCTCTTCCTCGGTTTTGGCAACGGCGGGAGCTGCCGCCGTCACGGCAAAGTGTTCAGACGCGGCAATATAATCCGCGCAGTTATCGTCTAAGCCTTTCAGCGCCCGATAGGTGTAATACGTCTGCATCATCTGTGCGGAATACGGATTCATGATCGCGGCGGACAAGCCGTTTTCCAACGCCAGCGCAAAAAACGTGCCGTTCACCGCGTCCCGCGCCGGCAGCCCGAACGATACGTTCGACACCCCAAGCGAGGTGTGGCAACCAAGCTCGGTGCGGATGCGCCGCAGCGCTTCTAACGTCACCAGTGCCGACCGCTGATCCGCGCTGACCGTCATTGCCAGCGTGTCAAACACGATCTCGTGTTTACCGATGCCGTATTCTGCCGCCGTATCCAAAATCTTACGGGCGATCGCCACGCGTCCCTCGGCGGTATCGGGAATTCCGTTTTCGTCGAGCGTCAGCGCGATCACCGTGCCGCCGTATTTCTTCACCAGCGGGAAGATCGCGTCCATGCTTTCCTGCTTGCCGTTCACGGAATTTATCAGCGGCTTGCCGTTCACACGGCGCAACGCCGCCTCCATCGCCGCCGCGTCGGCGGTATCGATCTGCAACGGCAGGTCAAGGATCGCCTGCAGCTCGCACACCGCACGCGTCAACATATCTTTTTCGTCAATATCCGGCAACCCGACGTTGACGTCTAAAATATGCACGCCCTTTTCCTGCTGCGCCACACCCTCTTTGAGAATATAGTCCATATCGTTTTCGAGCAGCGCTTGCTTGAACCGCTTTTTGCCGGTGGGATTGATGCGCTCCCCGATCAGGATCGGCTCGTTGCCAAATTCCACCGTATGCGTGTAGGACGATACCACCGTTTTTGCCTTTGCCTCGATCGGCTTTGGTTGCATCTCCGCCGTTTTGGCGGTCAACGCCGCGATATACGCGGGCGTTGTCCCGCAGCATCCGCCGACGACCCGCACGCCCTCTGCCGTCAACGCCGCGACCTCGTCGGCAAACTCGTCGGGTGCGACGTCGAACGCCGTGTTCCCGTCCACCGATTTCGGCAGTCCCGCATTCGGCTTCAGGATCACCGGCACCGATGCCGCCTTTAGCAATTCCCGCGCGACACCGCGCAGCTGTTTGGGGCCGAGCGAGCAGTTGGCACCGAGCGCGTCCACGCCCAGCCCTTCAAGGAGCGCGACCATCGCTTTCGGTGACGCACCGGTCATCAGCTTGCCGTCCTCGCCGTAGGCGTTGGATACCAGGATCGGCAGGTCACTGTTTTCCTTTGCCGCGAGCACCGCCGCCTTGGTCTCGTAGCTGTCGTTCATCGTTTCGATGAAGATAAGATCGGCACCGTACTTTACACCGAGCCTCACGGTTTTGGCGAACACCGCCACAGCCGTCTCAAAATCCAGATCGCCGAACGGCGCAAGCAGCTTGCCCGACGGCCCGATATCGAGCGCAACGAACTGATCGTCCCGCGTTTTCGCGGCTCTCGCATTTTCAAAAGCCGCCTTGACGATGCTTTCCAATTCCGCGTCGTCAAACTTCAGCGCGTTCGCCCCGAAGGTGTTGGTGCTGACGACGTGGCTGCCCGCCTCGTAATACGCTTTATGGATCGCCGTGATCTGTTCCGGATGCGACACGTTCCACCGTTCCGGCAGCTCACCCGGTTGCAGGCCCTGCGCCTGCAACAGCGTACCCATGCCGCCGTCCAGACGCACGATATTGTGCTGTAAAAACTCGCGAAACGTCATACCGCACCTCGAAATGCACAATCTGTTTTCTCACACAAGCGGCACTTGCTCACCGCTTTTTTTTCGTCGCGGGACAACCCCACGAACGCCGTCACCGACTTGGACGGCGACATTAAAAAACTATCGTTCAGTGTCACGCCGACGTGTTTTTCCGCCTGCAGCAGCCCGACGACCTCCCGCTGAACCGAAAGCGGCAGGTCACCGTAACCGGGACTGAACCGCGGCCGCGGTGACGATCCCGTTTCTTCAGAAAGCGCGTCGCAAAACGCGTCGCACAGCGCTTCGATCCGCTCGGCGCCGATCGCCTGCAGCAGCAGCGCCTTGGCGGGCGACAACCGCCCGTACTTCGTGATCAGGCGGTCGATCCCGACCCCGACGGTCGCCGCCATCAGCAGCACCCGCTCGCAGCCGTCTAAATGCTTTTGAAGCTTGTCCGAGCGCGCCGTAAACGGCGTCGGGTCAACGTCCGTAAAGCACACCGTGTAGGTAAGCATCGGCAATGCTTCTGCCAAACACTCCGTAAGCCGTGCGCGCACACCCTCGTCCGCTTCGCGGCATCCCGCGTACCGCAGTATCTCGCGCTCGCACACGGGCGGCGGCGCGAACGTTCTCACCGCGATCATTTGCCGAGCAGATCCGACAGATTGGCTTGGATCTTTTCGGCAACGTCGGGCTTGTTCATGGAATACACGTGCACGTTCGTGATCCCGTTCGCAAACAGATCAATGATCTGATCCGTCGCGTACGCGATACCCGCCTGCTTCATCGCCGCGGGATCCGAGCCGAACTTGTCCACCAGGCTTTTAAACCGTTGCGGCACGGACGAGCTTGACAGCTTCACCGCCCGCTCCACTTGTGACGCGTTGGTGATCGGCATGATACCGGGGATTACCGGCACCGTGATGCCCGCCTCGCGTATCTTGTAAAGAAAATTATAAAACAGATTATTATCAAAAAACATTTGGGTGGTCAAAAAGTCGCAACCGGCATCGACCTTTTCTTTAAGCCGTTTAACGTCTTCCTTTTGATCGGCGCTTTCGGGATGTATCTCGGGATAACACGCGCCGCCGATACAAAAATCGGGATTCGTCTCCTTCAGCTCGCGCACCAGATCCACGGCATAGCGGTAATCCCAGCCCGAACGATCCGCACGTTCGAGCTCGGCAGGAATATCCCCGCGCAGTGCCATGACGTTTTGGATCCCCGCCGCCTTGATGGCGTTGATCCTTTCGGCAACCGTGCCGCGGGTAGACGATACACAGGTCAGATGCGCCAGCGTCGGCACGCCGTATCGTTCTTTGATATTTTTGGCAATATCCAACGTATACCGACTGGTCCCG
Organism: uncultured Eubacteriales bacterium; assembly: GCA_964490085.1. Taxonomy (GTDB): domain Bacteria; phylum Bacillota; class Clostridia; order Oscillospirales; family Acutalibacteraceae; genus RGIG3009. Next base: position 2,641 of record CAZBAO010000063.1, on the reverse strand, counting down.
CCGCCCGCACCGTAGGTCACGCTCATAAACGACGGATGCAGCCGCGCGATCTCCTCGGTCGCCGTCTTGACACTGTCAAACGCGGTTTCGGTCTTCGGCGGAAACACCTCGAACGACAGTGACAGCTTCCCGCTGCGTAAGATGTCGATGATTTTCATACAGATCCCTCGATTCTCCCCTATTTTACCACGACCCGCCGTCGAAATCAAGTTTTTACTTGACATACGCCGTGCGCGGTGTTATAATGTTGCCAAATTCAATACAAACCGTTGAAGCGGAAGTAACGGCGTTGATGCCTTCACAGAGAGCCCGTGGTGCTGGAAATCGGGCAAGAAACAGACGTCCAAATGGGCCGCTGAGGGTGCAGTCAAATGTGTGTTACACACAGAGTATTCTGCAACGCGAGGACATGCGTCAGTTGTCGGGGATATGGTTGTATCCCGCAAAGTGCACGGCTTTCGCCGTGAATCAAGGTGGTACCGCGGATACGTTGTTTATTCGTCCTTGACAGATCTTTCTGTCAAGGCTTTTTTTATTTTCGTTTCGATTTTTCTCTGCGACGAGATAAGCGAAAGGGGTGCCGATACGGCACCCCGCATCCTGAAGCGAGCGACCCGCCTCTACGGCAAGCTTCACTTGGAGTGATCGGTTATGAAATTGTATACCAAACGATGGCGACTCAGCCTCCCCACAACTTAAAGCCAACCCGCCTTGCCTCCCTCTGACGAGGGAGGTGGCTCGCCGCAACGCGGCGAGACGGAGGGAGAGAAAACCAACTTCACAAGACATAAACGGAGGAATAACCATGAATTTCAACGGCATTGATTTTGATACGTATTTTAAGCACTATCCCGACGAGAACGGCTTTTTCGGCAAATACGGCGGCGCGTACATCTCGGACGACTTAAAGCAAGCGATGGCGGAGATCACCGAAGCGTATTTCACCATCTGCAAATCCTCAAAATTCATCAGCGAGCTGCGCCGCATCCGCCGTGATTTCCAAGGCCGCCCCACCCCCATTTCGTATCTGGAGCGTCTGTCGGGCAAGCTCGGCAACGTACAGCTGTACGTCAAGCGGGAGGATCTGAACCATTCCGGTGCACACAAACTCAACCATTGCATGGGCGAAGCGTTGCTCGCCAAATACATGGGCAAGAAAAAGGTCATCGCGGAGACCGGTGCGGGTCAGCACGGTGTGGCACTCGCCACCGCCGCCGCGTATTTCGGGCTGGAATGTGACATTTACATGGGCTCGGTGGACATCAAAAAGCAAGCCCCCAACGTCGCCCGCATGAAGATTTTAGGTGCCAACGTCGTGGAAGTCACCCACGGCCTTGCCACCTTGAAGGAAGCGGTAGACGCCGCGTTTGAAGCGTACGCCCACGAGTATAAGGATGCCATTTACTGCATCGGATCGGTATTAGGCCCGCATCCGTTCCCGATGATGGTGCGCGACTTCCAAAGTGTCGTGGGCATCGAAGCCAGAGAACAGTTTGTCGGCATGACGGGTGAGCTGCCGGATGCGGTGGTCGCGTGTGTCGGCGGCGGCTCCAATGCCGCCGGTATGTTCGCGGGCTTCTTAAACGATCCCGTCGACCTGTACGGTGTCGAGCCGCTCGGCAAAGGCCCGAAGCTCGGCGATCACGCCGCGTCGCTCAAATACGGCACCGAGGGCATCATGCACGGCTTTAACAGCATCATGCTCAAGGACGAAAACGGCGAGCCTGCACCGGTGTATTCCGTCGCCAGCGGACTCGACTATCCGTCCTCCGGTCCGGAGCACGCGTTCCTGCGCGATCTCGGCAGAGTGAAATACGACGTGGTGGACGACGAGGAGACCATCGACGCGTTCTTCACCCTCTCCCGCTTAGAGGGTATCATCCCCGCGATCGAATCGGCACACGCCGTCGCCTACGGTATGAAGCTCGCCAAACAAATGGGCAAGGGCTCCATCCTCATCAACCTCTCCGGCCGCGGCGATAAGGATATGGACTACGTCATCGAACAATACGGTATCCGTTAATTGATTTCGATCTGTTTCTGCGACGAAATTATGAACGGGGGTGCAATACGCACCCCCGTATCTTTTTATCCCTACCCCGCCTCCACGGCAAATTTCGATTGCACGCACCGGGCCCCTTGCCTAAAGGGGGCTGTCGTTTTGTCAAAAACGACCGGGGGATCGTCTGATCATTTCCGCGATCCAAATCCAATCCACCATGCCTCCCTTGTGTAAAGGGAGGCGTTTAAGGTTTTTGTGTACAAACAGCCCTGCATATAGTTAATATATTCCGTGTCGAACTGAGAGGGTACTTGGCTCTCCCGCTGGGAGAGCTGTCGAGCGTCAGCGAGACTGAGAGGGTACTTGGCTCTCCCTATGGGAGAGCTGGCACGGCATAGCCGTGACTGAGAGGGTACAGAGGCAAGCATTGTTTCGCGTAGGGCGCACCGCTCTTCCCCCTCTCCGTCACCTGCGGTGACACCTCTCCCTATGGGAGAGGCAAGGGGTAGGGTTGCACAAATATTGAAGGCTGCACTCTTAGCTCTCCCTATGGGAGAGGCAAGGCGTTCTGTGCGAATGGTGAAGGCTGCACTCTTGGCTCTCCCCTTGGGAGAGCTGGCACGGCATAGCCGTGACTGA
>CAZBAO010000062.1:0-9204 GCA_964490085.1 uncultured Eubacteriales bacterium | reverse complement strand
CCGTATCGCCAGTGGGTAGCAACAAATGAGCACACCCACCCGATGACGAAATCGTCTCGTAAGAGATTGATACTCCATCGACGGAAGCGGCGACTGACTGTGAACGAAGATAGATAGCAGACATTCCAGCAGTAAGTAGTAGAAAAAAACGGGTGACAGAACAAAGGAACAATAGGTTACTATTGTTTTCTGTTTTCCGTTATTTCTACTTTTAATCGGTGCTAATTTAGACCTAACGGGAAACTGTTAGGTCTTTTGTTTTGTCCGTATTCAGAATTTTTAAATTCAAATTCTGAAAGGAGACCACCGTTATGGCAAAACACTGTGAATATGTACAGCAGTTAAAACACTTAAAAGTTAAATTAGAGGACATTGAAAATATTATTGATGCACACCGAACAATTAAAGAATGGGCATACATCATACACGATAAGGATGTAATGGAAAACGGAGAACCAAAAGAACCACACATTCATTTGTATCTTAATTTTGGTCAAAGTAGTGCTAATTTTGAAAATGTTGCAAAGTGGTTCAAAGACGAACCACAATATGTATGCAGAGTAAAGGGTAGAAAAAGTGACATACTTATGTATCTCACTCACCAAAATGCACCTAAAAAATATCAATATAATATTGATGATGTAAAATGTAATTTTGATATTGAGCAAGCAATCATTGATGATGAGAAAACGGACATTGATACTATATTGCGAAGAATTGCAGATGGCACAATTCGGGAGTATAATCGTTTTGAATATATTGACGAGGTTACTTTGGCAAAAAATAATAGTTTATTTAAAAATGCATTTAAGAATAGGAGTGAAAAGATTATGAGAGACCCAAACAGAAATATTAAAGTGCTTTTTATATATGGAGCAACTGGCAGTGGTAAAACGACCTATGCGAAGATGCTGGCTTCAAAAATTGGTGATGGGAGTTATTATGTTTCATCATCTGCAAATGACAGTATGCAAGATTATGCGGGACAGGAAACCGTCATACTTGATGACTTGCGAGATAATGTTTTTGAGTTTGCAGATTTACTCAAAGTGTTAGATAATTACACCGCCACAAGTATTCGTAGCCGTTTCTATAATAAAACCTTTTTAGGTAGCACAATTATCGTAACAACCACAGAACCTATTATGGATTGGTATAGTTATAATAAGGAAGATAAGGCACAGTTATGGCGAAGAATATCAAACTATTTGATAGTTAATGAGAAAGAGATTAGTATCTATACTTTTAACCCTGACAATAAGTATTCGCTTGACTTTAAATACAAAATCAAAAACCCTGTTGCTGATTTGATAGCACAACAAAACAAAGAAAAGCAAAGGCAAGATAACATTCTGGATATATGTATGAGTGTTGTTGAAGATATGGATGAGACTACAAAGGATGACTACATAAAGGAAATTACAGAGTTAAAAGAACATTAAATAAAAGGTGGAGTCTTGTGCAAGGCTTCACTTTTATTTTAATTATATTATATGCACAATATTTTTCTTCAATACCGACATCGGTCAAAATGCCTTTCAGCTCATCATACGGCATCGAATACCGCTGTGACAAATACCGCATCGAAGCGCCGAGCTCGCCGTCCGGACCGCCGAACTGGGAAATGATGATCTGCGCGTATTTCGGGTTCGGATTGGTAATTTTAACAGGATATTGCAGTTTTTTCTCATACTGCCACATTGCCGTTCCCCCTCTCGTATTCCCACGGCCACGGGCCGCAGACCCAGGTCCATTCGTCGCCGCGGACATCGGTATCCGTCACGACGTACGGGCCGTATTTGCTTTCATACTCTGCCACAAGTGCACAGCGTCTTTCCTGCAGCTCCTGCCGTTTTTTGAGGGCAGCGGTGTCGCAGGGATGGGTATCCAGATATAGCCCCATCTCCAAGATGGCAAAATCGTATGCGTGGATACAGCGTGCTAATTTACATCCCACAGCTACACCCTCCTCCCACAAACGGTTTCTCCAATTCCGGAAATACCGTACCGAGGTCAAAGCCCTCTTCAATTTCGAACAAGGTATTAAACTGTTGGATGGGAATATACGCCATCGCCAACACCATATCGTCGCAGCTATGCTCAGTGACGGTGTTGCCGATATTGACATACGTACCGTCGTTCGCCGTTCGCCGTCCGTAAGACATCGTCATGCCCCGCACGGACGGCCGTCTGCCGTAATACGCATTGCCCAAAGTGTATCGCTCCTTTTTCTGATAGTAGGATGTTACTCCCCTTATCCATCCTATGAGCGTGTCCCGAATGGGTGCAAGAAAACTGCCCGAACTCGTTTCCGAGTTCGGGCAGTTGCAAATTATTCGAGCCACTTGATAACCTTGGCAGTAGGGTCAAAGCCACGTACTGCCGCTTCCAGCTCGGCTTGGTTCGTGGCAAGCTTTTGTCCGCTTTCAGCAAAGCGTATCGCTTTTCCGTCGTCGTTCGTCTTCTGATAAAAGCTGTTTCCGGAAACGGTTAAGCCGCTTCGATAGGTCTTACCGGACCAGAACACCAAATTGCGGGCAGAACAGTCGAAAATGTTATTGCGTATGGTAACGCCTTTGCCGCACAACTCGTCGTAGTTCCACGACCAGCCGAGCAGGTGTGCGACGCCGGTCTGACTGTCCGGCCGCTTGCTTGCCGGCATAAAGCCGTAGCCCGCAAAGCGCATAATGTTATCCTCGATCACAAGGCCGTCCCACGTGGACGAGCTTACGCGATCGAAAAATTCAATGGAATAGTTGCAAAATTCAATTAAATTGCCCCGAAATACTAAATCCTTGTACGTATGCGCTTCCGTCGTCCCCTGCGGGGTGATACCGGCATCGTAGCACTGATAGATCCAGCAATTTTCCACCAACGCGTCGGTGGTATCTTTCCAGTAGGAAATCGCGTTGCCGAGCCCGACGCTTCCCTGATTAAACCGACACCCTCCGCTCCAACCAAACTCGCAGTTGGTAATGCGGATGTTGCACGTGTTCTCTCCGGCGTAAAACGCAAACAGACCCGCATATTGCAACGCCAGATTATCAATGGTAACATCCGTCGTTCCTTGTCTGGCGGCTATGATCGTTTGCCGCGTGCCGATTTCAATATAGTCGTACAAATCGGCCGGATTACCCTTGTCCAGATACAGATAAAAAATACCCTGTTCGAAATTGTGGTAGAAATCACCGTTTTCAAGCAACTCATGGACTCCTGAATATTTCGGAGTGCCGGCTGCCACACCGTGATCAAAAACGACGATGCCCGCCTCCTCCGTCGGCAAGGACAGCCTCCAGACGTTTTTCCTTCCACTGCGTTCCCAACTGCTCAACGCATAGTTGGCAGCAGAACCGTACAGAACGGGTTTGGAGCCGGTACCGTAAGCTCCGTAGGACACGCCGCTCTTGACATACAGTGTCGCGGTACGGCGATACACATATCCGCGCTCAAACAAGACCGCGTCGCCCGACTTCAACAAAAGGTCGTGGCTCGTCACACCATCTACCGTTTGCCACGCCTTGTCCGGCGAGGTACCGGCATTATTATCGTCACCGCTCGGCGAAACATAATAGGTCGTACCGGTAACCACCAGCTCGCCTTTGGTGTTCAGGATCTTCTGACGCAAGGACTCTGCCTCAGCATCCGCGCCGCCACTTATGGGATTGAGAAGCTGAGCCGCGTTCGAAACAGACGGCCTTTTCTCTGCCGTAGCCGTGCTTGATACCCCTGTTGTGGTACCGGTAGTCGTTTGAGAGGATGTTTTCGTAGTCGTCACAGCAACCCTTGACGACGTGGTGACACCGTCGCTCACCGCTGTAGTTACCGTATCATCACCGTTGGCAACAGTGGTAGTGGTAGTGGTAGCGCTAGCATTGGCGTTAGTGGTAGTGTCAACGGTAGTCGTCGGGGAGCCGCCTTGTCCGTCACCGCTGCAAGCGACCGTTGAAAGCATCAACGCAGAAACCAGCAGAGCCAACAGAGCTTGTTTTACAAAGACTTTCACAAAAGAACCCTCCTCATCCGCCATTATACCATGCACAAACGCCCAAACTTATTCTGAAAGTTCGGGCGTTTGGATCATACCGATCATTCGACTGTGCCGTACAGACGGTATGCGGACGCGTCGTCCTTGCCGTAGTACACCCACACGTTGTTGTATTTCGGAACCGTGATGCGCACCGCGTACCGCACCGAACCGGTGCCGGTATTGCTGGCGGCATCCAGCGTCACCACCAGATCCTTGGCGGTGATCCGGCGCAGCGTAGCGGCATTGCCGCATACGACGATATCCGATAACACCTGACTTTGCAGGGCAATGGTCTTGCCCGTCGGCAGATTTTCAACCGTTACGTCCTCCAAACCGCCGACGGAATACGACAGTGTTTTGGTGGTGTAATTGTCGATCGCCAGCTGCACCGATACGGTGTTGCCCTCCAGCACCTTGATACCGCTTGGAACGTTCAAAGTAATGGTCGTCTGGGCATCCGCGGGGGTCAGCTGATCGAAATTGATGGTACCGAGATTGCCGATGGTGGTTGTTGCGGCCTCCAGTGCCGCCGCCTCACCTACCAGAGTAATCGTGCTCGGTGTGAGCGTGATCAAGCCGTTTTGCGAGAGACCGTCCGGCTTATTGAGCAGCTCGTACGACAGCGCCACCGATTTCTGTACCCAAACGGGAACGGTGATATCCAATGCGTTGTCAGCGGTGGCACCGGTGAAGCGGCAGTTGGTCGTTTCCACCTCGTTGCCGTCTGCATCCAACGCTTTGAGAGCGGCGGTAAAGCGCGTGGTCGTTTCGATCACGCCGCCCCCCTCGATCTTGGCAACCACGCTCGCAATGCGCTTAACGACGGTTTGCGGGCCCTCGACCTGAATCGTACCGCCCGTCACCTCGTCCGATTCAATGCGCAGATCACCGATCTGTTGCGTTTTTTGATCGCCGACCGAAACCGTCGTGATATCCGTCGTCAGCGGTACGTTCGCCGTGATCCAGTAATCGCAGTTGAGCGTGATAGTACTCGGAGATACGGCGTTGATGGTATACGAACCCGCTTTGACCTTGGTTGCCGTAAGAGAGACCTCCGACACACCAGCACCCTGGATCTCCGAATAGGACGGTCGGATGTCGATGTCTTCGGGGTTGAGATTAAAGATGACCGAGCGAGCGCCCTCCACCGTTACACTAACGGTAAAGGTATCCTCACCGATCACACGCAGATCGTTGTAGCCGGCGATGGTGCCGGTCAGATCCACCGTTTGCGTGACGGTGATGGTGCGTTCCTGAATGTTGCCCGGGCCAAATGAGATCAGCGCCCAGATCACGATCGCCGCAATGATCGAAATGACGAGCATGACGCGCTCGTTATGCAAGAGGGCGTTTAGTGAAAATTTCCGTTTCATTTCGACCTCCATTTACGCCACAGCGCGGTCAGCCGCGATTCTTTTTTCTCGGAATCCGACCGCACGTTGCGCCACACGATCTCGTTTTCCAATTCAATGCGCAGACTCTCTGCGCTGTAATTACGTGTGAGCTCGCCGCCCTTGGCGACTGAGATGATACCGGTCTCCTCCGATACGATCACGATGACCGCATCGGAATTTTCACTCATGCCGACACCGGCGCGATGGCGTGTTCCCAGACTGCGGCTGATGGAGGTGTCCTCCGTCAGCGGTAAAATACAACCGGCCGCCACGATCTTCGCATCACGGATGATCATGGCACCATCGTGCAGAGGGGCTTTGTTGAAGAAAATATTGCCTATCAACTCACCGGTGGGATCTGCGTTGATCAACGTTCCGGAATCGGCGATCTCGCCCAAGCGGGTGTTGCGTTCAAAGACGATCAAAGCGCCCATTTTCTCGCGCTGCAACTGACTCACAGCCGAGCAGGTCGCGGAGATTGCGGTCTTCCATTGCTGAATATACGCCTCGGTCTCCTCTTCGTTAAGACCCAGGATCTTAAAGCGCTTGAAGCCGGTATGACCCACCTGCTCCAGCACGCGGCGGATCTCCGGTTGGAAGATCACGACCAGCAAGATAAGGGCGTTATCAAAGATGATCTGCAAGACGTATTTTAAGGTGGTGAGTTCTAATAAATACGCGACACCGTATGCCAGCGCAAGCAAGAAAAAGCCCTTAAGAAGCTGTTCAGCGCGGGAATCTCTCACCAATCGGATAAGGCTGTAGATTGCAAACGCCACGATCACGATATCTAAGGTATCTGCGAACCAGTTATAGGTTCTCAGAAAATTCAGAACGCTTTCCCACACTGTTGAAAAGAAGGCTCCCATGCTTCACCACCGCCTTTGCACATCATTCGTTTTCATTGTACCAAGATTCCGTTTTGATTTCAAGGGGTTCTTACAATTTCCGTTAAGATTTTCCACACTTTTTCCAGATCCTCGCGCGTGGTAAACGCCGAGGGGCAAATACGCACCGCACCGCTTGCCGTCGTTCCCATTCGGCGGTGCGCCGACGGTGCACAGTGCAGACCCGCACGAACCGCGATCCCGTGATCGCTGAGCAGCTGCGCGGTCTCCTCGCCGGTACGCCCCGACACGTTAAAGGTCAACAGCGGAACCGTTTTCGACAGATCCGGATAGGGCGTGTACAGTCGGATACGCGGCGTGTTTGCAAGCTGCTCGTACAGCACGCGCATACATGCCGCTTCCCGTTCGGCAATTACTTCGACGCCGCCGTTGCGCCCTATCCAACGGACACCGCCGAGCAGGCCGCAGATCGCGGGCACGTTGATCGTGCCGCTTTCAAATCGGTCGGGCAGCTCATCGGGCTGTGTCGCCAGCAAGGAACGGCTACCCGTACCGCCCTCAATCAGCGTGTCCGGCGTATACGTGCCACGGCACAAGAGCGCACCGATCCCCATCGGCCCATATAGGCCCTTATGGCCGGGCAAGCACAGAAAATCGATGTGATCCGCCTCCATATTGATCGGCAGAATACCCGCACTTTGCGCCGCATCGACCGCGAACGGGATCCTCAGCGTTTCTGCCACCTCACCGATCACACGAAGCGGTGTGCGTATCCCCAACACATTGGAGGCGTGCGTACACAGGATCAAGCGCGTTGTCGGCAGGATCGCCCGACGAATGCGCAGAGCTGTTTCCTGCGGCTGTGCGGGATCGACCGTTACGGTCGTATAAGTGACGCCGCGCGGAGCAAGCGCCTCCAACGGACGGATGACCGAATTGTGTTCAAGATCGGTAATCACCGCGTGGCCGCCGTGTGACAGCAGACCTTTGATGACAATATTCAGAGCGCCGGTACAGTTGGGTGTAAACACAACACCGGACGGGTCCTCTAAAGAAAAGAGCGATGCCAACGCTTCGCGGCAAGCATACACGCGTTCCGCCGTTGCCATCGCCATAGTATAACCGCCTCTACCGGGATTCGCACCGTAATGAACGAGTGCCTCCGCGACTGCCCGATGCACATCCGGCGGTTTGGGATACGTGGTCGCGGCATTATCCAGATAGATCAACGCCGAACACCTCCGTGCTCGGTACGCAGCACACGTATTCCCGCTTTTGATAAAAGTGCGGTGACAGGTCTTTCCTCACCGCGAACCAGCAAACTATATCCACAGCCATCGGTCTCCTTGACATGCGAAGAACGCCGCATGTGAACCGTGTAGCCCTGCCGTTCTAACAACGCCTTGCCGCGCATAGCGTTGGTAACGGAGCTGATATAGACCGTTGTCCATTCCATTGTTCTCACCTCTCACTTCACTATATGCGACAAGCGCTGAGAGGTTCGACCGCGATTATTTTCTGCTTTTCAGATAATCCTCCAGAATGATGGTCGCCGACACGGTGTCGACGATCGCCTTGCGCTTCTTACCGCGCACGTTGGTCTCGTTCAAATACCCGATCGCAGACATGGTGGTCAGGCGCTCGTCCCAGAGTGATACCGGCAAGCCGGTCAATTCGCGCAGCTGTTCCGCAAAGCCTTCGGCGCGCTGTGCACTTTCCCCTTTGCTGCCGTCCATGTTGCGGGGCAGACCGACCACCAATGCGCGTGCACCGTGCTGTGCCGCCGCTTCGGCGATCTTACCCGCCAGCATGTTCAGATCACGTTCCGTGATCGTGCCGATGGGCGATGCCAGCATCTCCAACTCGTCGGATATTGCAAGACCGGTGCGAACCAGTCCCAGATCCACCGCCATAATCTTCATCCGCTATCACCTCGATGCGTTTATTGTATCACGCTGTCAAAAAATATGCAATCTCTGCAATTTCCAGCAGTAAAATCTTCAAAATGATGTCAAAAAGCCGATTTTTCCAAAGAAAACCCTAAAATTTGAAATTTATATGCAAAATACTTGCAATGAACAGGGCCGTGTGCTATACTGTTTCCAGGATTTTGTAGATAAGGAGAAGATGTGTCATGTCCTATGTTGATTCCGTTTTAGAAAAAGTTGTTCGTGACAACCCCGATCAACCTGAATTTATACAGGCTGTTACCGAGGTTCTGGATTCCCTGCGCCCGGTGATCGAAGCCAATCCGCAGTACGAAAAAGCAGCGCTGTTGGAGCGTTTGGTCGAACCGGAGCGTGTGATCATGTTCCGTGTGCCGTGGGTCGATGACGCCGGTAAGGTGCAGGTCAACCGCGGTTACCGCGTTCAGTTTAACGGCGCGATCGGCCCCTACAAGGGCGGTCTTCGTTTCCATCCGTCGGTTAACTTAAGCATTATGAAATTCTTGGCGTTCGAGCAGACCTTTAAGAACTCGCTCACCAGCCTACCGATGGGCGGCGGCAAAGGCGGCTCGGATTTCGACCCCAGAGGGAAGTCGGATAATGAGATCATGGCGTTCTGCCAGAGCTTTATGACCGAGCTGTACCGTCACATCGGTGCGGATACGGACGTCCCCGCCGGTGATATCGGCGTCGGCGCACGCGAGGTCGGTTATCTGTTCGGCCAGTACAAGCGCTTGGTCAACCGCTACGAGGGCGTGCTGACCGGTAAGGGCATTTCGTTCGGCGGTTCTCTGATCCGTCCCGAAGCGACCGGGTTCGGTGCGGTGTACTACACCGTGGAAATGCTCAAATCCTTCGGTGATGACATCAAGGGCAAGACCTTAGCGGTTTCCGGCTTCGCCAACGTCGCCTCGGGTACGGTGAAGAAGATCACCGAGCTTGGCGGTAAGGTTGTGACCATTTCCGGTCCCGACGGATACGTTTACGAT
>CAZBAO010000061.1:0-9254 GCA_964490085.1 uncultured Eubacteriales bacterium | reverse complement strand
GATCATCCCTTCGTACAGCACGAGCTGATGATGCCCATCCTGCCCATCGTGCGCGTGGACAACATTGACGAAGCGATCGAGCTTGCTTGCAAAGCGGAACACGGCAACCGCCACACCGCGCATATGCACTCCAAGAATATCGATCACCTGTCCCGCTTTGCCAAAGCGGTGGAAACCACCATTTTCGTGAAAAACGCCCCGTCCTATGCGGGCATCGGCTTCGGCGGCGAAGGTCACACCACCTTCACCATCGCGGGACCCACCGGCGAGGGCATCACCTCGGCACGCAGCTTTACGCGTCAGCGCCGTTGTGTGATGGCAGACAGCTTCCGCATTATCTAAAAAGGAGATTTCACTATGGCATACGATGCGTCGTTAGTTTCCGAGATCGTCAGCCGCGTGATCGCGGAGGTCGGTACCGCACCTAAAGCGGATAACACCGTACCGGTGGGTGTGTCCAACCGTCACATTCATCTTTCCAAAGAACACGTGGAGATCTTGTTCGGCAAGGGCTATGAACTGACCCCCTTAAAAGATCTCTCTCAGCCCGGTCAATACGCCTGCAAAGAAGTGCTCACCATCGTCGGCCCTGCGATGCGCCCCATTGAAAACGTGCGCGTGCTCGGCCCCGTAAGAAAAGCCTCGCAGGTCGAGATATCCCGTACCGATTCGTTCGTGCTGAAAGTAAAGCCCCCTGTACGCGAATCGGGTGACATTGTCGGTTCCGCCCCCATCACCATCATCGGTCCCAAGGGTGTTGTCACGCTTTCCGAGGGCTGCATCATCGCGAACCGTCACATTCACATGAGCGAGGAGGACGGCACCGCGTTTGGCGTAAGGGACGGCGACTACGTCACGGTCGAGGTGGAAGGTGAACGCCGCACCACCTTCTACGACGTGCAGGTGCGTGTAAACAAAGCGTTCCGTTTGGAAATGCACGTCGACACCGACGACGCGAACGCCGCCGGCATCGGCAACGGTTTCAAAGTAGAAGTCGTAAAATAAATTCAAAGGAGCCGCTGAGTTTTACTCAGCGGCTCCTTTTTATTTGCCACTTGTCCGTTTATAAACAAGATAGGCGGCGTACTCTATTACCGCTTCCCGTTCTGTCGCTGTCAGCGGCACCGGAAAACGCACACAGTGCTCCTGCACCTTATAGGGCATGGGCGTATCCGCTATACCCAGCAAATAATCTACCGACACCCCAAAATATTGCGCAATAGCAATTTTAAGGTCGTCCGGCGGCTCGCTCTTGTTCCGTTCGTATGATGAAATGGAATGTTTGTTAATGGAAAGGATGGCGGCCAACTCATCCTGCGTTAATTCCGCTTCTTTTCGCAACTTTAACAACCGTTCTCCAAGCATACATACACCTCTTCTCGTTTTCGATTATAGATTAAAAAACGACATTTTCTCCAAAAGTTGACAAATCAGTCACATTTAAGTATAATTGTAGATAATTATTCTACTTTTTGGCTTTTGGAGGACTTTTTATGCGTTTAAGAAAACGATTGGCCATCATTGGAGCCGGTGAAGCCGCTAAACCGTATCTGGACAGCGCCAAAGTGAAAGGTGTACACACCGTATGCTTCGGGCAGTATGCGGATTCGCTTTATCGCGAGGATTGCGATACCTTTGTCGACGTTTCAATATTCGACGTTGACCGCATTACCGAGTCTTGCAAGGCCTTACAGATCGACGGTATTGTTCCTTCCTCCGAGATCAGCACCGAGGTTGCCGCGCAAGTTGCGCATCGGTTACATCTGCGTGGAAATTCCGTGATCGGCGGTTTTGCGGCGCGTAATAAATATATTATGCGCCAACGAGTTGCCAAGTTGTCAAGCGTACGCCAACCACGGTTTTCGCTCCTTGAAGAGGCGCAGGATTTTCCTCTACCGGCCATAATCAAAGCACCCGACTCTTGCGGGAAACGCGGCATCACTTTGGTTCAAACGCGGTCTGAATGGAATGCTGCCGTAACTTACGCCAAACAGTATTCCTCAAACGGTCAAGTTTTGGTTGAGGAATATATTGCGGGTGGACAAGAATACTCCGTAGAATGTCTTTCTTCCGACAACCATCATCAGATCATACAAATAACGCAAAAAGATTCCTCTGGCCCCCCGCATTTTATCGAATTGGGTCATCACCAACCGGCACACCTCGAGGATACCGAACGGTTTTTGTTAGAGCGCGCAACCCACGATATTTTAACCGTTTTAGGAATCCATAATGGTTTATCACATTTAGAACTCAAGTTCAAAAACGGTGATATCTTTTTTGTTGAGATCGGCGCCCGCGGTGGCGGGGACCGTATTGCAGATACACTAGTCGGCTTGAGTACCGACTTTGATTACTTCGGAGCCGCTATTGACGTTGCACTTGGGCAATACACCTATAGACCGGCTTATTCTCGTTGCCACGCGGGCATTTATTTTCTTTGTAAGCAATCCGAAGCACTGCTCCCTCTTTTCAAAGCAGCAGGCTCCGCTGAATGGTGCCGTGAATATTCGCTAAAAAATACTACCCTTCAAACAGTCACGACAAACGGCGGGGATATGTCCGGCTATTTCATTTATTCCGCCGACCATAAAATTACAATGAAAGACGCGATACACACGGTGATTCGCATTAATGACCTCGATAATGCGTTTGACCTGCTTTACCGCCACAATCTAGAAATCGGGCGCAACCTCTCTGAAAGTGAACTGGTCAGCGGGATACGAAAATTTTTGGAACACGGCAATGTGTTTGGGATAGTAATTGAAAACCGCATTATCGCTATGCTCAATGTTTACTGTAACAATTATCAAACCAGAGAAGCTTATATAAACAATGTATATGTTCTTCCGGAACACCGTGGAAACCATCTGGCATTTCACCTTATGCAACATGCCATTCGTTTTTGCCGAGAATGTAATTTTAACAGCATTCGACTCCATGTTGCCGAGGATAATGTTGCCGCGGTCACCACCTACCGCAAGCTTGGCTTTGTATTTACCGATAATACGAACGAAGCAAACAGGGAAATGGTATTTTCTTTTTAATATAAAAGCCCCTGACAGCTGTCAGGGGCTTTTTGGTAAGTTATTGACCTTTTTGTCAAAATATTATATACTATACCTGGTAATGCTATGCCCCTCAGGGGCAGGAAAGAGGCTTTCTATGCTGGTATCCCCCTCGATTCTCACCTGTGACTTTGCGCACATGGAACGGGAAATGAATTTCGTAAAGCAGAGCGGTGCCGATATGGTGCATCTGGACGTGATGGACGGCGTGTTCGTTCCGAACTTGAGCTTCGGCCCGCCCGTCATCGAGCGTCTGCGCCCGATCTCGGACATGTTTTTTGACGTGCACCTGATGATGGAATATCCCGACCGTCTGATCCAGGCGTTTGCCAAAGCCGGCGCGGACCTCATCAATTTCCACGTGGAAAGCGCCGCGCCGATTGCCGAAACGCTGGATAAGATTCATGCTCTCGGCAAAAAAGCGGCACTGACCGTCAAACCGAAAACACCCGCGAGCGCCGTGTTTCCGTATTTGGATAAAGTCGATATGATTCTCGTGATGACCGTCGAGCCCGGCTTTGGTGGACAGTCCTTTATGGCGGACATGATGCCGAAAGTGCGCGAGCTGCGCGCCGAGATCGACCGACGCGGCTTACCCGTACAGTTGCAGGTGGACGGCGGCGTTTCCGCCAAGACTGCACCCATCGCCGCCGAAGCGGGCGCGGACATTGCCGTGGTAGGCAGTGCCCTCTTTAACGCTGCCGATGCTAAGGCGTTGGTGGCGGAGATCCATACGCTGCGCACAGACGCTGCAACGCATCTCCAACCGTGATCGGCGTACCGTGTTCCTCTATATAGGAAGCGGTGGCATACCCTTCTCCCAACCGATGGCCGTATTCCTGCAGCAGGCGGCGACAACCAACCGTGGTGCCGAGCCCTGCGTACAGGATCAGCACGTACGCTTCCCCTTGCCGATACAGAGAAGCCGGCGGCAGGCAGGCGCGCCGTGAAGCAGACAGTGTTTGACCGAACCCCAGTACCGCCTCAGCCGACTCCAGCACGTAGACCTGCGGCAGACTGATCGGCAGCGTCGACCGACCCGACGAGCTAAACAGAAACAAGCATCCGCCCTCCAGCGGTAATACTTCGACCAGCGCGCTGCCGTTTGAATGAAAGGGCAGGCGCTGTCTGGCAACACTGAGCAGCCGCCGCATGGCGCGGTCGGTTTCCGCCGTACCCGCTTGCATATCCTCCAATCGCAAACCCCATCGGCATAGTTCCTCATCGGTCATCCATATCCGTAAATCGCCGCTGCTAAGCGGTTCTATTTTCATCGCATGCTCCTCCTTTGCAAAGGACCGTATATCACTATCATATTAACGGTACAGGCTCTTTGCAAGAGGTAAAATTTTGGAAATCTTTTGAATCTTTAGAAAGGGTGTTGCAATATGCTTTCTCGACATGGGATTCGGCTGTTATTCCGCAAGGAACCCGCTATTTCTCAGCCGACAGCAGAGCTGACTGAGGTCTCTCAGGTCGTTCTCCCTTTTGCCTTTGCCACCGAAGCGGCTGTGCGACCCGCCGTTTCACTATACGACACCGTGAATAAAGGGACCCCCCTCGCGGTCATTGAGGACGACCCGCTCGCGGTCGTATGCTCCAGCGTGATGGGCGCGGTCAGCGGCGAACGCGAGATCCAGCACCCGTTGTACGGCACACTTAACTGTGCTGTAATTGACTGTATGCCCAACGTACCCTTGCCGGAGGTGCCCGTGCCGTTGCCGGAAACGCTCACACCCGAGCTGATCCTTAAAACCGCGGAGACCGCCGACGTCATCGACGAGCTGGACGGCGTACCGCTGATCTTAAAGCTGCGCAACTGGCAGGCAGCCGGTTGCGAATTTCTGGTGGCAGACGGTATTGAGATCGAACCGTACGCTTCCAGCGCTTGGGCGGTACTGCGCGACCACGCCGAGCAGGTGTTGGAGGGGCTGCGGTTAGCCGCCCTGTGTATCGGTGCTCCGCGGTATCACATTGCCGTTTGCCTTTCCGGCCAGCGTCGGCGCTCGATCGCGCTGCGCATCGGTAAGGACTACGTCTATCAGACCGACTCGTATTATCCGAAAGCCGCACCGGTACACTATAGCAAGCACGGAAAGCGCGGCACCGTTAAATACAGCGCGCGGGTATGCCGCATCGGCGTGCAGGCGTGTTTGGCACTGTACCGCGCCCTGTATCTGGGCGAAGCGCACGACCGCTGTACCGTTACGGTCGCCGGCGACGCCGTCCCGCACCCGCAAAACATATCCGTACCGTTCGGAACAACCGTACAGAAGGTGCTGGAGCACTGCGGCTTGATCGAGCCGCCGGATTATCTCATTTTAGGGGAACAGATGACCGGAACGACGGCACTGACCTCGGATATTCCGATCCTACCCGGCATGACCTGCATATTGGCGTTTACCGCAGGGGCGATCCGCCCCGTTACACCGCGCACTTGTATTGGCTGCGGCCGTTGCGTGCAGGTGTGTCACGCGGGGCTTCTGCCGTTTGAGATCAACCGTCGATATCGGAACATGCACTACGAGCGGCTTACCTCTCTGTCCGCCGATCGCTGTGACGGCTGTAACGCGTGCTCATATATCTGCCCCTGTGGCATTGATCTTGCCGCGGTTGTCCAAGAAGCAAAAACGGCGGACAACACGATTTCCGTTGAATTGGAGGAGGATGACGATGCTTAAAGCTTCTGCCGCCCCGCATCTGCGCGAGGCACAGCGTCCCGCCTATCAATCCTACGGTGTGTTGCTGTGCTTGGTTCCGCTGACGGCGTTTTCCTGCCTGCATTACGGCATTCGCCCGCTCTTGCTGTTGTTATCCGGTATTGTCAGCGCGGTGATCACCGAATTCATCTGCGGACTGTTCCGCCACGGCCGTCCCTCATTATCGGACGCCACCTGCATGGTGACCGGCGGGCTGATCGGTGCGATGATGTCGCCGCTCGCCCCTTTCTGGGTTCCCGCCATCGGTGCGGCGTTTGCCATCGGCGTTGCCAAAATGCCGTTTGGCGGAACCGGCCGCAACATTTTCAATCCCGCGGCGGCAGGCATGGCGTTTTGCGCCGTTTGCTTCCCGACCCGCCTTTTCGTGTATCCCGATCCGACGTTGACCGATTCTCTGCCGCTTTTTGACACCTCGACGGTGATCACAGCCGCCTCGCCTACCGCACAGCTCAACAGCGGCGGCACGACCTCGTACGGCTGGATTTCTCTGCTCAGCGGTGATTTCCCCGGCCCGATCGGCTCCACCGGCGTTCTGATCCTGCTCGCGTGTGCGCTGTACCTGTTTATGCGCCACTCATCATCGCCGTTTATCCTGATCCCCTATTTGATGGTTTGCGCGCTCTTAGCGGCACTGTTTCCACGCGCCTCCATCGATGCTGCCACCAGTGTTTCGCTGGAGCTGTGCACCGGCCTGCTGTTGTTCTCCGGCGTGTTTCTTCTCAGCGATCCGGTCACCGCGCCGCGTTTTTGGTTAGCGCGTATCCTGTACGGCGTGATCGCAGCGATCCTGACCATGATCCTGCGTCATTACGGTCGTTTCGAATGCTGTGAATTTTTCGCGGTCATGCTGGTCAATTCTTTCTCGCCCCTGCTCGATCGTAGCTGCTGGCAGTTGACCGCGCTTTTCCGCCGCAGAAAAACGGAGGTGGAACAGGCATGAGATCGTCATTACGTGATTTTTGGTCGGTGGTATGGGCCGCGTTTCTCCCCCAAAACGTGGTGCTGGTTCAAGCCCTCGGTCTGTGTCCCATTTTGGCAATGGGTATCGACCTGCGCTACGGCGTCGCCTTATCAGCATGTACCATCGTAACTCTTGTGCTCACAGATTTTCTCTTTGCCTTGCTTGCAAGGCACGTCGCCACCCGCCTGCAACCGGTCGTCTACGTACTTCTCTCCTCGGTTCTGCTGCTGGGCGTGTCGGTCGTATTACACCTGTTTATTTCCGCGGAGATCTACGCACACCTGTATCTGTTTTTGCCGCTTATGACGGTAAACACCTTGTATACGTACCGCTCCGCCATCGCACCGACAGCCGAGCGCTCCCGTCTTTCGTTCACACTGGCAGACTCGCTCGGCTCTGCTCTCGGCTTCAGCTTGGTGCTGTGTGTTGCATCCGCACTGCGTGAAATGGCGATCTACGGCACGCTTTGGAACGTCCCGCTCGGCTACGAAACGCGTTTCCCCGAAGCCGCACATCCCTTCATCGGCTTTGTTCTGCTCGGCTTCATGGCCGCCGCTCTGCAATGGTTCAAGCGGTTGCTGCGCCGTAAGGATTCACAGGAGGTGGGTGTGTTATGAACACGGTCGTGAATACATTGCTCGTTTTTCTGATCGCTGCCACCATGCAGAATTTGGTGCTCACCGCCGGCTTTGATTCCTCGGTAATACTTAAAATCAACCGCAGCCCCCGCCAGTTGCTTCGTTTCGGCGTTTTGGTCTTGTGCTTTTCGGTGATCACGACCGCCATCTTTTATCCCATTGATCGGTTGCTTGCCACCACTTGGTGGGTGCGGATGCTACGCCCACTCATTATCGTGTGCATAGTCTGTCTGCTGTACCTGCTCGCCATCGTAATCCTCAGCCGTTTTGAAACACTATACCGCCGTGTACGGCACCTACTGCCGCTCACGGCCTTTAACAACCTGGTTGTCGGTGTGGCGTTATTGCTTAATCTGCAGGTATCCGTATCCTTTTTACCCGCTTTAGGACTCGCTGCCGGTGCCGCGTTCGGCTTTTCCTTTCTCTCCGCGATGACCGCCGAGGCGGTCGACCGCATGGACAATCCCGATATTCCCTCGTCGTTCCGCGGTCTTCCCGCAACGCTTGTGTATCTCGGCCTGCTCGCGTTGGCGCTGATGGGGTTCTCACCCATATTCAATTTCACCTAAGAGGATGTTATTATGTCTTTACCTATCGCCGCTTTTTTTGATCTTGACGGCACGCTGGCTATGCGTAACGAACCGCCCGCTGCCGTAGATGTGGAAGCGATGCGCGCGTTCCGTGCACGCGGAAACTATTTGTTTTTGTGTACCGGCCGTTCTACCGGCTATCTGTATCCCGCCGTTCTGGATATTGGCTTCGACGGCATCGTCGCGGGTGCCGGCGCGTACGTGTCGATCGGAGATCGTGTGATCTACCGCACCTGTGTTTCCGAGGAGCTCCTCGCCCCCATTCAACAGGCGTTCGAACAATCGGATGCCACGCTTGTGATGGAGACCGAGAATCATATGGTACAGCTCGCCTCCCCGACGGCGACCAAGCTGGTTCCCGCCTATCCCCGCCTTTACACCGCCGCCGAGTGGCGGAAGCAATACCCGAATGAGATCACCTCCAAACTCACGGTGTACAGTGTGATCCCGCCGTCTGTCGCGCCGTACGTCAACGAGCATCTGGACGTCATTCAGCACCCGCATTACGCGGAGATCGTCCCACGAGGCTGCTCGAAATCGAGCGGTATTCGTAAGGTGCTTGCAGAACTGAATCTTCCCCGCGAACAAAGCATTGCTTTTGGGGATAGTATGAACGACTACGACATGTTGCAGTACGTCGGTATCGGCGTCGCAATGGGTAACGCGGATGAACCGGTCAAGGCGATCGCTGATCGCATCACCGCCCCCTACGATCAAGGCGGTATCGCACAGGTACTAAAGGAATATCTGTAAATACCAAACGGGGACAGAGCTTTGTGCTCTGTCCCCGTTTTTATGCTTGTATGATCGTGCCGCCGCCGACAACGAGTTCGCCGTCATAAAACACCACCGCTTGCCCGACCGTGATCGCGCGCTGCGGCTCGGAAAACGTCACTTTCACCCGCGAATCGCCGCACGGCTCGATAACCGCCGCTGCTTCTTTTTGCGAATACCGCGTTTTCGCGGTCACCGTCATCGGCTCGGTCAACGTCGGGATCGAGATCCAATTCAGGCGGTCCGCGATCAACATGTTGGTAAACAAGTCTTCGCTCTTGCCGAGCGTCACCGTGTTCAGCGCAGCATCCTTGCGCACCACGAACCGCGGCTCGCCGAACGCAACACCCAGCCCCTTACGTTGCCCGATGGTATAGCCGATCATACCGGTATGCCGGCCGACGACCTGCCCGTTCATATCCACAAAATCGCCCGCCTCACGCGGAACACCCATCGTTTTTTCTAAAAACGCCGCGTAATCGCCGTCGGGGATGAAACAAATA
>CAZBAO010000060.1:0-9317 GCA_964490085.1 uncultured Eubacteriales bacterium | reverse complement strand
AGTGGATGTTCCCATATACCCCGAACACCGACGCCTGGCGCGCCGAGGTCGTTTCGGCACTGGCGGCGTACTCCGCCGGCACCGGCGACTGGAACGGCGTGAAAACCGCGATTGTGGACGGTTGGGCGACGCAATATCAGGCATCACATCAATAATTCTGATTGAAAAAGGGCGGCTGCTGGGCGGCCGCCCTTTTCGGCATAACAACAAGGGGGACTGCACATGAAAAAGGCAACAAAACGGTCGTCTTCCGCGGTGATGAGCCGCAGTCAGCGGCGTTCGATGCGCGTCTTTGCGCCGCTGTTTTTAATGCCCACGTTCATCGCGTTTTGCGTCGGCTTTGTTTGGCCGTTCCTTCAGGGCATCTATCTATCCTTTTTTCGGTTTAAGACCTTAAAATTTACGACCTTTGTCGGCTTTGACAACTATGTAAAAGCATTTCAGGACGAAACCTTTCTGCGATCGTTTCTGTTTACGGTCGCGTTTACGGTCATATCTGTCTTGGTGATCAATCTCGCTGCGTTTGCGATCGCGTTTGTCCTGACCAAGGGGATCAAGGGCTCCACCATCTTTCGCACGGTGTTCTTTATGCCGAATCTCATCGGCGGTATCGTGCTCGGCTACATCTGGAAAATGATTCTGGACGGTGTTATCATCCGCTTTTTGGATTCGACGCTGGCGCTCAACGCTACCTACGGCTTTTGGGGACTTGTTATTCTGCTTTGCTGGCAGCAGATCGGGTATATGATGATCATTTATATCGCCGGTCTGCAAAACGTGCCGACGGAATATCTGGAGGCCGCCAAGATCGACGGTGCCGGCGCGTGGCAGATCCTGCGCCACATCACCGTTCCGTGTGTGATGCCGTCGGTTACGATCTGTACCTTCCTAACGCTGACGAACTCGTTTAAGCTATTCGATCAGAACTTAGCGCTGACGGGTGGTGCGCCGTTCCGACAGACCGAAATGCTGGCGCTTAACATCTACCAATCGTTCTATAACAGCGTATCCAACATGGGCGTCGGTCAGGCGAAGGCGGTCATCTTCTTCGTGGTGGTCGTGGCGATCGCCCTGTCCCAGCTGTATTTGACCAGAAGCAGGGAGGTACAGGAATAATGCAGTCAAATTTGAGCCGCGGCACGCGCGCGGTCAATACGGCGTTGACCGTTATTTTCTCGCTGCTTGCGATCGCGTGGGTGCTGCCCATCGTGATCGTGCTGATAAACTCGTTCAAGAGCAGCTCGTCCATTGCCTTGACTCCGTTTCAGCTGCCTGCGGCGGACACGTTTATGGGGCTTCAGAACTATATAACCGGTATCAACAACGGCAACTATCCGTTTTATATGTCTGCCTTTTACAGCGTGGTCATCACCGTTTTCTCGGTGGCATTGATCCTGCTGTGCACGTCGATGGCGGCGTGGTATATCATCCGTGTTGACAGCTGGTTCTGTAAAATGATATACTACCTTTGCATTTTCTCCATGGTCGTACCGTTCCAGATGGTGATGTTCACGCTGTCCAAAACCGCGGACACTCTCAATCTCAATACGCCGTGGACCATCCCCATCATTTATCTCGGCTTCGGCGCGGGGCTGGCAGTATTCTTGTTTTCGGGGTTTATTAAAAGTATCCCGCGGGAGGTGGAGCAGGCCGCCAATATCGACGGCTGTAACGCTCTGCAGACCTTCTTTTTGGTGGATATGCCGATCATGAGAGCTACCTATATTTCGGTGGCGATCCTGCAGATCATGTGGGTATGGAACGATTATCTGTTGCCGTATCTGGTGCTGGATCGTACCAAATATATGACGATCCCGATCCACATTCAGTTTTTACAGGGCAGCTTCGGTCGGGTGGATTACGGTGCGACGATGGCGATGATCATGATGTGTCTGATCCCCATCGTGGTTATTTATATCATTTGCCAGAAGCACATCATCACGGGTGTGCTGTCCGGCGCAGTCAAAGGATAGTGATGAGTCCATGAGAGCAAGTGGTATCTTGATGCCGATCTTTTCGTTGTCGTCCCCCTACGGTATCGGCACGATCGGCAAGGAAGCCTATGAATTTGTCGATTTTTTGGTAAAAGCAGGGCAGAGCTACTGGCAGGTACTGCCGCTCGGGCCTACGAGCTACGGCGACTCGCCGTATCAGTCGTTCTCGTCGTTTGCGGGAAATCCGTATTTCATTGATCTGGATACCCTTAAAGACGACGGCTTACTGACCGAAGACGAGCTCACCGCCTGTGATTTTGGCAGCGAGCCTGCAAGGGTCGACTACGGCAAGCTGTACGAAAACCGGCTGCCGCTTTTGAAAAAAGCGTTTCGTCGCTTTGTGCCGGATAAAGAATACCACGCCTTTTGTGCGGAAAACGCGTGGTGGCTGGACGATTACGTGCTGTTCATGGCACTCAAAAAGGCACACGCAGACGAAAATTGGTCGGAATGGGAAGAACCGCTCCGTCTGCGCGAGGAGGCGGCACTGTCTGCCGCTCGTTGCACCTATGCCGAGGAATTGGCGTTTTATCGATTTGTGCAGTATGAATTTACCGTGCAGTGGTCGGCGCTCAAGGAGTACGCCAACGCCGCCGGTATTCGCATTATCGGAGATATTCCGATCTATGTGGCATACGACAGCGCCGACGTATGGGCGGAACCCGTTCAGTTTCAGTTGGATAAACGTTTGCGTCCCGAGCTGGTGGCGGGTGTTCCGCCGGACGCTTTTTGCGAGGACGGTCAGCTTTGGGGAAATCCCGTGTATGATTGGTCGTACATGGAAAAGGATGGTTACGGCTGGTGGAAACGCCGCCTGCGGTATGCGCTGAAACTGTATGATCTGGTGCGCATCGATCATTTCCGTGGGTTTGAATCGTATTTTGCCGTGCCGTACGGCGAGCTGACCGCTAAAAACGGACATTGGGTCAAAGGTCCCGGCATGGAGCTGTTCGCAGCGTTGGGTGGGGATCTGCCGATCATTGCCGAGGATCTCGGCTTTCTCACTCCCGCCGTTCGGGAATTATTGGCTGTTTCCGGCTTCCCCGGCATGAAGGTTTTACAATTCGCGTTCGACAGCCGTGAGGACAGCGACTATCTGCCGCATCATTACGACCGAAATTGCGTAGTGTATACCGGCACGCACGATAACGATACCATTCTCGGCTGGGCGGAAACGGCAGACGCAGAAGACGTGCAGATGGCACGTCGATATCTCCACGTAGACGATGAAGAAGGCTTTAACTGGTCAATGATGCGCGCGGCGCTCATGTCGGTGGCGGATACCGCCGTTTTAATGATGCAGGATATTATCGGGCTCGGCAGTGAGGCGCGTATCAACACACCGGCAACGCTCGGTGACAACTGGCAGTGGCGTATCGGGCAGGGCTGTATCAACGATTGGCTTGCCGGCATCGTGCGGGAGAATACCGCTTTATACGGCAGACTCCCGCAAATCGAGAAAAAACAAAGTAAAAACACCCTGCTGTAGCAGGGTGTTTTTATACGTTCTGAAAAGCGGTCGTTAAAGCCGCGTATTGCGCCAGTGTCAGTTCTTCTGCACGGGAAGTGGGCGAAAGTCCCGCCGTTTGTAATGCTTTTGCGATCTGTTCCTTGGTGTATCCCGCACAGCCGAGCGAGTTGGACAAGGTTTTTCGACGTTGCTGGAACGCCGCGTGTACCAGACGGAAGAACAGCGCTTCGTCGGCAATGTCGCAAGGCGTTTCGTCGTGCAGTCGCAGGCGGATGACACTGCTGTCCACCTTCGGGGCGGGCAAAAAACTGCCGCGGGATACCGAAAACAGGATCTCCGGCTCGGCAAAATACCGCACTGCCAGGGTGACCGCGCCGCACTCGCGGGTGGCGGGCTGTGCGCACAGCCGCACGGCGGCCTCTTTTTGCACCAATACGGTGATCGCTTCGATCGGCAGCCGACTTTCGAGCAGCCGCATGAGCAGCGGGGAGGTGATGTAATACGGCAGGTTTGCACACACGACGACCGGAAGTCCCTCGGCGTGTTCTTGAATGATCGCGGCGAGGTCGAGCTTCATCGCATCGCCGTTGATAACGGTGACATTCGAATACTCCGCAAGCGTTTCCTGCAAGATCGGGAGCAGGCGGGTATCCAATTCAATGCTGATGACGCGTGTTGCCACCCGTGCCAGTTCTTTCGTCAGCACCCCGATACCGGGCCCGATCTCCAGAACGGCAAATTCACCGTCAAGCTCGGGATGACACAGCTGTGCCATGCGTGGGCAAACCGAGGGGTTTATGAGAAAATTCTGACCGAGCGCCTTGGAAAACGAAAAGCCGTGTCGTGATAAAATGTCGCGCACGGTGTTCAGATCTGTCAAAGCCGGCATAAACACCCTCCGTTCACAGTTTTTCTTAGTGTGACAGGGTCTGAGTCCTGTCACACTATG
The DNA here is from genome assembly GCA_964490085.1 of uncultured Eubacteriales bacterium. Classification (GTDB taxonomy): domain Bacteria; phylum Bacillota; class Clostridia; order Oscillospirales; family Acutalibacteraceae; genus RGIG3009. The sequence goes on along the minus strand of CAZBAO010000060.1, from coordinate 4,903 downwards.
GTATCATAAAAAAAGCGGGTTTTCAATATAAAAGCGGCGAAATGTGGAAGGATCGGTGGAAAGTGTGACCGGTTCGACGGGATGCGGCAAGGTGCGGCAAGGTGCGCAGAGGGCAAAAAAGTTTTCCACCGAACTTTCCACTTTTCCACATAAAGGCATTGTGGAAAGTTTGGGGAAAGAAAATATAGTTGAAGAGTGAAGAAAAAGGCGTTATAATAGACGAAGAATCTCGGTTTCAGGAGCAAACGGTATGAAATTTTCGGCAGGACAATTCGATATTGTCGTTATCGGCGCGGGGCACGCAGGCATTGAAGCCGCTTTGGCGGCGGCGCGGCTCGGATGCCGTACGGCGATCTTCACCATCAATTTGGATGCGGTGGGTAATATGCCGTGTAATCCGTCGATCGGCGGCACTGCCAAGGGGCATTTGGTTCGTGAGATCGACGCGCTCGGCGGTGAAATGGGAAAGGCGGCGGATGCTACCTTTTTACAGTCCCGTATGCTCAACCGCGGCAAAGGCCCCGCGGTTCATTCCCTGCGCGCACAGATCGACCGCCGTGTGTACGGCGCGTATATGAAGCAAAAGCTTGAAACCACGCCGAACGTTATCCTGAAACAAGCTGAGATCGTGGCGCTGGAACGTGTTGGCGATGAGTGGCTGCTGACCACGCGGTTAGAGGAGCAGTACACCGCCAAAGCGGTGATACTCGCTACCGGCACCTATCTGCGCGGGACGCTGTTTATCGGCGATGTATCGTACGACGGCGGGCCGGACGGCCTTTTCCCCGCCTCCGAACTGACGCAATCGTTGGTGGAGATGGGAATGTCGTTGCGTCGGTTTAAGACCGGAACGCCCGCGCGCGTGCTGCGTTCCAGTATCGATTTTTCCAAAACCGAGGAGCAGCTCGGGGACGAGCCGGTGGTGCCGTTCTCGTTTGAAACGGAAGGGAAACTGGAAAATCAAGTTGCGTGCCATATCACCTGGACGACCGCCGAAACCAAGCGTGTCATTTTGGAAAATCTGCATCGCTCGCCGCTGTACGGCGGAAGGATCAGCGGTGTCGGGCCACGGTATTGTCCCAGTTTTGAAGATAAGGTCGTGCGCTTTGCCGATAAAGAGCGGCATCAGGTCTTTATTGAGCCGTGCGGGTTACATACGGACGAGATGTATTTGCAGGGGCTTTCCTCGTCCTTGCCGGTGGACGTACAGCTTAAGTTTTTGCATACCATCCCCGGCTTGGAGAACGTCGTGGTCATGCGGCCGGCGTATGCGATCGAGTACGATTGCTGTGATCCGTTGCAGCTGTCTGCCACGTTGGAATGCAAGGAATTTCCCGGCCTTTACGGTGCGGGGCAGTTTAACGGCAGCTCCGGCTATGAGGAGGCGGCGGCACAGGGCTTGGTTGCCGGTGTCAACGCCGCGCTCAAGTTGCAGGGGCGCGAGCCGATGCTGTTGGATCGCGCGTCGAGTTATATCGGCACGCTGATCGACGATCTGGTCACCAAGGGGTGTATGGATCCCTACCGCATGATGACCTCGCGATCGGAGTATCGCCTCGTTTTGCGGCAAGATAACGCCGATGAACGCTTAACGCCGCTCGGCAGAGCGGTCGGGCTGGTGGACGACGGCAGGTGGGAACGCTTTTGCCGCCGTCAGCAGCAAAAGGCGGCGGAGCGTGAGCGGTTGCGGAAGACCATTCTCTCCCCCACCGCCGAACTCAATGCCGTCCTGGTGCAAAACGGTACCACGACGGTCGTCAGCGGTGTTCGGTTGGAGGAATTGTTGCGTCGACCGCAGTTGAATTACGACAATTTGACGGCAATCGACACCGATCGCCCGCCGCTGGATGCGTTGGTGCGCGAGCAAGTCGAGGTCGAGATCAAATATGAGGGGTATATCCGCCGCCAGCAGGCGGATATTGACGAAATGCGGCGGCTGGAAAATCGCTTGTTGCCGGTGGATGTCGATTATACGACGATTGTCGGTCTGCGCAAGGAAGCGCAAGAAAAGCTTGGCAAGATCCGTCCGCGCAGTATCGGGCAGGCATCCCGCATCAGCGGTGTCAGTCCGGCGGACGTGTCGGTGCTGATCGTATGGTTGGGGGCAAACACATGATTGATACAGATCTTTTGCGCGCCTATGCGGCGGAGTACGGTATTGCGGTCAGCGACGAGGCTTGTCAAAAGTTTGATCGCTATGCACAGTTGCTTGTCGAGTGGAATCAGCGGATGAATCTGACGGCGATCACCGAGCCGCAGGATATCGTGCTCAAGCATTTTACAGACAGCCTGACCGCGTTGACGCTTTTACCTGAAAAAATCGGTATTTCTGTGATCGACGTCGGAACGGGTGCGGGATTCCCGGGAATCCCGCTTGCCATCATGCGGGAGGATATTCAGCTCACGCTGTTGGACAGTCTGAATAAACGGCTGATCTTTTTAAAGGAAGTGTGTGATGCGCTGGGTATTCAGGCGCAGCTCATCCATTCCCGCGCTGAGGAAGGCGGGCGAAATCCGAAACTGCGTGAGCAGTTTGACGTCGCGACCGCACGCGCGGTAGCGGCGATGCCGGTGCTCTCGGAATACTGTCTGCCGTTTGTGAAAACGGGCGGGCGCTTTATTGCCATGAAAGGGCCGGACAGCGATGCGGAGATGCAGGCGGCAAAACGCGCCGTCGAGTTGCTCGGCGGGCGGGTGTCCGCGGCGAAAGAACTGATGCTCCCTTGTCAGCCGCACGACGGTGTGGAGCAGCAGGGGCGCCGCTTGTTTGTGATCGATAAAGAGAATTTGACGCCGCCGCGGTTTCCGCGTCAGTCGGCGAAGATAGCCAAAGAACCGTTGGGGTGATCGTATGCAGCAACGAAAAATGGATCGTATCAGCGAACTGACGCGTTTGTCGCGTGAGCGTGAGCTGACCGCTGAGGAACAACGAGAACGGCAGCAGTTGCGGGAAGAATATATCCGCGAATTCCGCTCGAACATGAAGCAGATATTGGATAACACCACCGTTGAACGGCCGGACGGCACCGTCACCCCGCTTCGCGGCATCAAGCACTAAAGCAAAAGCGCGGCGCGCTGCTCATTTAAGCAGCGCGCCGCGCTTTTATGTTGATTATTCAAAAACCAAACTGTTGCTAAGGGTCTTGTCCGTGAGGAACATATAGGTTTTACCGGTGGCGAACTGCGCGGTGCTGCCGTCCGTTTCCATAATACTCAGGCTGTCTTCAGAGCGGTTGAACTTGATCTGACGGGCGGTGCCGTTTGAAATGAGATAACCGGTGCCTTCACCGGTCTTGAAGTTGTACCAGGTGTATTTGCTGTCCTTAGCCTCTACGTACTTTTCCGCGTGAAGAATCAAAATATTGGAAACCTTGATTTGGTTGCCCTCCAGCGATTTCTGCGGTGTGCAGGAAGCGGCTTTGCCGTTGTTCTTGCCGTACAGACCGGTTTCGGCATCGTACAGGAAGGTCACGTTGGTGCTGGCGGTGGATTTCAGCTGAACGGTGTTGGCGGTGATATCGCCGGTTTTTTCGCCGAATGAGAACGGGATGCTCTTGATCGCTTGGTCGGAGATGTTTCTCTTTTCCATTCCGGCAACGAGCTTGTCCCCGCCGGTGATAAGGTTGTTCCAACTCACATTCGCGTTGGCGGACAAATACGAGTCGCGCCATAGTGTCACACCGTCGGTGTTGGTGATGGAGTCAAAATTCGGAGTGTTTTTAATGACGTTCAACACGTACGTGGTAGCGCCGGAGTACACGTATACGGCGCCCAGTGCGTTAGCGGTGGCAATAAACGGGGTGCGGCCGCTGCGGATTGGGCCCAGTTTATCGGGGATGCGGTCGGCGCTGGCGAACACCGCCATCATGCGGGAAATGCTACCCTCGGCTTCGGTTTCCATATAAAAATCAGCCTTGTCAATACCGTATTGCTTGCCGATAATGCCCGGTTCGTTGGTGATCATAACAGCGACAGGGCGGGTGCTGGTGCCGGTCATATCATTTTCACCGGTCAGCGGGTTGAGACCCTTGTCGGAAACGGGTGTAGTAACCGTTGTGGTCGTCGGATCGGCTGCCGGTTCGTCGTTGGTTCCGGCGCAGGCGGTCAGGCCGCACAGCAACACAAGCACTAACAAAAGCGAGATTCCTTTTTTCATACATCAAAACTCCCTTTGACACGATTCTGCAATATACTACAGTATAACACCATTATTTTCAAAAAGCAATGAATTGACAAAGAAAAAATGGGTGGTATAATTATCCTGTTAAATGATACGCCCCCTTAGTTAAATGGATATAATAAACCCCTCCTAAGGGTTAGTTGTGCGTTCGATTCGCGCAGGGGGCGCCAAAAAAGACAAGTCGAAAGACTTGTCTTTTTTATCCAATCCGAAGGATTGGCATGTAATCCGATTGCCTTGCAAACGGTATGTCATCAAAGCGTAAGCTTTGTATGTTTCTTTCTTCGGATTGATTACATACATTTCTACGAAATGATTACATCCAACACTTCGTGTTGGTTACAGGCAATGCTTCGCATTGATTTATTGATGCTTTTATGCTATGATAAGGAAAATCTATATATTCGAAAGGCAATTTATTATGAAAATTCTTGAAATTGACTACGATTATTATTACTATCCTCAAAATATTCTTTGCATTGATGATTTCATTCAATACGTAAATGATAATTACAATTCTTTTATTAAATTAACGAGATTTGAAACTGAAAATTGTGCCTTTCCGTATTTTATTGGCGAAGAAACCAAAGAGGTTTATGTTAATATTGCCACTATGGAGAAAATTACAGAAGCGGAAGTAACAGTTCTTTGTCGTTTGGATTATGATGTTCGTCTTGAACAGGTTGTAAAAAAGAAATGTGTTGACTGCGTTCACTACGAAGA
>CAZBAO010000059.1:0-9448 GCA_964490085.1 uncultured Eubacteriales bacterium | reverse complement strand
TTCGACCTGTACGTCATAAGCCTTGCCGTTGACGGTGATGTTAAAACGTTTCATATTACTTAAACCTTCCTTTCGCATTCAGGTAATTGCCTATTACAAGCGAATATTCGCGTGTTTCTTGGGTAGCTTGCTGACGCGTTTGCCGGACAGCATTTCCAGTAACGCCGCCACACGTTCGCGCGTGTTTTCCTTCGTCACGATATCCGTGACCGCGCCCTGTGCCGCCGCAAGGTCGGCGTTGCAACAAGTCCTACGGTACTCCTCTGCAAGAGCTTCGCGGTCCTTCGTGGGATCGTTCATTTCAGCCAAGCGATCCTTCCACACAATGTGGATAGCGGTTTCAGGAGCAAGCGGCGAGATCGACGCATCGGGCCACGCCAGCACCGCATCCGCACCGGCAAACTTACCGGCAACAGCGACATATACCGCACCGTAGGCTTTACCGGTGATAAGCGTCAGCTTAGCCGTTGTAGCCTCTGCATACGCCTGCGTGATCTTAGAAGCACATTTGAGACCTTTGAAGCCCGCCGCGTCAACCGCGGTGATGACCGGCAACGAAAAGCTGTCACACAGTCGCATAAAGCGGGCGGCACGCGACGCGGCACAGCAGGAGATCGGATCACCCGCCAAGGTGATAATGCCGCAGGCGGCACCATTTACACGGGCAAACGCCGCGACATCATCGTCATACAGCTTAAAGAGCGAGCCGGCATCCGCTACGATCGCCGCAGCATCGGCGCCGTCAACAGCCGCAGGTGCTACCGTTTCGAACAACGGAGCGACCGCCAGATTGTTGGCGGGCAGATAGGACAACAGCTCGCGCACTTTGGCGATCGCCTCGTCCACCGTTTCGGCACCGACGTCGGCTTTGCCGTTATCGTCACCGACGTTCAAATAATAGTCGGCATCCTTCACGCCAATGACCACGTCTGCCGCCGCCGCGATCAACGCAGACGAACCGACACAAGCGCCAAGCACCACGGCGATCTGCGGCACCACACCGGACAGATCGTTCGCCGCCGCTAAGATCTCGGCGATGGCATCCATCGCGTCGATACCCTCGCCCAAACGCGCACCGTCGCTGTCAAACAGACCGACGACCGGTGCGCCGTTTTGTGCAGCCAAACGGTACACGGTTTTGATCTTGGCTGCATGCGCCTTGCCGATAGCGCCACTGCAGACCGTGTGGTCCTGTGCAAAGGCATATACCGGGGCTTCGTTTACCAAACCGTAACCGCCAACGACCGGAACGGGGGCGTCCCCATCCTGCATCAAGCGATCGATCTCAACAAACGTTCCCGGATCGAAGAACTGTTCCAGACGCCCCAGCGCCTCGGACGCTTGCTTGCTCATATAGTCAACCTCCATACGGCAGATTCGCCCAAAAAGCCAATCCTACGCCATAATAATTTTCGAGTACAGTATATCGTATTTTAACGCAAAACACAAGGTTTTTTGAACATAAAAACGGAAGAATTTGTCTTTTTCTGTTCAGTTTTCGTCAAGCACCGCTGCAACCGCTGCACGGGCGCATAAAGAAGTCCGGAATAAAGATGGTGTATGTGCCGTTTTCATCCGCAAAGCCCAAGCGCCCCAGCAGTTCAAAATGTGCTGCGTTGCGGCAGACCGCCGTGATCGCGAGCGCGTTCACAGCGTCGTTAAGTGCGGCACGCACCAACAACTCTTCAAGCGGCTGTTCCTCGGAGTACAGGGCAATGATCTCGACGGTATCGCGGTCAATGGTATACAGCACGTAGCCGAGCTCGTCCCCTGCGCGGGACATATTCATCGCACGCACCGGCATCGGTACACCGGCCCGTTTTGCTAAACTTTCGGTTTTCGCCTTATCGGCGGGATGCACTTCGACCATAATTCGCATTTCCCTTTCCGCTTTTTATGTACTTGGCGGCGATCTTTTCATTGACCTGTGCCGCCATCAACAACGCGCGCACTTCCTTCGGATCCAGATGCCGCCATTTGCCGAGCGGCAGCATCCCCAGCTTGACCGTGCCGATCGCCGTGCGTTTGAGGCGAACGACCTCCAAGCCCAGCGCCTCGCACATTTTGCGGATCTGACGGTTTCTGCCTTCGTATAACACGATCTCCAGCACGGTGCGCGCCGGTGAATCGGGGGTTTCTTTTTCTTCCGTGACGACCACGGCTTCGGCGGGCAATGTTTTTTTGCCGTCGATCATGATACCCTGTTCAAGCTTCGAAAGCTGCTCCTCCGTAACCTGTGACCGCACGGTAACACGGTAACGCTTAGGAACGTGAGCCGTAGGGTGCATCATCGCGTTGGAAAACGCACCGTCGTTCGTAAAGAGCAGCAAGCCCTCGGACTCCTTGTCCAACCGACCGACAGGGTACACCCGCACTCCCACGTCGCGCACCAAGTCCGCCACACATTTGCGACCGTTCTCGTCGCTCAAGGTCGTGATATACCCGCGCGGCTTATGCAGCATCAGATACACAAGCTCCGGCGGCGCGTCGATGCGTTTGCCACGCACCGTGATAACGTCGCGACGGTCGTCAGCCCTGTCCCCTATTTTGGCAGGATGCCCGTTGACACGGACATGACCCTGCTCGATCAATTCCTCCGCTTTGCGGCGCGAAGCGACACCGCGGTCAGCCAGTATTTTTTGCAGTCTTGTTAAAGCCATAGTATTACTCCAATATCGCGGTCAGCAATGCACGCAGCTGACGCCTCCATTTTTTGAAAAATCCCAGCGGAGCCCTCTCGACCACTGTTTGTTCCGCTGTTATCGGCACTTCACACAGTACCGTTCCGTTCAACTCATAAACCGCCGTGCCCAACCGTTCTCCGGCTTTGACGGGTGCCCAAACGAAAGAAGGTAGGTCTACACGACAGGTGACCGAGGCCGCCTCACCTTTGAACAACGTGATCGGTTCGGGCGGATCCGCCCGCAAGGAGACCGACGAAGCCGCGCCGCCGGAAACCGGCACGTGCGGCAGGTCGGGTAACGGCAAAGACACCGATTCGGTTATTGAAAAGCCGTATTCATACAAAGCCATGTGGTCATTCCAATAATCGCCGCCGTTCAGAGTGGCAACCACCAACGTTACGCCGTCGCGCGTTGCCGCCGAGACCAAGCACCTTCCGGATTTTTTGGTGAATCCGGTTTTCAGCCCAATAGTGGGTTCGTACAGCGATAAAAGCCGGTTATGATTGGTCAGCGTCACCGAACGGTCCGAGATCGTCACCGTCGCCTGTTTAGCGGCACACATGGCGGCAAGCTCAGGCGATTTTAAGACCGCCGCTCCGAGCAACGCCATATCGCGTGCCGTGGAGCAGTGCCCTCCTTCGTCCAACCCCGAAGGCGTGACAAACAGCGAGTTGCTCATGCCGAGCTTTTGCGCTTGTTCATTCATCCGCTCCGCAAACGCCGATAGCGAACCCGCGGTCAGCAGTGCCACGGCATTTGCCGCGTCGTTGCCGGAGGATAACAGCATACCGGTGAGCAGGTCGCGCACCGTAACGGTATCCCCGCCGCGCAGGCCCATTGACGAGCCCTCCACCAGCACCGCTGCTTCGGGAACGGTAACGATCCCGTCCATCGGTAAGTACTCGGCGGCGACCAGTGCCGTCATCAGCTTGGTGGTGCTCGCCATCGGACGCTTGGTATCCGGATCCTTGGCATACAACACGCGACCGCTGTCCGGTTCATACACAACCGCCGACAGCGATGACAACGGTATAGATTCCGCCGTCACTGAGCACGGTAACAGCAACAAGAACATACAAGCAACGACGAGTCCTCGTTTGAGCATAATACGACACCTACCTTGCTACCAATGGTATGCGAGGCAAATACCGTTTAGCCCTGCTTCTTCTCTTTGTGAAAGAATCCCCCGATGCGATCCACCACGTCCGGAATCATATTGACCGCTTGATTGAGCGTATCCGGCGCAGACACCATCGGCACCACACGAACGTTGCCGCCCGTGATACACAAAAACGCGATCGGACCGATGGTGATACCGGCACCGCCGCCACCGCCGAACAGTTCTTGCGTACCTTTTGTGGGCAGGTCGGATCCACCGGAAGCAAACCCATAGGATACCCGTGATACGGGGATCAGGGTCATGCCGTCAGCCAACGTCATCGGCTCACCGATAACCGTGTTGACGTCCACCATTTCTTTGATCTTGTCGATCGACAGTCCCATCAGATTCTGCACTTTGTTTTCCATATTGGGAAACCTCCTTTTGACGTTTGGTAATCATGAGAGAACGGAAAAATGTCCAAATAGCCAGTATCAATATGCGAAGCGGGACGACGTGGATACTGACATCCGCAACCGCCCGCCCTTGTTCAGCAAGAAAATCCGGCGTAACGGTGATCTCACGCTTTTTGATGCGGAGTACGGTCTGCTGCAACGCCGTGACCGCAGGATATAAGACGGCACATACCTTGCCGGTGTTTTCGGCAGTCTCGGCCGCATCGGAGCCGGCAATATATAACCGGAGACACAGCTTGTCCACCGTGATCGCCGCGAGAAGACGGCGCGCCGTTCCGGCTGCTAATTTGCTGAGTTGCTTAAACAGATCAAGCGTTGCGCCCACGCCGTCGCGCTTAAAGCGATCCGCAACGGCGCGTAGCGGCGACACCTTCGTTTTTTCGACAGCGGCAGGCGCCGTCTTTTTTTTCTTATCCGCCGAATCATAACGAAACGCGGGAATTCCCCACACACGCACACACAAGCGGAGTTCCTCGCGGAAGGTAAGCCGCGCATACACCGGCACGATCAGCAAGGCTAACAACAGAAGCAGGATACCGAGTGCACAGTACCCGATGATCTCCCACACGACGATCACTCCTCGTTTTCGGTCGGTTCAGCTTGTTCGATGACCTCTTCCAGTGTGGTCTCCACCATTCGCGCTTGCTCTTCCTTTTGCGGAAGCGGTGGCAGTTCGTCCAATTTGGACACGCCGAAGCTGCGCAAAAACACAGGAGTCGTACCATACAAAAGCGGTTTGCCGGGCAGCTCCAGTCTGCCGCGCTCTTCAATGAGGTTTTTTTGCATAAGGCCTTGAATAACGGCACTGCAATCCACACCGCGGACCTGCTCCACAAACGCTTTGGTGACCGGCTGATTATAGGCGATGATCGCCAACACCTCCATTGCCGCCTGCGACAGCGGGGTATTGCGCCGAATATCCAGTGCACGGCGGATCAGATCGCCGTATTCCCTGCGGGTGCACAGCTGATACTGCTCATCCAGCCGCACCATGGAGATACCGCCCGAACGGGTGTTGATCTCACTCATCAGGTCGCCCGCAAGGCGATGCACCGTTTCGGCGTCAATTTCCAACAACTCTGCCAAACGATCCGCGCCCAACGGTTCGCCGTGTGCAAAGAGTATCGCCTCAATGGCGGCTTTATATTCTTTAATTTCCATCGTTTAACTCTCCCTTGCCGACCAGTGTCACCTTTTGGCTCTCACCCTCGCCGTCAATCAGAATACGCTTCCCTTTGATAAGTTCCAGCACCGCCAAGAAGGTAGCAACCAGTTCAGACTTGTTACGTGCGCCGCCATACAGCGAGTGGTAGGAGACTGACTTACCGACGCGCAAGCGGCGCAATACGAAAATAATTTTAGAAGATACGGACACAATCTTTTTCGCAACGATCGAATGAAACGCCTGCGGCGAGGGCGGAAGCTTGCGCTGTCCCCGACCGGCGGCAGCAAAATAAGCATCGAGCAACACCGACGCAGGATGCGTGCGGCGATAGGTATAATCCGGTTCTACCTCAGCGGGCTCGCGCACGAACAGATCACCGCCGACGTACAGCGGTTGCATGCGCCGTGCTGCCTCTTGGCACAGCTGATACTCGATCAATTCACCGGACAGCTGCTGACGGAGATCGTCCCCTTCCTCGTGCTTCGGCAACAGCATGGCGGATTTGATCTGCACCAAGCGCGCCGCCATATCCAAAAACTCCGTAGCAACCTCCATGTCGAGATCCTGCATCGTTTGGATCGTACCGAGATATTGCTCAAGCAACTCATGGATCGGAATATCGTAAATATTCAGTTTGTTCTTCTGCACCAGATAAAGAAGCAGGTCAAGAGGCCCTTCAAAATCCGGCAGCTTGTACGAGATCTCCATTTAGAAACCACAAACCTTCAAGAGTATTTGGTACACCCGTTCCGACAAAAAGTTGATCGGCGTGCTTAACGCGCCGGTTGCCAGCAAAATAATGAGCAAGATGCGGATCTGATGTTCATGTTGCGCCATCCAAAACGCCCACCGCGACGGCAAGAACGCGCTGAAAATGCGCGAGCCGTCGAGCGGCGGAATCGGCAATAAATTGAACACTGCCAAACCGATGTTAATGGGGACAACAATATTGACCAATGTCGCACCGATCATCAGTGCCGCGCCCGACGTTACCGGCAACAGTTTTAACACGCGGAACAGCAACAGCACGACCATCGCCATCAGTAAGTTTGAAACCGGCCCTGCAAGTGCGACCAACGCCATATCGCGGCGCGGATTACGGAAATTGCGTGGGTTGACCGGTACAGGTTTGGCGTAACCGAAACCGAAAAGCACAAGCATCAGCGTACCCCACAAATCCAAATGTGCAAACGGGTTAAAAGTGAGTCGGCCGTGCCAGCGCGGCGTATCGTCACCCAGCTTGGTTGCCATCCACGCATGCGCCAGTTCATGCACCGGAAGCATCACCAAAACGAGGAGAACGTAGCTCGCCAAAAAGATCAATAATTCAAACCAACCGTAGTTGCCGTTGATAATATCCAAAAGCACAAGGTATTCCTCCTCGTTTATAAATTTATACAAAATATAGTATAGCGTATTACCCTCTAAAATACAAGGATAAAAATGTGCTTGGCACAGGTTTTAGAAATTTTTTACGAGTTAGAAAAGAAAATTTTTACGAGTTGGAAAAAAAGGCTTGCATTTTGATAAAAAATCTGCTAAGATACTGCTGTTGCTTTATCAAAGGAGGTGCAGAACATGGCTAAATGTGATTTCTGCGGCAAAAGTGTTACTTTCGGTATTCAGGTTTCCCACTCGCATCGTCGCTCGAACCGCACTTGGAAACCCAACATTAAACGCGTCAAGGCTGTTGTAGACGGCTCACCCAAAAAGGTTTACGCCTGCACCCGTTGCCTGCGTTCGGGTAAGGTTACCCGCGCGGTTTGATCCGAAAACACAAAACATGAGAAAAACTCCTGCTGAGCCTTTCAGCGGGAGATTTTTTTACAATCTTGTAATCGCATGAACTTCTGTATATAATGTAGGTGTAGTTTTCTCTGAGAGGAGCTTTTGTATGAATATTTGGCACGACATATCCGACAAGCGCATCCAACCGAAAAATTTTACCGCCGTTATTGAAATTCCCAAGGGCGGCAAAAACAAGTATGAAATGGATAAGGAGACCGGCTTACTGTGCTTGGATCGTGTGCTGTACACTGCTACGCACTATCCGGCAAACTACGGATTCATCCCCCGCACCTTCGCGGACGACGGCGACCCGCTGGACGTGCTTGTCATGTGTCAGGAATCCATCGTACCGATGACGTTGGTGCAGTGCTATCCGATCGGCGTTGTCAAGATGGTTGACGGTGAGGATATCGACGAAAAGATCATCGCCGTTCCGTTCCGCGATCCGTCCCTCTCTTGCTACAAGGATATCAGCGAGTTGCCCAAGCACACCTTTGACGAGATCCAGCATTTCTTTACGGTGTATAAGTCATTGGAAGGAAAGAACACGGCTGTAAAAGAGGTATTGGGCCGAGAGGATGCCATCGCCATTGTTGAGCATTGCATTGAGGAATACCGCCACTGCTACTGCGGCGAACGCTAAGGGAGTGTTTTGGAATGTTAACGAACAAGTACGGCAAAGAAAATCTCACCATGCTCACCGACTTTTACGAGCTGACCATGGCCAACGGGTTCTTCGAGAATGGACACGGTGAACAGATCACCTATTTCGATATGTTTTTCCGCAAGGTGCCGGACGGCGGCGGTGTCGCCATCATGGCAGGTCTGGAGCAGGTGATTCAGTATCTGAAAAACCTGTCTTTTTCCGCTGAAGACATTGAGTATCTGCGCAGTAAAAAGCTGTTCAGCGAAGCGTTTTTGAACTATCTCGCGAATTTTAAATTTTCCTGTGACGTCTGGGCCGTCCCGGAGGGAACGCCCATCTTCCCCTACGAGCCGCTCGTGACCGTACGCGGTCCCGCCATTCAAGCGCAATTCGTGGAAACGATGATCCTGCTTGCGATCAACCATCAATCGCTGATCGCCACCAAGACCAACCGCATCGTGCGTGCCGCGAACGGCCGTGCCGTAATGGAATTCGGCTCCCGCCGCGCACAGGGCTTTAACGGCGCGGTATACGGCGCCAGAGCTGCGTATATCGGCGGCTGCATCGGCACCGCCTGCGCGATCGCCGACCGAGAATTCGGTATCCCCGCTCTCGGCACGATGGCGCACAGCTGGGTGCAGCTCTTCGACAGCGAATACGAAGCGTTCAAGGCCTACGCACAGGTATACCCGCAATCCTGCACCCTGTTGGTGGATACCTACAACGTGCTGAAATCCGGTATTCCGAACGCCATCCGCGTGTTTAACGAAGTGCTGTTACCAAACGGCTATCGTCCCAAGGGTATCCGCTTGGATTCCGGCGACATTACCTATCTCAGCAAAAAAGCACGGAAGATGCTGGATGATGCCGGTTTCCCGGATTGCCAGATCTGTGCGTCCAACTCACTGGATGAGTATATCATCCGTGACATGATCCTGCAGGGTGCGTGCGTGGACAGCTTTGGCGTCGGCGAACGCTTGATCACCGCCTCCAGCGACCCCGTGTTCGGTGGCGTGTATAAACTTGCCGCCGTGGAAAAGGACGGCGTTATCACACCTCGTATCAAGGTCAGTGAAAACGTCGCCAAGATCACCAATCCCGGCTTCAAAAAGGTATGGCGGTTGTACGACCGTGCTTCCGAAAAAGCGATCGCGGATGTCATCACGATGCACGACGAGATCATTGACGATCAAAAACCATATGAGATCTTTGATCCCGATCACGTCTGGAAGCGCAAGACAATTGAAAACTTTATCGCAAAGCCGTTGCAGAAAGAAATCTTCCGCGCCGGCGAATGTGTATACACCTCCCCATCGGTTCAGGATATCCGTGAACACTGCCGTCGTCAGATGGCGACCATCTGGGACGAGGTGCTGCGTTTTGAAAACCCCCATCGGTATTATGTTGACTTATCGCAATCGTTGTGGGATGAAAAGCACAGCCTGCTTTCTAAGCACGGACACGAATTGAAATAAAAACGACGTTTTTCTTGACAACTTCCGGTTCGATGTGATATAGTGGTTGAGCGTTCCAATTTGCTGGTGTAGCTCAGCCGGTAGAGCAGCTGATTTGTAATCAGCAGGTCGGGGG
>CAZBAO010000058.1:0-9547 GCA_964490085.1 uncultured Eubacteriales bacterium | reverse complement strand
GGTACACGCTGAACACGGTGGACGCCGCTTTCAAATTTGAGGCGGCTGTAGGCACCTTGACCGGTGACCATAAAACTGATCTCCTTGTACCCACCAAGCTCGGTCGCATTCGCCCCCACCGGTTCCGTCTGATACCCGTTAGCGGTGGCGTACAGCGAATACATACGGTACAGGCTGTTCGCAAACAGCGCGGATTCCTCTCCGCCCGCGCCCGCGCGGATCTCAACGATCACGTTGCGGTCGTCGTTCGGATCACGCGGTAACAATAAGAGCTTCAGTTCTTCTGCCAGGCGCTCCGCCGTACGGCGGCTTTCCTGCAGTTCTTCTTCCGCAAGCTCCCGCAATTCGCGGTCGACGCCCGTGCTTTCCAACAGCGCTTTTGCTTCCTGCTCCGTTTCGCGGGCTTTGGCGTACACGCGGTAGGCTTCCACGATGGGCTCCAGCTGCTTGCTCTCGCGCATCAGATCGCGGTACAAGTCCGCTTGCGACGCCACCGACGGATCACACAGCCGCGCCATCAGTTCTTCGTACCGTTTCTCTACCTCTTTTAATTTATCCAACACAGCAATCTCTCCCTTGTCTTTTCGATCTGCCGTGTATCGCTACTCCTCCCGCTCGACCTTGCCGATATTCTTTTCCGCTTTCAAACGGGGGATCATCATCTCGTGACCGCAGGTCTCACAGCGCAGACGGAAATCCATACCGATCCGTAACACCGAAAACCGTGCCCCGCCGCAGGGGTGCTGTTTTTTCATTGTCAGCACATCACCGACCCGAATATCCATAACGCTGTCACCGCCCTTTCACACAGAATTCAGTATAGCACAAAAGAGCTAAACTCGCAAGTAATACTTGCAAAATTTACAGTTGACAAGACTCCGCGTTTGTTGCTATACTTTTTTGTTGGGAACTCCAGTACAAGGGGGTTATTGTATGAAACATGACGTTGTCATCGTCGGTGCCGGCCCTGCCGGTATTTTTACCGCATTGGAAATGCTCCGCCGCGGCAGTAAACAGAAAATTATGATCGTGGAAAAGGGACAGGCGGTGGAAAACCGTCGATGTCCCAAAGCGAAGGTCGGTCATTGCGTCAACTGCAAGCCGTACTGCCATATCACCACCGGATTTTCCGGTGCGGGTGCGTTTTCGGACGGCAAACTGTCCTTAAGCTACGAGGTCGGCGGCGATCTGCCGTCGCTCATCGGTGAGGATGTTGCACAGGATCTGATCGATTACGCGGACGAGATCTATCTGGAGTTCGGTGCCGATACTCACGTTGAGGGTCTCGGCAACAGCGAAAAGGTCAAGGAGATCCGCAAACGCGCGATCCAAGCGGGACTTAAATTGGTGGATTGTCCTATCCGTCATATGGGAACGGAAAAAGCGCAGGGCATTTATCTCGCGATCGAGCAATATCTGCAAAACAACGGCGTGGAAATTCTGTTCGGCTACGAGTGCACCGATCTCCTGCTCGACGGCAGTGTGTGCCGCGGCGTGTGCATCAGCGACGGGAAAGCCGATCTGACCGTTGAAGCGACGCACACCGTCATTGCCACCGGTCGGCGCGGTGCGGATTGGCTGGAAAAGATCTGTGCGGAGCATAACATTGCGCACCAGCCCGGTACGGTCGATATCGGCGTGCGCGTTGAGGTGCGCAATGAGGTGATGGAAACCGTCAACGAGACCTTGTATGAATCCAAGCTCATCGGTTATCCGCGTCCGTTCAAAAACAAGGTGCGCACCTTCTGTCAAAACCCAGGCGGGTTTGTCAGTCAAGAAAACTATGACAACGATCTCGCCGTGGTCAACGGACATTCCTACAAGGAACTCAAATCCAATAATACCAATCTTGCCATCTTGTGCTCGCACAATTTCAATCAACCGTTTAACCAGCCGATCGAATACGCACAAAAGGTCGGTGAGTTGACCAATATGCTGGGCGCGGGACACATTCTCGTACAGCGCTTCGGTGACATTCTGGACGGCAAGCGTACTTGGCAAAAGGAGCTGGCGCAGTCCAACCTTCGTCCCACCCTGCCGGATGCGGTCGCGGGTGATATCACCGCCGCCATGCCGTACCGCGCAATGACCAACATTATCAACTTCATTCAGGCAGTGGATCAGGTCGTACCGGGCTTTGCCTCGTATGAAACGTTGCTGTATTCGCCGGAACTGAAATTCTACAGCAATCGTGTGCGCATGGATACCGATCTCAACACGAACGTTGAGGGTCTGCATTGCTTGGGTGATTCCAGCGGTTGGACGCGCGGACTGATGATGGCGTCCGTTATGGGCGTGCTGATGGGCCGCAAGATCGTGGAAAAAGAATAATCAAGCCACAAAGAGGGATGATCGAACGATCATCCCTCTTTTAAGTTTCCTGTTGCCGGACCGTTGCGCAGTTTGCCGTCCTCTGAAAATCGAGAACCGTGGCAGGGACAGTCCCAGCTGTGCTCCGCCGCGTTCCATTTGAGCGCACAACCCAAATGGGGGCAGCGCGGTGCGGTCGGCGTCAGCAGCGTTTTGAGCGTTTCGCCCGCATTGATTGCCAACTGTTGGCGCCATATCGTACGGTCGGGTGCAAACACCGATGCCCACGGTTTCGGCTTGCCTGTCAATTCGCCGGTCAGCAACAAAGCGGCGGTCATGGCAGAGGTCATGCCCCATCCGTTGAAACCGGTCGCAACATACAGCTGTGGCGTGTGTTTCGCATAACGCCCGATATACGGAATGCCGTCCAGCGACATACAGTCTTGTGTGGCAAAGCGGGCGGTGATCTGCGCCTTCGGATAATAGTGGCGTACGACCTGCTCCACCGCTTTCCATCCCAGTCCGGACTTACCGGTACGGTGTCCGCCACCGACGATGAGCAGTCGATCGCCGCATTGCCGAAAGGTAAGCCCGCTGTCACTCGCTTCCCAATACGTATTTTTAAGCGGTGGTGCGTTATCCACGACCGCCACATACGAGCGGTGCTGATACAGTTTCAGAAAATAAGCACCGTGTCGGTTCAGGAAGGGGAAATGCGTGGCAACGACGATCGCGCCGGCGGTGACCGTCGTGCCGTTGTCCGTCGTGGCAATGTTGCCGCGGATCTCACGCACGCGGGTATGCTCGTAAACAGTCAGTTCCGGTACCAGAGCATTGAGCAATTTCAGCGGATGCACCTGTGCTTGATGCGGGATGCGCAGAGCTCCCGCCACAGGGAACGGCAATTCCACATCCTCCGCCCATTCCGCCTGCGCGCCGATGGCGCGGAGCACGGTCAGTTCGGTTTCCAGCACCTCACGATGCGTGCGAGAAAACAAAAAACCGTCACAGGTATTACGATCAAAATCGCCGTCAAGTCGGCGATACGCTTCCAGCGCTTCCGCGTTCGCTTCATAATAGTATCGTGCCGCCTGCATCCCGTGCCGCTTAGCAATCGTGTGATAGATCGCGCCGTGCTGCGTGGTGATCTTGGCGGTAGTCCTGCCGGTGACACCGCTGCCGATCGTATCCGCTTCAGCGACAACGACCTCCAGGCCCGCCCGTTGCAAGTGATACGCACACAACAGTCCCGTCAGCCCGCCTCCGATCACCAACACATCGGTGCGAATATCCTGTTTCATCGTGGGAAATGTCGGCAGTGTTACCGACTCAGTCCAAAAATCCATCCGATCGCCTCCACGAACAGTATGAGCATTTCGGACAAGAAATAACCGCACAGCAAATGCTGTGCGGTTACGTTATTGTTGTTTGCGGAATACGAAAACCTTGCTGACAACATAATTGAGGATCAATACCACGACCTGTGCGGCGATCTTGACGAGCATACTGTCAAATTCCAGCCACGTGATAAACACGAGCAAAAGCAATTCTTCGGTGCCGAAGGTGAGCAGTCGCCCGCCGTAAAAGCCGAGCAGTTGTCTAAAAAAAGCTGTTTTATTGTTTGTCTTGGCATTAAACACCCAGATGCGATTGGTGACAAACGCAAACAGCACCGCCAGTATCCACGAAACGATATTCGCAATGTGCTCGTTTGCCATCACGACACGGTCCACGAACCAAAACGCGGCAAGGCTCACCACGGTGGTCAATCCACCGAACAGCAGGTACAAAATTTGCTCTCTGTATTTTGTTAACAGCATCCTCAATCCGTTTTCACCTACATCTTACTGCGACTTACCGCCGCGATCACACGCTGTGCCACCGGTGCCAGTACCATATTCAGCAGTAATTCCGGCACAAAGTTCACGAGAATGATACCGGTAAGCACATAATAGACCACATCCTGTCCGGCCGCCCACAGCACCAACGTATCGTGGAAGCACAGCGACAGCATAGCCAAAAAGAGTCCGGTATTCACGACCGGAACGGTGATAGCACTTAAGAAAACGCCGACCGTCGGTTTCCCCATCGTCTTAAACACCGCGGACACGGCAGCACCTGCCACACCGGCAGCGATGCCCTTGCCGATACAGATCAGTGCGGTAAGCAATGGGTTGATGCTCCACAGCATATTGCCACCGACGTCCATGCCGAACACACAGCACAGCACGACGACCACGCCGAACACGCCACCCAATATCGCGCCGGATCGCACGCCGAACAGCGCACCGCCGATCACGATCGGGATCAGCACAAGCGAGAGCCCAAAGGGCCCGATCTTGACACTGTAGCTCATTAACTGCAACACCACGATCAGCGCCGTCAAAATCGACAGCTGCGCCAACCGCACCGTTTTCTTGGATACCATATTCATTTCTCCTTGCTGTTGCTCCGCCGTTCAGGCAGATGCAGCGCATCATATTTCAAAAACGTTAGGAACGGTTTTTGGTATAGATCAGTCGCAGACCGTCTAACAGCAGTCTGCCGTCGTACACGGCCTCGTGCCGACAATGGGAGGCGATCTCCTCCCCTAAGCCACCGGTCACCACCACCGTTGCGGCGGTGCCGAGCTGTTCCGCGATGCGGTCACACATACCGTCCAGCATAGCGGCGGTACCGAACACCACGCCTGATCTCATAGAATCGGTGGTATTGGTACCGATCACCTGTGCCGGTGCCTCCACGCGGATACGCGGCAACAACGACGCGCGGTTAACAAGCGAGTCCAGTGACGTACCCACACCGGGCATGATCGCACCGCCGCGGAACGCGCCGTCGCCGTCCACCACCGATACCGTGGTGGCGGTGCCGAGATCCCAGATAATACACGGCGCACCGTATTTGGCGACCGCCGCCACCGCGCCGACCAGCAGATCGGCACCGAGCTGTGCGGGATTATCAATGCGGATATTCATACCGGTCTTGACGCCGGGACCGACCAGCAGCGGGGTAACTCCGGTGACGCGTTTCACCGCGTCGCTGAGCACCTTATCCAAGCCCGGAACGACCGAGCTTAAGATCGCACCGTCGATCTCCGATTCCGAAATGCCGTACAATCGCAACAGCGCAAGCAGATCGACCGCATACTGATCGCCGGTACGTGTACGGTCGGTGGCAATGCGACATTCGCATACCAAGGTATCGTCGCGGAAGGCACCGACGGTCAAGTTGGTGTTACCCAGATCAAGCGTCAACAGCACGGATCATTCCTCCTCTGTACGGCGCGCTACGATATAACGCGGACGGTTTTTGACTTCATCATAGATGCGGGCAATATAGTGTCCGATAATACCAAGACTGATCATGATCGCGCCGCCGATGAGCAACAGCAACAGGATAACGGTCGTGAAGCCCTCAACGGCAGACCCCATGAAGAAGCGGATCAGCGTCTGGACAGCCATCACGAACGAGGCGATCAGGGAGATCGTTCCCAGCACCGTCACCATGCGAAGCGGTGCAGTGGTAAATGAGGTCAGGTTGTTGATCGCGTACTTGAACAGGCCACTGATCGACCATTTCGACTGACCGTTTGCGCGGTCAGCGACTTCAAATTCCACGGTGGTCGTGCTGAAGCCTGCCCAGAACGACAGGGCGCGGAAAAAGGTGTCCTTTTCCTGCAACGTATTCATGACGTTTACCACGCGGCGATCCAACAGCTTAAAATCCGAGGAGGACTGCATGTCCATGCCGATCGCTTTACCGATCAAGCGATAAAACAGCCGTGCGCACACACCGTGCGCTGCTCTTTCCTTTCCGCGGTCTCTCTTTTTCCCCTCTACGACCTCAAAGCCCCGTTGCCAAAGCTCCCACATCTGCGGGATAACCTCAGGCGGAAACTGCAGATCGCAATCCGTTACGACGCACGCATCTCCCTTTGCCTCCGCCAGACCGGCGAAGATGGCGGCTTCCTTGCCGAAATTGCGGCTGAACGATATACCGTGCACCGCCGGATTACAGCGTGCCTCCTCGCAGATGAGGGCATAGGTGTGATCCTTCGAGCCGTCGTCTACAAAGATGAGTTCATACGGTATGTTCGCCGTTTCCAGCACCTCGGAAATGCCGGCAACGGCAAGCGCGATATTTTGTTCTTCGTTGTAGGCGGGAATGACCACCGATAACAGGCTCATTCGTCAGACCTCCTTTTGGCGCATCGCACGCTCTGCTTCACGCTTCATATCGCGGCGCGCCGCATCCTCTCGTTTGTCGTACAGCTTTTTACCGCGGCACAGCCCCAGTTGCACCTTGACGCGCGAGCCTTTAAAATACAGTGACAACGGGATCAAGGTGAGACCCTGTTGCTGCTTTAACAATCCGTATAACCGCATGATCTCGCGTCGATGCATCAGCAGCCGCCGCACCCGCATCGGATCGCGGTTAAAAATGTTGCCCTGCTCATAGGGGCTGATGTGCATCCCCTTAATAAACAGCTCCCCATTGTCCACGGAACACCAGGAATCCTTCAAATTCACCGCGCCTTTGCGCAGTGACTTCACCTCGGTGCCGCACAGCTCAATGCCCGCTTCCATGGATTCCTCAACGAAATAGTCATGGAAGGCTTTTCGATTTTCCGCAATAGTCTTTGTCGCGATGCGCTCGCCTGCCATGACCTTACTCCTCTCAATTCTTACAGTTCACTGCGCCCTTCAAACGAACGGCTCAAGGTAACCTCATCTGCATATTCCAGATCACCGCCTACGGGGATGCCGTAGGCAAGGCGGGTCACCTTGATCTCAAACGGCTTGAGCAGCTTGGAAAGATACATGGCGGTCGCCTCCCCCTCCACGGTGGGGTTGGTCGCCATGATGACCTCAGTCACGTCGGTGTTGGCTACACGGGTCAGCAGCTGCTTAATACGCAGTTGATCCGGCCCGATACCGTTCATCGGCGATATCGTACCGTGCAAGACGTGATACACGCCGTGAAATTCCCGCATCCGTTCAAACGCCAAGACGTCCTGCGGCTCTTCCACCACGCAGATAACGCTCTCATCACGGTTAGAGGCGGAACACACCGAGCATTGCTCGCCGTCGGTAAGATTACAGCAGATCTCACATTCGTGGATATTCTTTTTCGCATTGACGATTGCTTCCACAAATCGGTTGCTCTGCTCTTCTGACATAGAAAGCAAGGAAAACGCAAGCCGGACAGCGGTTTTGTGACCGATACCGGGCAAGCGTTCCCATTGTTCGATTAAATTATCCAGCGCCGGTACCCGATACGCCATTGCTCTGTCCTCCTAAAGTACGGCGGTTGGTCACCCACCCGATCAACATTACGATCAGAATGCCCAAAAGGCTTCCTGTCCAGTCTTTAAGTAAATCTTTAAACTGAAAAGTACGTCCTGCGTTAAGCGCGTGTTGCAAGCTTTCATCCAATACAGCAAACACCGCGCAAGCGGGAATAACGACCACCATCCAACGCCGAATCGCATAACTGCGTGCCAACATGGACGCACAAAGACCCAACGCCGTAAATGTCACGACATGAGCGAGCTCCCGCAGCAGTTTGTTCACTTTTGCAAACACGGCAGCCTGTTCCTCCGGTGACAATTCTTGGTAAGCAGGGACCTGTTCCAGCACGGATTGTGTCAGCGAATTACTTAATCCGCTGGATTGCAATGCAGATTGGCAAGACAGCCCCAGAATCAGCAATGCACACAAAACAGTCAGGATCCACCACACAATTTTCCGTTTCATACTTAAAACGGCATTTTCATGCCGCCGGTGATCTTGCCGAGCGTCTCTTCGGAATCCGCCTGTGCCTTACGCACCGCTTCATTGACTGCTGCCACGATCAGATCTGCCAGCATTTCGGTATCATCGGGATCCACAGCCTCCGGCTGTAGCTCAATTGAACGCAACAGGTGCGTGCCGTCAACGGTGGCTTTTACCATTCCGCCGCCGGCGGTCGCACTGTATTCACGCTGTTCGAGATCCGCCTGAGCAGCCGTCATATCCTCCTGCATCTTTTGTGCCTGCTTGAGCATAGCCTGCATATTGCCGCCTCCGGCATTTCCGTACCCTTGCGGTAACCGTGCTTTCATCAAGGATCATCCTTTCACTTCAATGGTAACGCCTGCCTCGGCGCTTTGTTTTAAGAACGTCGACAACGGATCAGACGCTTCTGCTGCTTCTTTTACTTCCTGTTTCACCGGACGGCCTCGGCTGATACGCATCGGCTTGCCCGTTACCGCCTGTACGGCGTTCATCAAGATGAATTTGTTACCGTCTGTTTTTACCAACGACACGAACAGGTCGTTTTCGGTAATGACCACCAGCCGCTCACCGTCCGTCATTGCCTGTGAGTCGGTCAGTACGCCGTACAGCGGGGGGCACTGCGTGGCAAGGCGCGCCAACACATCCGCCCACTGATCAAACGGCTGCATTTCCGCCGATGCCGTCGGCTCTGCCGCAGGTGCCGCACTCGGCGCAGGGGTCGGATCTTCCCTCGATGTCTCGGCGGGTACTGCCGGCGCAACAGGTGCTGCTGTCGGCACACCGGCCTGTTTTTGTGCAACGATGCCCGCCTCCAGATCCTCAATACGTCGAAGCAGGCTTTCCGGCGTGGTATCCAGACGCGGCTCACACAAGCGCAATAATGTCGTTTCCATCTCCACGCGGCGGGAAACGCCGCCCTTTAGGCGATCCAACGTCCCCTGTAATACATCCATGATGTGCAGTACCGCACCCAACGTCAGCCCCTCTGCCTCCTGCCGCAGCTCCTGCATCTCGGTGGGGGATACGGCAACCAGATCCTCCGGTTTGCGGACGCTCTTTAGGACCATCAGATTACGGTAAAATTCGATCATTTCCACGCACAACCGCTCCATGTCCTTGGAGCCGTCATACAGGGCGTTCAAAACAGTCAACGCGGTCGTGCCGTCATGCTCACGCACCGCCCGTGCCAGTCGAAACAGATGCTCGCGCCCCGCCATTCCGGTCGCCTCGGCCACCGTCTCCGCCGTGATATCCCGCGAGCGGGACAAGCACTGATCCAAAAGCGACAGCGCATCACGCAGGCCGCCGTCTGCGAGCCGTGCGATCAGCAACGCCGCGTCGTTTGACAAGGTAAACCTTTCCTGATCGGCAACGTATTGTAGCCGTGCCGCGATATCCGCCGCGGGAATACGGCCGAAATCGAACCGCTGACAACGCGATAAAATGGTAGCAGGCAGCTT
>CAZBAO010000057.1:0-9700 GCA_964490085.1 uncultured Eubacteriales bacterium | reverse complement strand
CCTGACAGCGCAGCAAGTACGCGCAGTTCGATCTGGGAATAGTCGGCATCGCACAGAACGTAGCCTTCCTTTGCACGGAAGAAACGACGCAGTTCACGTCCCAGCTCTTGGCGAACCGGAATATTCTGAAGATTCGGTTCGGTAGACGAAATACGTCCGGTACGCGTTTCGGTTTGGTTGAATGAGGTGTGGATGCGTCCGTCGGGCGCGATCACCTTTAGCAGTCCGTCGCAATAGGTTGATTTCAGTTTGGAAAGAGTACGATACGTTAAGATCATATCCACCACCGGGTGAGCAAGGCGCAAACTCTCCAACACCTCGGCATTGGTGGAATAACCGGATTTTGTTTTCTTCTTGGCAGGCAGCCCCAAATCCTCAAAAAGGGCTTTTGCCAGTTGCTTCGGAGAGTTGAGGTTGAAAGAATAGCCGACCTGTTCTTCAATAGAAGCGACCAGCGTGTTTAATTGGGCTTCGAGCATATTGCCGAAAGCAGCAACGCCCTCGCCGTCTACGGCAAATCCAACCTTCTCCATAGAGGCAAGCACCATGCTGAGCGGGATCTCTATTTTCCGTAACAGCGCATCCTGTTCGGCAGCGTGGATCTCCGCTTCTAACTTATCACACAATGGGGCAAGCAAACGCGCTTCCGGCGGTTGGTCGCCATCCGGCACGGCAACACCGTACTCCTGTGCCAAGCGCGGCAGATCATACGAAGATGCCAATGGATTGAGCAGGTATGCGGCAAGCACCGCATCCATCGTAACGTTCGCAAGTGTACGATGGTATGAAAGCGCATGAGCCGCTAAAGATTTGGTATCAGCCGTGCGTTTTGCAATCGCAGGATTTTCAAGGAAATTCAAGAATTTCGGTGACGATGCCAACACCGTTGCGATGGCATCGTCCGCCACGACATACGCCGTTTCGTCCTGAAGCCACACGGCAAAAGCACCGTTTGTTGTCAATTCATCGAAGGATACGGTTTTGAGCGTGATCGGCTGTGCGGTCTGCTGCGGGATGTCTACGCCGTTGAGTTCAAGGCGTTCCATGATTTTAAAAAGTTCAAGGCGCGTCATCAAGGATGCCAACTCGGCTTTTTGTAACGGGCGGAGTGCATAATGTATCAGTTCCGTATCCATCGGCATCGTGCGGCAGATCTCGCCCAGCTTTCGGCTGAGATAAGCGCTGTCTTTTCCGTCCTCTAATTTACGACGTAACGATTCGCGCAGTTCTTCCAAATGCTCATATACACCGTCCAGTGAGCCGAACTGATGCAACAGATCCAACGCTGTTTTTTCGCCAACCCCCGGCACGCCGGGAATGTTGTCACTGGTATCCCCCATTAACGCTTTCAGGTCAATGAGAGCATCGGGAGTTAATCCGTATTTTTCATAAACAGCGGCGGGATCAAACACAATCGTTTCAGGTTTCCCCATACGGGTAGCCGCTAACAGCACGGTAACGTTCTCACCGACCAGTTGCAACGAATCACGGTCACCGGTGGCGATATAACACGGGATCCCCTGTTCCTGCGCTTTTGCCGACAGCGTACCGAGAATATCGTCGGCTTCGTAGCCGTCCTGTTCCACAACGGAACAGCCCATATAAATGAGCAGTTCCTTGATAAGCGGCAACTGCTGTGCCAGTTCCTCCGGCATTCCTTTTCGACCGGCTTTATAAGCATCGTACAGTTGATGACGGAATGTGGGAGCTTTACGGTCAAAAGCAACCGCAACGGCATCCGCCTCGGTCTGTTCCAACAAACGGAAATAAATATTAAGAAAACCGACCAGCGCATTGGTGGGAACACCGTCATGCGTAGTCAACACCTTAATGCCGTAAAAGGCACGGTTCAAAATACTGTTTCCATCGATGATCAAAAGCCGCATACAGGACGCCCTTTCTAAAGAAAACCCCGCCGAACAGCGGGGTTTTCGAATTGCTGATTTATGCGCGATCGGCACTGCCGAGAACGTTTTGAATCTTGTGTTTAACGACCTCGGTGATACAGGTGCGGCCGTCACCGAGATATTGACGAGGATCGAAGTGCTTCGGATTCTCCGCCAAGTGACGACGGATACCGGCGGTCATTGCCAAACGCAGGTCAGAGTCGACGTTGATCTTGCAGACAGCCAGCGAAGCAGCCTCACGCAGCATATCCTCCGGAATACCGATGGCATCCGCCATCTCACCGCCGTATTGATTGACGACCGACACATATTCCGGCATAACCGAAGACGCACCGTGCAACACGATCGGGAAACCGGGCAGGCGATTCATAACCTCACGCAGAATATCAAAACGAAGCTGCGGCTTCTGGCCGGGCTTGAATTTGAAGGCACCGTGGCTGGTGCCGATAGCAATTGCGAGAGAATCCACGCCGGTGCGGGTCACAAAATCCAACACCTGATCGGGATCGGTGTAGTTCGCTTTGTCGGCTTCGACGCTGACTTCGTCCTCAACGCCGGCAAGCTGACCGAGCTCACCCTCGACCGTGACACCGCGGGCATGTGCGTACTCCACGACCTTGCGGGTAACCTCTACGTTTTCCTCATACGGCAGATGAGAGCCGTCGATCATCACCGAAGTAAAACCGCCGTCAATGCAATCTTTGCACAGTTCAAAGCTGGAGCCGTGATCCAGATGCAGCGCGATCGGCAGACCGGTCTCCTCCACAGCCGCCTGCACCATGTGATACAAGTAAGGATGATGCGCATATTTTCTGGCGGAGCCGGACACCTGCAGAATAACCGGAGAGTTTAACTCCTTGCAGGCTTCCACAATACCCTGCATGATCTCCATGTTGTTGACGTTGAACGCGCCGATCGCGTATCCGCCGTCATAAGCGTTTTTGAACATTTCCTTTGTGTTTACGAGGGGCATAACAAAAGACCTCCTATTTGTTTATGAGAATATTATACACTAAAAACTGTATTATGCAAAGGATTTATTAAAAAAATAAGGGTTTTTGTAAAAAAACTTGCGACTTTTCTCAGTTACTAGTATACTGGAGAGGTAAAAGGAGTGACTGCTATGCGTGCTGATATCACCAATATCCCGATCAGTGATGTATTTGACCCGAAGGAGGGCTGCCCCATCTGCCGTATGCGCAATTTGCTTGAGCAGCGGATGGCGGAATACATTACCGGTGCCGCTATGATGGAACCGGACGTCCGCATCGAAACCAATCGGCTTGGCTTTTGCTACGAGCATTTCGGTATGATCTTAAAGCAACGCAATCGCTTGGGCGTTGCGCTGATTCTGGAAAGCCACCTGGAAGAGATGGAAAAGGCCGTTTTCAAGAGTGGAATCCCGCTGATCGGTAAAAGCGGCAAGGCACAGGCAAAAAAAGCCGCAGCCCGCACCGAAACCTGTTTTATCTGCGACAAGGTAGACTGGGCAATGGACCGCATGCTCGCCACCGTCTGCAGGCTGTGGGAATCCGAGCGTGATTTCCGTCAGTTGTTCGAGGAGCAAGAGGCGCTGTGTCTCCCCCACCTCACCCAGCTGATCGCCGCCGCCGAAAAGAACATGAATAAACACTCGGTAGGCGACTTTTCCAAGGCCGCAGCGGCCCTCTCAAAACAGTATCTTGAGACGCTGCGCGGCGATGTGTCACATTTTTGCAAAATGTTCGACTATCGTAACAGCGGAGAGGGCGCAGATTGGGGAAATTCGCGTGATTCCGTTGAACGCGCCGTATGGTTCTTGACAAGCCGTGAGCCGTAAAGGCGATTCAACAGTTCGTATCTAAAATTTTGGGAAATATTGGTAATTTCGCGGTTTTTCGAGCAAAAATTAGCGTCAAACCCCTTGAAAAATAAGGATTTTTTCACATTTTCAACACAGTTTTCCACAATCGCGAGGCTTCCGAATATTTTACAATTTGTTATATTCAGGGTCAGAACACCCGTTTTTGGTATAAATCTCGATTCCCGGACCATACTGAAAACAGCCACCGAAAAGAATGCTTTTTTAACGGTAAAGCATGCGTTTCGGTGTATAAAAATACCCGTTTGGAGGGTGCAGTATGATCAAGGGGATCAGCCGACAGATCGTAGAGGTAACAGACACCGCAAATCCATACTTTGAACGCGTGTTTTTTATCGTGCGACAGCAATGCAAGGAGGCCTCCGCCTCACTTTTGGACGCGGAGGCACACCGGTTAGTAAATACCGCTACCGGGTACACAGGACTCAAGCGAGCGCGACGATTGCGATTGCTACGCCGTCTGGGGCTGTTTTTGATCGGCGCCGGCATAGGGGCTTTGACGGTTCGTTTAATGATGGTGTTGGCATAAGCAGGACCTCTCATCCACTGATGAGAGGTCCTGCTACTTGTTGTACTTATTTTGTCATAAACAGAACGCCGAGGGTGTTCGGGCCACAGTGCGAGGAAATGGTGCAACCCGCGCGGGTGATGAGGATTTCATCAAATTTCTGATACTTCTCAACCTCTGCCTTCACCAGTGCAATGCGCTCCTCCGAAATGCCGGAATGGGTGATAAAGACACGGTTGGTGCAGATATCGGTACGGCCACTCAGCTTATCCTGCACATACAGCTGCAGGCATTTATCCAACGAACCGCGATACTTCTTGCCGACGCCCATTTTGCCGCTGGTGTTATCCACCTCAATGCAGGGCTTAAGCTGCAGCAGATTGGCACCCATCATGGCGAGTGACGAGCAACGGCCGCCCTTATGCAAAAACTCCAGCGTGTCCAGCACAAAGCTCGCACTGACCTTTGTCACCAGTTCCTGAACCTCACGTGCCACCTGCTCAGCCGACATGCCGGCGGCGATACGCTCTGCGGCTTCCAGCACCAGCAGACCGCTACCGGTGGACAGGTTGCAGCTGTCTACCACGTAAACGCCTTCCAGTTCTTCTGCCGCCATACGGCAGTTGCTATGCGTAACCGACAAGCCGGAGCCCAGATTGATATGCACGATCTCATAGCCTTGCTTTATATACGGGGTAAAGAAATCGATAAACTCGGCAGCGTTGACCGCAGCCGTTTTCGGCAATACTTTTTTCTCTTCATAGATGCGGTAAATATCGTCCGGCACCAGATCGACACCGTCGTCGTAGCTCTTACCCTCTAATACGACATGGAGCGGATATGTCTTTATATGAAATCGCTCTTTGAGTTCTTCACTCAAGTCACAAGTGCTGTCCGCAGTCAGCAAAACTTTTTTACTCAAAGCCCATACCTCCCTTTTACTTACAATATTCTACCACAAACGCGTCAAAATTGCAAGCGTTTTACACAGCAAGAGCGCAAACACTTATCTGCGCTCTTGAACGGTCAACCGCACAACTACTTCTTTGCCGGCACAGAGCAGATTGTAGGAATAGCCGTGATCGATCCCCATCGCTCGCATGACCGCTTTGTGGCTACTTTGAAACCATTCGACAAACGTCTCGCTTCCGTTGACGCAGTACACATGCACATCGCCGGCCTTACTCTTGAGGATCGCCGCCACACCGTCTACCGTATAGGTCGTCAACCGTGTGCCGTTTTGGAGATGAAAATTCGCCGCCGTCGCGATACAGTCCGGCAAGGGATAGCCGTTTTTTGTGCTGATCGTATGATCCTCACCGATCTGCGCGGTCGTTAAATTAAGATACGGGTACATGACCGGCGTGTTCGTATCATCCGTGTCATCCCAAGTCGGATCCACGTGATAATACTGACCGTCGATACGTACCACGTTCCACGCGTGTCCTTCAGTCAGGCCGGTAAAGGGATTGGTACTGTTTCCCTCTGCTATCAGACATTGGATACCCGACTGATACAGCACATACTGAAACGCACGGGCGTATCCCTCGCACACGGCTTTCCCCTCAACCAACGCACCGTAGGCATTATGGGCGTTGTCACTCTCTTGGTAGGTAATGCTTTTTGCCAGTGCATCGTGCAATAGTAATTCGCGTTCGTATTCGTTATTTCCGGTCGCGACGATCTCCAGCAGGGCAACGACTGCGTTTTTGAACCGTATTTGTGCCGCACGAAGCGTTTCGCCGGTCATGGTATATTGCAGTTTGATCCGTACGACCTTATTGCTACGCTGGGAAACGGCATACCGAATGCTGCCGTCACACCAAAAATGCTGCGGATGATCCGCACGGTAATAGTAAAATACGGTAAGGATCTCGGACTCAGTCAGTGTCTCATCCAGATCCACGGTCGTTTGGCAATTCTGTACCGCTTCCGCTATCGTTTTATATGTCGCCACAAGTGCCTCGCCGTTCGACAGATCCTGCAGTTCTGATAAACCGTAATACGAGGATGCTGCCAACGGGGTTAGAGCGTTCACCATCGGCGCGGCAGTCGTCGTTGTGGTTGCAACCGACGTTGACACCGTATTGCCGGACGTAGTGACGTTTTGGGAAGATGAAGCCGTTGTCGTGCTTGTCGACGAAGTGCCGTGAGTTGCCCGTTCAGAAGGGGTGGTACGGATACAGTCCGCTGTCGGCTCACCGGTGATCGAAGTATCAACGGTCACGCTGTTTTCTGTAGACAGAGTGGTAGTGGTGGCACCGTCCGCAGCTGGCTGTGTGCCGCAACCGCCAAGCAGGACTACGATCAGCAACACACTGACGGCTATGACAAGCTGTTTGACCTTCACGCTACCACACCCTTTCACAATATCAGTATAACCATTGTAAAAAAACATGTCAACAAAAAAGCGCCGAACCTTCGGAGTACTCCGTCGTTCGGCACTTTTTATTATCGTTCTTCGCGGAAGTACGCTAACCCTAAGCTTTGCGGGGGTTGGTATTCCCGTTTTTTACGCATGCTGGTAATGATCAGCACGACGACCGTGACAATGTACGGCAGCATTTTAAAGAGTTCTTTTGTTTCAATACCCAGACCGGGGAGATAGTTATTGATATTGCACAGGGCACCGAAAAGGAAAGAGCCGACAATCGCCAGCGACGGCTTCCAGATCGCAAAAATAACCAGCGCGATCGCCATCCAGCCGCGGTCACCGAACGCATTGTTTGACCACACGCCGTTGGCGTACGCCATAACATACTGCAACCCACCGAGACCGGCAACGGCACTGCCGAGGCAGGTCGCCACATATTTATACCGCGTGACGTTGATACCGGCGGCATCTGCAGTGGCGGGACTTTCACCGATCGACCGAAGATTCAAGCCGATACGGGTGCGATTAAGCACCAACGATACGATGATCGCCAACGCGATGGATACATACGTCAAAAAATCGTGGGAGAGAAAAATTTTCCCGAACCAACCGAGATCGTTTGCAAACGGCAATGAGGTGCGGAAAAAGCTGCTGGTCTTGGTGAGAATGACCGAGGTCAGTTCACTGTTGGTCAGCTTCGCCAAGGAACCGCCAAAGAAGTTGCCGAGGCCGATACCGAAGGTGGTGATCGCCAGACCGGTAACGTTTTGATTGGCGCGCAGCGTGACGGTCAAAAAGCTGTATAACAGACCCATCAGCATGGAAAATACGATCGAAACCACCAGCGGGATCGTGATAGCCAAAAACGGATTCATATTGGCAAGCTGATTGCCGCACGCCTGTTCGTACAGGAAGGCGCCGATAACACCGCCGATACCGCCGGCGTACATGACGCCGGGAATGCCCAAATTTAAATGACCGGATTTCTCCGTGACGATCTCACCCACCGAACCGAACAGCAGCGGAACTCCAAGCGGGATCGAGCTTTGAATAAATGCGGTGATCATGAACGCACCTCCTTTTTCGCGCGACGGAATTTCACGGAATAGCGAATAAAGAATTCACAGCCCACAACGAACAAAATAACAACACCTGCGACAATGTCCGCATACGAACTGTTGAGGAAGAACGTATCTGCCACTTTTGCAGCGCCCATATTCAAAAACACCACAAGAGCCGACATCGCCGCCATAATGTATGGATTAAACAAGCCGAGCCACGATACCATGATCGCGGTAAAACCGAGACCGCCGATCGTATCCGTTTTAATGGAATGGTTGGTGCCGGCAACGAGCAGCACGCCTGCCAGACCGGCGATCGCACCCGAAATACACATCGTGCGAATGATGACCTTTTTCACATTGATGCCGATATAGCGTGCCGTATTCTGACTTTCGCCCACGACAGAGATCTCATATCCCTGTTTGCTGTATTTTAGGTAGAAGTATGATAGCACCATGATGACGGCAACCACAATAATGTTCAGCAAATACTTTAGATCACCGATCACCGGCAGTGCACCGGTTTCCACCGGACGGATAACCGTGAGGCCTTTGCTGGCGATCAGCACATAGTAGGCGACCAACTGGGTAGCCACATAATTCATCATCAACGTGAAGAGCGTTTCATTGGTGCCGTACCACGCCTTAAACAGCGCGGGGATCAAGCCCCAGATCATACCGAACACAACGCCCACCACGACCGTCAGGAGCGTGTGAAGCCACGGAGTAACGCCGTCAAGCTCCAACATACAGATCATCGCACCTAAACCGCCCATCAAGGCTTGTCCCTCGGCGCCGCAGTTCCAGAACTTCATTTTGAAGGCCGGAGTCACGGCGAGAGTCAGGCACAGTAAAATAGCGGTTTCCTGCAGAAATTTCCAAAGCATTGTGGCGGAGCCGCCTTCAAACAAACGACCGAAAGCGCCTCGGAACATCATTCCGAACACTTCGCCCAGCGATACTTTGGTCAGCAGGACCGACACACAACCCATCAGCAAAAAGCCGATCACAATAGCAGCGAGGCGAATCAGCCACGCTTTCCAGCCCGCCATATCGTCACGCTTGGCGATGGTGACCGCCGGCTCGTGGGTATGCTTTTTCACAACCGTATCCGCCATGGTTATTCTCCCCCTTCCGTTTTCGTCATAAGAAGACCGATCTCTTCCTTAGTGGCGTTGCGGGCATCCACCACACCTGTCACCCGACCGGAACCGATAACCAAGATACGGTCGCACAGTTCAAGCAATACGTCCAGATCTTCACCGACAAAGATGACGGCAACACCGCGTTCCTTTTGCTCATTGAGCAGATTGTAGATCGTATAGGAGGAGTTGATATCCAGACCGCGAACGGGATAGGCCGCCATCAGCACGGTGGGAGCAGCCGCTATCTCACGTCCGACGAGCACCTTTTGCACGTTACCACCCGACAAACGACGGACCGGTGTGGTGGCACTGGGCGTTACTACCTCTAACTCATCAATAATATGTTCTGCCAGATCCTTGGGAGCTTTGCGTTCCAGGAACATCCCCTTACCCTTGGTGTAGCTGCGCAGCATCATATTGTCGATGATATCCATGTTGCCGACAAGACCCATGCCGAGTCGATCCTCAGGAACGAAGGATAACCGCACGCCGAGTTCGCGGATCTGTAACGGCGTTTTGGCGCAAAGGTTGTCCATCTTACCCGTTTGCGGATTGCTGTACAGCACAGCACCGCTGTCGAGCTTCTGAAGACCGGCGATGGCCTCCAGCAGCTCACGCTGACCAGACCCTGCAATGCCGGCAATTCCCAGGATCTCACCGGCGTTGGCGACAAAGGAAACGTCGTCCAGCATCTTGACGCCTTCACGGTTAGAGCAGTTGATGTGGTGAACCTCCAAGCGAGGAGCCACATTCTGCGGTTCACTGCGATCAATGTTCAGTGATATCTTTTTACCGACCATCATTTCGGTCAGTTCCGATTCGTTGGTCTCAGCCGTATTGACCG
>CAZBAO010000056.1:0-9901 GCA_964490085.1 uncultured Eubacteriales bacterium | reverse complement strand
TTGGTATACTCATCGGGTAAGAAAACGAAGCAGAGCGTTTGCCCGCTCTCACCTGCAGATATCGTTCTCGACAGGTTGATAGGATCTCTCTCCGAAAAAACGGGGACGGTGTCATTTCACGCGGGCAGGATTCTGTCCGCGTTTTTTCACGCAGAAAAACGGTGGAGGTGTTTCCCCATAGCAACGAAGGAATTGCAGATCAATGAACAGATCCGTGACAGCGAAGTCCGCGTGATCGGTGAGGACGGTGCCCAGCTGGGCGTCATGTCCGCGCAGGAAGCGCAGACTTTGGCAGACGAGCGTGGTTTTGACTTGGTCAAGATCGCCCCGACGGCCACGCCGCCCGTATGCCGCATTATGGACTACGGCAAGTATCGCTTTGAACAAGCGAAGAAGGAAAAAGAAGCACGGAAAAATCAACGACTGGTCGAAACCAAGGAGATCCGGCTGTCGCTCAACATCGACGTGGCGGATTTCAACACCAAGGCAAAGCACGCTCTGCGCTTCCTGCAAGAGGGCAACAAGGTGAAGGTTTCCATTCGTTTCCGCGGACGCGAGATGGGCCATCCGGAGATCGGTCTGGATACCATGAAGCGGTTTGCGGAGACCTGTTCCGAACTCGGTTCTGTGGAGAAACCGGCAAAAATGGAAGGTCGCAACATGCTGATGTTCTTAGCCCCGAAAACTGCGAAATAAAAACAAAGCATTCAATTAAGGAGGATACTGTTATGCCCAAGATCAAGACTCACAGCGGCGCTAAGAAGCGCTTCAAGCTGACCAAGACCGGCAAGGTGCTTCGTGCACACGCCTACAAATCCCACATTCTGAACAAGAAGACGACCAAGCGCAAGAGAAATCTTCGCAAAACTGCGATCGCCGATGTGACTAATGTGGCGCAGGTTAAACGCCTGATTCCCTACAAATAATCGAGAGTTCAGAAACGGAGGATATGAAACATGGCTCGTGTTAAAGGCGCAATGATGACGCGCAAAAGAAGAAAGAAAGTATTAAAGCTAGCCAAAGGTTATTTTGGGGCTAAGTCCAAGTTGTTCCGCACCGCGAAGGAAGCGGTCATGAAATCCGGCCAGTATGCGTATATCGGTCGTAAGCAGCGCAAAAGAGATTTCCGTCGTCTGTGGATCACTCGTATTTCCGCAGCCGCGAAGATCAACGGCATGAACTATTCCACGTTCATGAACGGTTTGAAGAAGGCAAACATCACCCTGAATCGTAAGATGCTCGCTGAGCTTGCCGTATCGGATGCCGCCGCATTTGCGGGTCTGGCAGAAAAAGCAAAAGCTGCCTTAAATTAAGCTGTAATTGCGCCCGCCGGCACTGCCTGCGGGCGCTGTTTCCTTGTAATGAGGTCGTGAAAAGAGGTGGGAACGATGGAGATCACCAGCCGCGAGAATCGCGTGATCAAGGACTATCGCCGTCTTTGCGGCGACGCGAAATACCGCCGCGAACGCGGCCTTTTCGTCACCGAAGGGGCGCGCCTTTGCGGCGATGCCGTGCGCTCCCACATTGTGATCGAAACCGCTTTGATCACCGATCGCGCCCGTCGGCAATACGCTGATATTGTGCGCGAGGTGGAGACTGCGGCCGCCGCGGCGTATGAGATACCTGACGCGTTGTCGGACTATCTCGGCGATACCGACACACCGCAGGGCGTGTTTTGCATCTGTCGGATACCGCTCTCAGAGCACACGCCCGATGTAAACGACCGCTATGCAGCGCTTGAACGGATCCGGGATCCCGGTAACCTCGGCACGATGATCCGCACCGCCGAAGCCTTCGGCCTTGGCGGGATCTTGCTGTCTGACGGTTGCTGTGATCCGTACAGTCCCAAGGTGTTGCGCAGCAGTATGGGCGGGGTATTCCGTCTGCCGCTTCTTGCCGTCGGTTCGCTCGCAGAGTATTTACCGCAGCTGCACGCAGAGGGCTTTTGTTCCTTTGCTTGTGTGGTAGACCGTAATGCTGCTGCCGTACAACGCACGCCGTTTCCCGGCGGCTCCGTATGCGTGATCGGCAACGAAGGCAACGGCTTATTACCAGAAACCGTCGCCGCGTGCTCCGAACGGGTCACCATCCCGATGGCGGGGCGTGCAGAATCGCTTAATGCGTCGATGGCGGCGGGTATCGTCTTTTGGGAAATGGTGCGGTGATATATGAGAGAAAGTACACCCTACTGGATATGGATCCAACAGGCGGTGGGGCAGGGCAGCTCGGCAGTGCCGAAGCTGCGGGAAGCGTTTTCTTCACCGGAAGAGGTATATGCGGCAAGCCGTCTGGAATTAGAACGCGCCGGTGTCACCGGCAAACCGCTGGAATGCTTGTGCCGCAAAACGATCGACCCGATGCGCCGTATGGCGGAGCGCTGCGAGAAGCTCGGCTGGGTCTTAACGCCTGAGGATGCAGGGTATCCCCAAATATTGGGTACTCTTTACTCACCGCCGCTCGTGCTTTACGGCAAGGGTATTCTGCCGGATCTTGATACCGCTTCGGTGCCGATCATCGGCATGGTCGGCACTCGTGAATGTACCGCGTACGGGATAAAGGCCGCCGGCGGTGTCGCGGCAGGGCTTGCGGCTGCGGGCAGTGTCGTGATCAGCGGCGGTGCTAAAGGCATCGACCGCGCGTCGCACGAGGGTGCGCTGTACGGCGGCGGGCGTACTGTTGCGGTACAAGCCTGCGGGTTGGACGTGGAATATCCGCTCCCGAACCGACAGCTTCGTCAGCGTATCGTAGAAGAAGGCGGCGCGATCATTACCGAATATCTGCCGGGCACACCTGCGTTTGCCAACCATTTTCGGGTGCGCAATCGGCTTATCAGCGGTCTTTCGTGGGGCATTTGTATCGTGGAAGCACCGGAGCGCAGCGGTGCGCTGATCACGGCGCGTCACGCGCGGGAGCAAGGGCGGGACGTGTTCGTCGTCCCCGGTAACATTACCTCGGCAGAGAGCGTTGGCTCCAATGAGCTTATCAAAGAGGGCGCTACGCTGATAACAAGGCCGAGCGAGATCTTGCGCGACTATCAGTTCCGATGCAGCGGAGCGTTGCAAGAGGAGGAGGCTGACCGCGCACAGCACGCCTATTTTGAATACGTCGCGCGCGGCGCGCAGACATCCCGCCCTGTGAAGCGCGTAGCGGACGGCTCGCGAGTGAGTACAGCGATGTCCTGTCCGGAAACCGTAAGCGATATGGCAAAGAAGGTGTACGGCGTATTGACCGATACTCCTATTACCGCCGAAGAGCTGTGCTGCGTGATCGGTATGCCGGCAGGTACGCTGTTTGCGGCGCTTACAGAACTTGAATTGCACGGCTGCGCACGCAGCTACCCCGGGAAACGGTATTCTCGGTGAACCACAGCCGACGCACACAAACCTGATTTGTTTTGGGGAAATGATGCGTCTGCTGCGTTAAAATATAAAGGCAAGGTGAATAAAATGTCAACATTGGTTATTGTGGAGTCACCCGCAAAAGCCAAAACGATTCAGAAATATTTAGGGGCAGGCTATGAGGTAATGGCGTCAATGGGTCATATTCGCGACCTGCCAAAAAGCCTGCTCGGCGTGGACGTGGACAACAACTTCAAGCTACGGTACGTGGATATCGCCGGCAAATCGGCCCTTATCCGCGAGCTGAAAGCCAAAGCCGCTGCGAGCGACGGCGTCATTCTTGCGACCGACCCGGACCGCGAGGGTGAGGCGATCTCGTGGCATCTGGCACAGATGCTCAACGTGGATCTGAAGGAGAAGAACCGCGTGACCTTTACCGAGATCACCAAGACCGGTGTGGCACAGGGAATGGCGGCGCCGCGTGCGGTGAATATGGACCTTGTCAACGCACAGCAGGCGCGCCGTGCACTGGATCGTCTGGTCGGGTATCGCATCAGCCCGTTTTTATGGAAAAAGATCCGCAAAGGCTTATCGGCGGGTCGCGTACAATCCGCGGCGGTACGCATCATCGTCGACCGTGAGGAGGAGATCCGCGCGTTTGTCAGCGAGGAATATTGGAATATTGACGCACAGCTGTCCGCGACAGAGAAGGGCAAGCCCTTCACGGCGCATTTATATAAGCTCGGCAAGAGCAAGATCGCACTGAAAAACGGGGAACAGGCTGAGGCGGCACTCGCTGCGATCCGTCCCGAGACCTTTACCGTTTCATCGGTCAAGCGCGGCGAGCGTAAGGTGTCGCCCGCGCCGCCGTTTACTACCTCCACCATGCAGCAGGAAGCCAGCCGTAAGCTCGGCTTCTCGTCCAAGCGCACTATGAAAGCGGCGCAGGAGCTGTATGAGGGTATCGAGCTCGGTGAAAAGGGATCGACGGGTCTTATCACGTATATGCGTACCGATTCGTTGCGCATTTCGGAGGATGCCCGCAAGGAGGGTAACGCATACATCGCGTCGCGGTACGGCGCACAGTATTTGCCCGAAAAGCCGCGGTATTATAAGACGCGCAAGAGTGCACAGGACGCGCACGAAGCGATCCGTCCGTCCTCTCCGTCGCTGACTCCCGAGCAGGTCAAACCATTTTTGAGCGGCGATCAGTATAAGCTGTACAGTCTGATCTGGTCGCGCTTTATTGCCAGTCTGATGGCAAGCGGCATTCAGGACACCTGTCAGGTCGAGATTGCCGCGGGTGAGTATCGTTTCAAGGCGTCCGGTTATACCGTGCGGTTTGACGGGTACACCGTTCTATATGTCGAGGGAAAGGACGAGGAAGACGAGGAAAACAGTGCCCTGCCGCCGCTTGCCGAGGGCGACGTGCTGGTGCTGCGCGATCTGATGAGCAGTCAGCATTTTACGCAGCCGCCCGCACGCTATAACGAGGCGACGCTTATCAAGGCGCTCGAGGAAAACGGTATCGGCCGTCCCTCCACCTATGCGCCGACCATCAGCACCATTTTAACGAGAGAATATATCGAACGGGACGGAAGATCCTTAAAGCCGACGGCGCTTGGCGAGGTGACCACGCACCTGATGAAGGATCAGTTTCCGGAGATCGTGGATACGGAATTCACCGCGCATATGGAGTATCAGCTGGATACGGTGGAATCCGGTGACGCCGATTGGGTGCACACGCTGGACGAGTTCTATAAGGGCTTTTCCGAAACGCTGAAAAAGGCGGAGGAATCGCTGTCAGGTGAACGCATCAAGGTGCCGGAGGAGGAAAGCAACGAGGTGTGCGACAAGTGCGGCCGACGTATGGTCATCAAAACCGGACGGTTCGGCAAATTTCTCGCGTGCCCCGGCTATCCCGAGTGTAAAAACACCAAACCGCTGCTGGATAAAACGGCAGGTGTTTGCCCGAAATGCGGCGGTGCCATTGTCGCCAAAAAATCCAAACGCGGCCGCAAATTCTTTGGCTGCGAGCAGTATCCGACCTGTGATTTCGTCACTTGGAATGAACCGACCGCACAAACTTGTCCGAACTGTGGCAAGACACTGTTCCGTCGCAAGGGACGCGGAGGCGGTGTGGTATGCATCACCGATGGTTGCGGGTATGAAAAGGTCGGTCGAGGGAAAAAGACCGATGACTGAGCAGATAACGGTGATCGGCGGAGGCCTTGCCGGTTGTGAGGCCGCGTGGGCGGCGGCCAACACCGGCGTATCGGTCACGCTGATCGAAATGAAACCGGAGCGATATACTCCCGCGCATCACAGCCCCGCCTTTGCGGAGCTTGTGTGCTCCAATTCGCTTAAAGCCGCCCGTCTGGAAAGCGCGGCGGGACTTCTCAAGGAAGAGATGGCGCGCATGGGCTCGGTCTGCGTCGCCGTTGCACGCGAGTGTGCCGTCCCTGCCGGGGGAGCGCTCGCGGTGGATCGTGACAGATTTTCCGCCGGCGTTACCGCCCGCATCACTGCTCACCCGAACATTACTATCGAGCACCGCGAAGTCACCGAGCTGCCCGCCGAGGGCGTGGTCGTCGTTGCGACAGGGCCGCTTACAGCAGATACGCTGGCGGCGTCTATCGCCGAGCGCTTCGGTGAGGGACTGAACTTTTACGACGCGGCGGCACCCATCGTTACGGCGGACAGCGTGGATATGACCTCGGCGTTTCGCGCCTCGCGGTATGACCGTGAGGCGAGCGGCAACGGCGATTATATCAACTGTCCGATGAACAGGGAAGAATATGAGACGTTTCATGCGGTACTGGTCTCCGCCGAGCGGGCCTTGCTGCACGAATTCGATAAACCGAAGGTGTACGAGGGATGTATGCCGATCGAGGTACTGGCTTCGCGCGGTACCGATGCGATCCGTTTTGGCCCGATGAAGCCGGTGGGGCTTCGCGATCCCCGCACCGGTCACCGCCCGTGGGCGGTATTGCAGCTGCGTGCGGAGAATGCCGAGGGAACGCTGTACAATCTGGTCGGTTTCCAGACCAATTTGAAATTTGCAGAACAAAAGCGGGTGTTTTCGCTCATTCCCGCCCTCAAGAACGCGGAGTTTGTGCGGTATGGCGTAATGCACCGCAACACCTTTTTGGATTCTCCCCGTCTGCTTAACGCGGCGTTTCAGTTAAAGGACGAGCCGCGGTTGTTCTTCGCCGGCCAGATGACCGGCGTAGAGGGGTATATGGAATCCGCGTGCTCCGGCATTTTGGCAGGGTTAAATGCGGTACGCACTTTGCGCGGTGAAGCGCCGCTTGTGCTCCCGCGGGAGACGATGGCGGGTGCGCTCTCGCATCACGTCAGTGATGTGTCGGTCAAGGACTTTCAGCCGATGGGCGCCAATTTCGGCGTGCTACCGCCGCTTGAAGTTCCCATCCGCGATAAACGCGAGCGCTATGCGGCACTCGCCAAACGCGCGTTAGAGAAACTGGAGGGATATGTATCATGAGAGTGATAGTTGACGCATACGGCGGCGATAACGCGCCGCTTGAGGTTATCAAAGGCGCAGTAGAAGCACGTGCCGAATACGGGTTTGATATCGTGCTTGTCGGCAACGAGGAGGAGATTCGTCGCATTGCCGAGGAGCAGAAGCTGTCGCTTAGCGGCATGGAGATCGTGCACACCACCGACGTCATTTCCATGAACGATATCCCCAAGACCGTTCTGCGCGAGCACAAGGATTGCTCGATGGCGGTCGGTCTGCGCCTGCTCGCCGAGGGCGGCGGGGACGCGTTCGTATCTGCAGGCAGCACCGGTGCGCTGCTGATGGGGGCGACCTTTCTTGTCAAGCGTATCAAAGGCGTATCCCGTCCCGCACTGGCGGCGATCATTCCGTCGGACAAAGGGCCGTTTATGTTGCTGGATTCCGGCGCCAATCTGGATTGCCGCCCCGAAATGCTGTTCCAGTTT
The DNA here is from genome assembly GCA_964490085.1 of uncultured Eubacteriales bacterium. Taxonomy (GTDB): domain Bacteria; phylum Bacillota; class Clostridia; order Oscillospirales; family Acutalibacteraceae; genus RGIG3009. The sequence goes on along the minus strand of CAZBAO010000056.1, from coordinate 2,597 downwards.
GCCCGCATGGGCAGCCTGTATATGAGTCTTGTGATAAAAAAGGGTGACCCTGCAACCGTAGGTCTGCTCAATGTCGGTACCGAGGAACACAAGGGCAGTGATCTGCAGCACGAAACCTATGCTTTGCTCAAAAGCAGTGACATGTCCTTCGTCGGCAACGTCGAGGCGCGCGACGTACCCGCAGGTGCCGCCGATGTGATCGTGGCGGACGGTTTTTCCGGCAATGTACTGCTCAAGACCTTAGAGGGTACGGTCGGCATGCTGCTCGGTTATGTCAAGCAGATCTTCTACACGAACCTGCTGACCAAGATCGCGGCGCTTTTCATCAAGCCGCATCTGAACGGGCTGAAAAGCAAATTATCCACCGAGGAGCACGGCGGTGCGCCGCTGCTCGGCGTGGCGAAACCGGTCATCAAGGCGCATGGCAATGCCAAAGCACGTGCGATCAAAAACGCGATCCGCGTCGCAGCGGAATTCGCTGAGGCGGGCGTGATCGAGAAGATCACCGATTCCGTGAAAGGGGAGGGCAAGGCGGATGATCCTGCAAAAGCTGCGACAGCTGCTGATTGATCGCTTCGGTTGTGACGGCGAGGAGATCACGCTGGCGACAGCGCTGGACGATCTCAACCTGTATGACGAGGATCGCACTGAGATCGCGGTTTGGTTCGGCGATCTGTACGGCGTGGATATTTCCGCCGAGGAGATCGACGCGTGGGAAACCGTCGAGGATATCGTGGGCTATATTGAAGACCACATGGAGTGAAAAGTCATGAAAGAAACCACCAAGTGCATGATGGATAAACTGGGATATACGTTTCAGGATGCACAGCTGCTGGAAACGGCGCTGACGCACTCGTCGTATGCCAACGAGGGCAATCGCGGATTGAAAAGCAACGAGCGGTTGGAGTTTTTGGGCGACTCAGTGCTCGGCTTCATCACCGCCGGGTATCTGTTTTCACACGAGGGCGGCGAAGAAGGTGAGCTTACCCGTCTGCGCGCCTCGCTCGTGTGTGAAAAAGCGCTCAGCGCCTACGCCCGCAAGCTGGGGCTCGGCGAGCATCTGTTGCTCGGCAAGGGCGAACAGCGCGGCGGCGGTGCCGAGCGTCCGTCCATTTTGGCGGATGCCTTTGAAGCGGTCATCGCGGCGTTGTATCTGGACGGCGGTCTATCCGCGGCGGAAGCGTTTATCCTTCCATTCTTAAAAGAGGAGCTTGCCTCGCAACAGCGCCGCCCGCAGTTTCGCGATTATAAAACGGCACTGCAGGAGATCGTTCAGCAAAACCCCGAGGAACGTCTCGAATACGAATTAAAGGGTGAGTCGGGGCCGGATCACAACAAGCGGTTTACCGTCGAGGTGCATCTCAACTCCAACGTGATCGGCACAGGTCACGGCCGCAGTAAAAAGGAAGCCGAACAGCAGGCGGCGCGCGAAGCGCTCAAGCTGATGGGGTATGATGATTAAGCAAAATCGTCACGCGAACGTTGCCATCTTTGTGCCGCACGCGGGTTGTCCCTGTCAGTGCAGCTTTTGCAATCAGCGGCATATCGCGGGGCAGAGCCGCTTCCCGTCGGAGCGGGACGTGCAACACGCCTGCGAAACGGCAAAACGAACACTGCCCGACGGCGTACAAGCGCAGATCGCGTTTTTCGGTGGCAGCTTTACCGCCATCCCGCGTGAGGATATGGTGCGGTTGCTCAAAGCGGCGGCACCGTACGCGCAAAGCCGCGCGTTTTCCGGCATCCGCGTGTCTACCCGACCCGATGCGATCGACGGCGAAGTGCTGGATATTCTGAAGGCATACGGTGTTACCACCGTGGAGCTCGGCGCACAAAGCATGGACGACGCGGTGCTCCGCCGCTGTCAGCGGGGGCACACCGCAAAGCAGGTGGAAGAAGCGGCACAGCTTATCCGCACGGCCGGCTTGTCGCTTGGTCTGCAGATGATGACCGGTCTGCCCGGCGATACCGACGAGGGCGCTTTGCGCACCGCACAGGCGCTCGCGGCGTTGCGACCCAACGAGGTGCGGGTCTATCCTACCTTGGTGATCGAGGGCTCACCCTTGGCTGACGAATACCGCGCAGGCAGATATCAGCCGCAAACGCTTGACGGGGCGGTGGAGCTTTGCGTGCGACTGCTCACCTTTTTTGAAGAGGAGCAGGGGATTCCGGTCATTCGATTGGGACTGCACGCGGAGGAGGGCATGATGCGGCATTGCATCGCAGGGCCGTGGCATCCGGCGTTCCGTGAGCTATGTGAAAGCCGCATTTTTTTCGAAAAAGCACAAAAAATTCTCGAAAAATGGAAAAAAACGAACGTGATCTTAGCGGTAAACCCCGCGTGTGTGTCCCGTATGGTGGGACATCGGCGGGGGAATCTTACCGCGTTTATGAAGAATGGATATACGGTAAAGGTCGTTGCTGATAACGATATCGCATACGGCGATATCCAGTGGAGGGAAGTCAGAATATGATCCTAAAAGCCTTAGAAATACAGGGGTTTAAATCGTTTCCGGATAAGACGGTGCTGTCGTTCGGCACCGGCATCACGGCGGTCGTCGGCCCCAACGGAAGCGGCAAATCCAATATCAGTGACGCGG
>CAZBAO010000055.1:0-10125 GCA_964490085.1 uncultured Eubacteriales bacterium | reverse complement strand
CGATGGTGGCATCCACCACACTGCGCAAACGGATGGCATCGTATTTTCCCTCTACAACGACTGCTTCTCTGATCGCGACCGTCATTCGACCTTCCCCAACTTGGCAGTGACGATCAGCTTCGCGGCGACTTCCTCTAACACGGTACGCTTGTCCGCCGAAGAGGATTTCAGGCGACGATCCGCCTGTGCTAAGATATCCAAGCTTTCTCTGAGCGCTTCCAGTGACATTTTACTGCAATCGCGCGCCGCGTATTTTAAGCGAAAGGTCTTTCCCTTGTAATCGAATTCCTCTACCAGCGTTTCCGCCTGCCTGCCGCCGATCGCCGCAACCTTGGCGCGGTACATATCGGTATACGCACCGGACAACGCCGCGAGTATCACGATCGGCTCCGCTTTACAGGCAAACAGCCGATGCAAAATAATATACGCCTTTTCATAGTGGTTTTGCAGAATAGCGTTGGACAGCTCATACGCTTGCGCATTGAGGTTCTTAGTCGCTACCTGCTCTAAAATTTCGGGTGTGATCTCCCCGTTACCGGCAAGCGCGCACAGCTTGTCCAGCTCATTGAGCAGCAGATTTAGATCGTTACCGCTCTGCTCTACCAACCGCTTGGCGATCTCCGGTCTCATTAACGTGCCGCGTCTGCCGGCACCCGCGCATAAGATCCGTGCAATCTCGTCGCTCGTCTTGCGCGGAAACGCCACACACATCCCGCCTTTTTGCTCGATCGCATCTGCAAACTGCTTCCACTTGGCACCAAGCTTCCCGTCACCGAGCAGGGTAGTCATCCAAAAGATCAGCACCGTATCCTCCGGCGGATCCGAAACGAGCGCCATCGCTCTGTCAAATACGGCAGCCGCGGTCACGTCGCAGTTGCTGACCGTCACGCATTTCTTATCCGCCATCAGGGGCAACGCCTCAGCCGCCGCCTCGATCGCATCAAACGAGCATTCCTGCCCGTCAAACCGTTGAAAATTGAACACACTCAGCTCGTCGTTCTGCCGCACACCGGATTTACGCACTAACTGCTCCATGTAATGCATGGTCAGATAGCTTTCCTCACCGTACAGCAGATAGACCTGCTTGATGTCTTCCGTTTTTAAGTGTGTTTTAAGATCCTGTTCCGAGAACGACATGCCGTCAACTCCTTTTTCACCCATCTACGTACCATTGCTTGTTTTTTAAGATCACGATATTTCTTTCCGCCGCAAGCGGCTGTATTCCGACCTCGGTGCTCAGCCACATACGCGTATCTCCCGTACTAAACACCGCATCCGCCGCACCGATTGCAGGAACTGCCGAGCCTGTCGTGAACAACAAGGTGCATTCACCCCAACCGATACGCAGATGATCCTGTTGCCACTGTGCCTCAAACGACCCGCCGAGCTTCACCTGCCGCCCGTCAAGCGACACCCCGTCGAGTGGTGACACCCATGGCAGGTCACGGTAAAACACCTGCGTGGCATCGGTCAGATACTCGTTCAGCACCAACGGAATATACGAGATCGCCGGTTCTTCGCCGCCGATGATAAACAGCGCATCGATGCGCGATCGCCCAAAGACAGACAGCATATCCCCGATCCCGTAAAGCGAAGACGCACTGTTCGGCGCTGTCACGACCACCGTGCTGCCACGGTAGGATAACACTACCGCCGGCTCGTCCTCGTCCGACACACACCCGACACGCAGTGTGTTGTATGTCGTGCCGCGATACAGCAACAGCCCGACGCACAGGATACAGACGCAAACGCCGCACAGTGTTGCCGAGCCCTGCCTGTCCAAAACGCGGCGACCCATCGGGATCAGGACGTACACTCCTATCAACCATAATACCAAAAAGGTCGCAGAGGTTGCAACCGTTGCAAACGAAAAAGCGGAAATTTTTTCACAGATCCACAACAGGTACCGACTCATCAGCCCTGCCAGCATAAGGAACGGCTGTGCCAACGCGGACAGGCCGACAGCCGAAAACAGCGACGACACACAGCCGGCAATCAGCACCGCTTCCGCCGGCAAGGTGGTGAGCAGGTTTGCCGGAACGGATACCATGGACACCCTGCCGAAGCAAAACACCAGTACCGGTAGGGTCGCGAGCGTTGCCGCCAGACTGACCGCGAACGCACCGACGACCGCCTTTATCAGTTTGGCAAAACGCTTCGGCTCAGCACCGCGAAGCAGAAACTGCCCGATCGGCGCTGTCCAGCACACAAGCCCGTAGGTGGCGGCAAAGGATAACAGCAATCCCACGTCGTATACGGCAAACGGATCGGGAACCAACAGGATCAACAGAGCAATGCCCAGCGAATTGCGCGCGTCCGCGCGCCGCCGCAGACAGTCACCGACCAATACGATGAGGCTGACCGCACCGGCGCGCACAACGGAAGCGGAAAACCCAACCACCGCCATAAACCCCAACAGCAGGACCGCTCCGATGATTGAGCGCCCTATACGCTTTACCCGCAGACGGCGCAGCACGTACAACAGCCCCTGCAACAGCACCGTCATATGTAAACCGGATACCGCAAACAAGTGCGATACGCCACATGTGCGGAAATTCGATACCGCTTCGTCGGACAAGTGTTGGTCCGTTCCGTAGCAAATACCCGCCGTCGCGGCGCCGATATCACCCTCCAGCCGTTTCTCAATATCCGCGGCCAGACGCTCCCGTATCCGCACGAACAGCTCCGTCCACGGAGTCGCTCCCTGTGTGAGCGTTACCTCAAGCTCCTCGGACTCCACGGACTCCACCCGTAGCCACACACCGTACGCGCGGCGCATCAGCCGTGACAATATCGAACCGTCGTCGTACGGCTCTAACACAAAAACAGCGGTAAACCGATCGTATTTATCAAGTTCCGTTTCCGCATCGGACGGATAAAACACAAGCCTCGTTCCCTGCGGCAAATCGCCGTCTTGTACCTCAAGCAATGCATACTCACCGGTCTGCATCACTTGTACCTCAAGCGATACCGGCTGTCCCACACACGCCTCGGTCGGCAGCACCCGCCGACAGTACGCGATCTGATACGCAGCCGTGGCAAACAGGCACACCGCCGCGATCAGCGGGATCACGTGGATGCGCCGCAAAGCCGGGATCAAGCATGACACTGCCAGCACAACCGCGCCCAGTGCCATCAACGCCGCCCGCCAACCCGTTGACAGCCACGGACACGCAAGCACGGTAACGAACCACGTCAGCCCCGCCACCCAACACGGTCGAAGCACATAGCGGGTCATGATTTCTTTTTAGCGTACTCCTTCATGCGTTGTTCTTTGGACAGGATACGCTTACGCAGACGAATGTTTTCCGGTGTGACCTCCACCAATTCGTCATCGTTGATAAACTCCAGCGACTGCTCAAGTGACAGCACGGTCGGCGGTGTCAGACGAAGCGCCTCATCCGAGCCTGCGGCACGCATATTGGTTACGTGCTTTTTCTTACAAACGTTGACGGTGATATCCTCGCTCTTGGGTGACTGACCGATGATCATGCCCTCGTACACCGGAACCGACGGCCCGACGAACAGCGCACCTCGATCCTGTGCGTTGAATAAGCCATAGCTGCTGGTCTCACCGGTCTCAAACACGACCAGTGATCCCTGTACCCGCTGCGGAATATCCCCCTTATACGGCTCGTAGCCGTCAAACACACTGTTCATGATACCATTACCGTTGGTATCGGTCAAAAACTGCTGACGGTAGCCCATCAGCCCGCGCGACGGAATACGGAATTCCAAATGACTTGCCCCCGTGTCGCGTGTACCCATATTCAGAAGCTCCGCTTTACGCGAGCCCAGCTTTTCCATGACCGTACCAACGTAGTACTCCGGCACCTCAATCATGAGTAATTCCATCGGTTCGAGCAGCCCACCGTTTTCATCGTGCTTATAGATGACCTGCGGACGGCTGACGGCAAATTCATATCCCTGCCGCCGCATCGTTTCAATAAGGATCGACAGATGTAGTTCGCCGCGACCGGACACCTCAAACGCATCGGTAGACTCCGTTTCGCGCACCCGCATACTCACATTGGTCTCGACCTCTTTGAACAACCGCTCCCGCAGATTGCGCGAGGTCACAAACTTTCCCTCTCGGCCGGCAAACGGACTGTTATTCACCATAAACAGCATGGAGATGGTCGGCTCGTCGATATGCACGAACGGCCGTGCCTCCACACAGTCGGGATCGCACGCAGTCTCCCCGATATTCAGATCCGTGATACCGGTCACCGCGATCAGATCGCCCACCGCCGCCGTGTCGTGCTCAACACGGCGTAGACCCTCAAACTGGTACAGCTTACCGATCCGCGCGTGTGCGGTCGTCCCGTCGGTCTTACACAGGGTGACCGCCTGTCCGTTCTTCACACGGCCGCGCTCCACGCGTCCAACACCAATGCGACCGACATAATCGTCGTAGTCAATATTGGAAAACAAGATCTGCAGCGGCCCGTCGACATCCCCCTCGGGTGCGGGCACATGCTGTAGGATCGCCTCAAACAGCGGCTTCATATCACCCTCGCGCACGTTGGGATCCAACGAGGAATACCCGTCACGCCCCGAGGCGTATACCACGGGGAACTCCAACTGATCCTCATCCGCGCCGAGCTCGATGAACAGATCCAACAGCTCGTCGATAACCTCCGCCGGTCTGGCTCCGTCACGGTCGATCTTGTTGATGACGACGACCGGCCGCTTGCCGAGCCCCAGTGCTTTTTTCAGTACGAATCGTGTCTGCGGCATACAGCCCTCAAACGCATCGACGAGCAACAGCACGCCGTCTACCATCATCAGAATACGCTCCACCTCGCCGCCGAAATCTGCGTGACCGGGCGTGTCCACGATGTTGATCTTGGTGCCGTTATACATGACCGCGGTGTTCTTAGACAGAATGGTGATCCCGCGCTCGCGCTCGAGATCGTTAGAGTCCATCACACGCTCGGACACTTGTTCGTTCTCACGAAACACACCGCTTTGGCGTAACAGCTGATCCACCAGCGTGGTCTTTCCGTGATCGACGTGCGCGATGATCGCAATGTTGCGTAACGTTTCCTGTTTTGCCATTGTTCCGTTTCCCCTTTTTTGCCTTTGCCTTTTCTATCAATAAAATTTCATTGGATTGACCGGACGGCCGTTCACGCGCACCTCAAAATGCAGGTGCGGCGCGGTACTGCGGCCGGTGTTGCCGACCGACGCGATGCGCTGTCCTTGGAGCACCTTGTCGCCTTCCTTCACGAACAGCTCGTCACAGTGCGCGTACAGCGTCTGATAACCGCCGCCGTGGTCAATAATAACATATTTACCGTACGACCAGTACGAGGTCCCCTTGGGATCCTCAGCAACGATGACCGTTCCGCCGTCGACCGCCACGATCTCCTGACCGGTCATGTCGTGACTCCAGATATCAATGGCGTTGTGCGAACCGCTCTTGTAATACTGCGACACAAACCGTGTTTCGGGCACCGGCCACACGAAACGGCCGGTCGCGTTTGCACCGCCCTTATAGTTTTTGTCGATCGTCTTGGTACCGTACGACACGACCTGCGTGACCGGCTCCTTAATGACCGTGGACGCGGTGATGACACTGGACAGCTGCTTACCATCCAGATACGTGACGGTCGCTGTGACCAAACTTCGGCCGTTTTCGCCGTTGGTACGCACCCGCTCGGTTCCCTCGTAGGACGAGGCGTCCGCCACGCGCTGTACCTCATACGGCACCTCGATCTCGTATTGCACCGTGCCGGACATCAGCACCTGCAGATGTGAGTCGGACACCAGAAACTCCTTCATTTCCTTCGGCGTCAAAATACGCAGTTGCGGGTACTGACCGTCGATCAGCTCCACCGTTTCAAAAAACGAGGCCGTCACGCCCTCCTGCCCGTCGCGGTTTTCCTCTAAGATCTCCTCCAACAGCTGTTCGACAGCATCGCGATCCTCCACTGCGCCGTAAAATACGCCGTCAATATACACGCCGGTCGCATAAAGCAGCACAGCGTCCGTGCGAAATAACAAGTAATCACAGATCTCCATTCGATCCAAAAGGCTTGCCTGCGGGATCATATGTAACGACACGTCGGGCTTAACAGCCGCCTCCAGTGACACGTCGGTCGTTTGGAGACGTTCCGCGGCCATGGCGATGCCGGCCTGTAACTCCGACTCGTCGGACACGTAGCCCCACGTATCCCCTTCGCTGTCGGTTAACGCCAATGCAAAGGTGATACTGTTCCAGTAAACGAGCGTCGCCTGCAGCAGCCACGCGGTTGCCGCGATGGCAGCCACCGTCGCCATCCCGTTGACGATATGACGGTAACGCCGCGCCGCGACGATCGGCAACAGTAGCACCTGCAAGACGCCCAGTATCGGCCGTTGCTTCCACGCCGCCCGAACACGCCGTGCAGCTTCTCCGAAATACCCCGCGAATGTGCTCAGCTTTGCCCGCAACGTGCGGCCTCGGTGCCGCCTAAGCACCTCAGTCAACCGCCGTACGGCGAAGCGGAGCGGCGAAAACAACAAGGTGAGGAATCGCCCCAGACGGTGAAGCAGACGCAACGTCTGCACACCCGCGTAATACGATATTCGATACAGCATCTCCATGAACGATCCCCCTTTCGTCGTTATTTCAATACATTTTTTAAAAATCGTCCGGTATATGACTCCGGCACCGCTGCGATCTCGGCGGGCGTACCGCACGCGACCAACGTGCCGCCGCGATTGCCGCCCTCCGGTCCCAGGTCAATAATGTGGTCGGCGTTCTTGATAACATCCAGATTATGCTCGATCACGATCACCGTGTTGCCACCGTCTACTAATTTTTGAAGCACCTCGATGAGTTGTGCCACGTCTGCCGTGTGCAGACCGGTGGTCGGCTCGTCCAAAATATATACCGTCCGCCCCGTCGCACGCTTGGAAAGCTCGGTCGCGAGCTTGACACGCTGTGCCTCACCACCGGACAAGGTCGTTGCCGGCTGTCCCAGCTTGATATATCCCAGGCCCACGTCCACAAGTGTTTGCAGCTTCCGCGCGATCTTCGGCACGCTGGCGAAGAATTCGACAGCCTCCTCGGCGGTCATTTCCAGTACCTCGTAAATGTTTTTCCCCTTGTAGCGCACCTCTAAGGTCTCGCGATTATAGCGCTGTCCGTGACACACCTCGCACGGCACGTAGATATCCGGCAAAAAATGCATCTCGATCTTTAAAATACCGTCACCCTGACACGCTTCACAGCGGCCGCCTTTAACATTAAAGGAAAAGCGCCCCGCCGAGTATCCGTGCATCTTGGCGTCCGTCGTGGAGGCGAACAGCTCGCGAATATCGTTAAACACGCCGGTGTAGGTCGCGGGATTCGAGCGCGGTGTGCGTCCGATCGGCGCTTGGTCGATATTGATGACCTTGTCCAGATGCTCTGTGCCCTCGATCGCCTTGTGAACACCCGCCCGCGTATGCGCACGGTTGAGCACCTTTGCGAGTTTTTTATACAGGATCTCGTTGATAAGTGAGGATTTTCCCGAGCCCGACACACCCGTCACGCAGTTAAAAGCCCCCAATTTAAAGGAAACGTCAATATTTTTCAAATTGTTTTCCGCCGCGCCGATCACGCGCAGTTCGCGGCCATTGCCCGTGCGCCACACCTGCGGCACCGGAATACAGCGCTTGCCGCTGAGATACTGACCTGTAATAGAGTGCTCGCACGCGCACACGTCCTGCACCGTACCTGAGCACACGACTTCACCGCCGTGCACGCCCGCGCCCGGTCCGATATCCACGATCCAGTCCGCGGCGCGCATGGTATCCTCGTCGTGCTCCACCACGATCAGCGTGTTGCCGAGATCGCGCAAACGGCACAGCGTTTCCAGCAGCTTTTCGTTATCCCGTTGATGCAAGCCGATGCTCGGCTCATCCAAAATATACAGAACGCCCATCAGTGACGAGCCGATCTGCGTTGCCAAACGGATACGTTGACTCTCACCGCCGGACAGCGTCCCCGCCGACCGCGACAAAGTCAGATATTCCAGCCCCACATTGTTCAAAAACCCCAACCGCTCACGGATCTCCTTTAAGATGCGATCAGCGATCAGATGCTCGCGCTGTGACAACGAAGCGTACAACTCGTCCATAAAGGCCAACAGCTCGGCGACGGATCTGTCACACAGGTCGGCAATGTTAACACCGCCCACCGTCACCGCCAGACTTTCCGGTTTTAACCGCTTGCCGTGGCAATCGGGGCACGGCACCTTGCTCATATACTGCTCGATCTCACTGCGCGCCCAGTCGCTGTTCGTCTCGCGATACCGCCGCTCTAAATTGTTGACGATGCCTTCAAACGCGGTGAAATACTCACCCGAGCCGTACTCCATCTTACGGTACATGCGGATCTTTTCGCCGTTATTTCCATAAAGTAAGATCTGCTTAATATTCTCCGGCAACTCGCCGTACGGCGTATCCAAGGAGAAGCCGTAATGCTTCGCCAGCCCCTCGTAATACATCTGTGCGATGGTGCCGAAATCGTGATACCCCCATCCGCTCGCCGTAATGGCGTTCTCGCGGATGGACAACGTCGGATCGTTAACCACGAGTGCAGGATCGACCGACATAAAAATACCGATACCGGTACACTTCGGGCACGCACCGAACGGATTGTTAAACGAGAACATGCGCGGCTTTAATTCTTCCATGCTGAAACCGTGCTCGGGGCAGGCGTAATTCAGCGAGAACAGCATATCCTCTCCGTCCGGAATATTTACGCATAATAAACCGTCAGACAAGCCGGTGGCGGTCTCGATGGAATCCGCCAACCGACTGCGCACATCTGCTTTGACGACCAGACGGTCCACCACGATCTCGACGGTGTGCTTTTTGTTTTTCTCAGGCTTGATCTCCTCGGACAGATCGTGGATCTCACCGTCCACGCGCACGCGGACATAGCCCGCTTTGCGCGCATTGTCAAATTCCTTTTGATATTCACCCTTCTTACCGCGGGCAATGGGCGCAAGCAGTTGGATGCGCGTCCCCTCCGGAAGTCCCAACAGGTGATCCACGATCTCGTCAACCGTCTGCTGACGAATCTCCCGCCCGCAGACGGGACAGTGCGGAACGCCAATGCGCGCGTACAGCAAGCGCAGGTAATCATAGATCTCGGTCACCGTTCCCACCGTAGACCGCGGGTTTTGCGAGGTGGTCTTTTGGTCAATGGAGATCGCCGGCGACAGACCGTCGATGGAGTCCACGTCCGGCTTTTCCATCTGCCCCAAGAACATTCGCGCGTACGAGGATAGGCTTTCCATATACCGCCGCTGTCCCTCGGCGTAAATGGTGTCAAAGGCGAGCGACGACTTACCTGAACCGGATAAGCCGGTAAACACGATCAGCTTGTCCCGCGGAACGGTCACGTCGATGTTTTTTAAGTTATGCTCTCTGGCGCCCTTAACAACCAACTTATCTAACATATCGAATTACCCTTTTCTTAGTTTCTCAATCTCATCACGCAGCCACGCGGCGTGTTCAAATTCAAGCAACTTGGCGGCGTGACGCATCTCACGTGTGAGTTGTTCAACGCGTTGCTCGCGCTCCGCACGCGTCAGCTTGCGACCAGTTTCATTCCGCGCGTGCTCGGTCGTGGGCGTGATCTGCAGGATATCCGCCACCTGCTTTTTAATAGTACGCGGCACGATCCCATGCTGCTCGTTATACCGCATTTGGATCTCACGGCGGCGGTTTGTCTCGGCGATGGCACGCTCCATTGAGGGCGTGACCGCGTCAGCGTACATAATGACCTGTCCGTTTGCGTTACGTGCCGCACGACCGATAGTCTGGATCAGCGAGGTCTCGGACCGTAAAAAGCCTTCCTTGTCAGCATCCAATATCGCCACCAACGATACTTCGGGAATATCCAATCCCTCGCGCAAAAGGTTGATACCCACCAGCACGTCAAATTCCCCGAGCCGCAGATCGCGGATGATCTCCATGCGTTCCATGGTATCAATATCGTGGTGCATATACCGCACATTGACACCGACGTTTTCCAAATATGCCGTTAAGTCTTCCGCCATCTTCTTGGTCAGCGTGGTGACCAGCACCCGCTCGGAACGCTCGGTGCGCAGGCGGATCTCATCTAACAAATCGTCGATCTGT
>CAZBAO010000054.1:0-10579 GCA_964490085.1 uncultured Eubacteriales bacterium | reverse complement strand
CCTCGAACCTCACGGATGCGAACCGTGCGCTCTCCCAGCTGAGCTACGAGCCCATAGCGGAACTATCTTAACGCAAATTCCGCCGATTGTCAAGGGTTTGTTGAAAAATTTTAATATTCACGGAGGATCTGCTCGTATCGGGCGTGTGCGCGGCCTACTGCGTCTTTCCACGAAAGATACAATGAGTTTGCCGCGTTGTTACCGCACGCGCGCAATGCTGCACGATCGGCACAAATATCCATCATGACAGCGGCATACGCGGCGGGGGTATCCTCGGTTACCAGGTAGCCGTTTTGCCCGTGCACGACACCTTCCGCGGCGCAGCTGTCTGACAGTAACAGTGAAGGACAGTCGCACGCAGCGGCTTCCTTGACCACAATGCCGCAGGTGTCGTAGGTGGAGGGGAATAAAAACAGATCGCTTAAGCTGTAGTATGTGCGCAGTTCCTCGCGGTCGTGAAGGGCGCCCGTGAACGTGACCTGTTGCTGCAAGCCGTGCTCGTTCGTATAGATTTGCATATCCGGCGCGTCGTAGCCGTCACCGACAAAGAACGCGTGGAATTCCATGCCGCTTTGCCGCAGAATATCTAGTGCATCCAAGATCAGCCGCGTGTTTTTGTACCACATCATACGGCCCACGAACAGAAAGACAAGCTTGTCCTCGTATATACGGTATTTCTCCCGCAGGTCGGCGACAGCCGCGGGGGCGGCTTTCCCGCGAACGAAATCGGTGCCGTTTTCCATCACGCGGCAACTGCCCTTGTAGCCGATATCCCGCAAGAATTTTTCACTGGCACCGGTGACCACCCACACCTCGTCTGCGGAATTAACGTTATCCAACAAAAACGCCATCGCGACCTTGCGCATGGCGGCAGTTGGTACGCGTTTTTGAATATCCAGATCAAAGCGTGTGTGGTAGGTCAGCACCACCGGCACGCGCGGCCGATGATTGACGGCGTTGACGAGCACCGACGAGGCAAACGGCGAATGAACGTGCATCAGATCCAATTTTTTGGAGCGCAGGCGAACCAGCGTTTGCGGATCGAACGGCACGCCCACGCGGTACCCGACCTTTTCACCGACGGATACCGAAGGGTACCGCAGCACGTCAAACGGATACCGATCCTCGACGCCTTGATAGTTTGGTGTGACCACCGTGACGTCACAGTTCAGATCGTGCAGATGAGCCGCATAATTTTTAACGGTTTGGGAAACACCGTCAATAAGCGGGGGGAAGGAGTCGTTGAACAACCCGACTGAAAAACTACCCATAACGATCCTCCTTTGATGGTATCAGTATACTCTTTTTGTTGCCGCGATTCAAGATTTTGGGGAATTTTTTGTGACCATGTCACAAAAATGCAAAAAACACTTTTCATCGACGGGGGAATGCGGTATACTGTATTATGTATAATTATATATCAAGGAAGGTGTTATACGATGGAAAGACAGTATACCGTGACGCTGGAAAAAATCATTAAGGAGTTATCTCTGGAAACGCTGTACATGCCGGAGGACGGTGAGCAGCGCACTGTTTGCAGTGCGGAGATCAACCGTCCCGGATTGGCGCTCAACGGTTATTTTGAATATTTTGACAACGCCCGTATTCAGGTTCTCGGCAAAAGTGAATTCGGATTTTTGGAGGGACTGACCGCGGAGGACGTGGCACAGCATATCGATACGTTTGTGGCGACCAAACCGCCGATGGTCGTAGTGGCGCGCAAGCTGGACGTTCCGTCCGAATTGATCGATGCGTGTCGCAAATACGAGGTTCCGCTGTTGCACAGTGCGGATACTACGTCGGGCGTGACGGCGGCGATGATCTCGTTTTTGAACGTGCAGCTGGCTCCGCGTATCACGCGGCACGGCGTGTTGGTCGAGGCGTACGGCGAGGGCATTCTGCTTGTCGGTGACAGCGGCGTCGGAAAAAGCGAAACGGCGATCGAGCTTGTCAAGCGCGGTCACCGTTTGATCGCGGACGACGCGGTGGAGATCCGCCGCGTGTCCTCCAAAACGCTGGTCGGTTCGGCACCGGATAATATTCGCCACTTTATTGAGCTTCGCGGTATCGGCATCGTGAACGCCCGTCGTATTTTCGGTATGGGCGCTGTCAAGGTCACCGAAAAGATCGACATGGTCGTTCAGCTGGAACAGTGGAATAACGAGAAGGTATACGACCGCATGGGCCTTGAGAACCAGTATATGGACATTCTCGGTATCACCGTCCCGATGCTGACCATTCCGGTCAAACCGGGTCGTAACCTGGCTATCATCATTGAGGTCGCCGCTATGAACAACCGCCAAAAGAAGATGGGATATAACGCGGCGCAGGAACTGATGCAGAATCTCGGCATGACGGACGACACTACCCACAACGAATATACGGCATTTTAACGAGAAGGGACCTTTTTATGAGTAACGCCATTCATCCGATCGCGGATTTTCACACGCATACGATCTTTTCGTCGCACGCCTACAGCACCGTAACGGAAAACGCGGCAGCGGCTGCCAAATGCGGGCTGCTTGTGATGGCGTGCACTGACCACGCCGAGGCACTGCCGGATTCCGGTCATTACTGGCATTTCACCAATATGAACATTCTGCCGCCGACCATTGAAGGCGTGCGGGTGCTGCACGGCATGGAAGCAAACGTCATTGGCTTTGACGGTCAGATCGACGCCCTTCCGCAGCATCGGCAACAGCTGGACTTAGTGATTGCATCGATGCACGGGGGCTTTATGCCGAATGGCAGTATCGAGGAGATCACTAATGCATGGGCGGCGATCGCTGCCGATCCGGATATTGATATCATCGGCCATTCGGGAGCACCGCGTTTCGCGTATGAATATGAAGCCGTCATTCCGTTGTTCGGGCAGTACGGCAAAGTGGTCGAGATCAACGAGGGCAGTTTTCGCGTGAGGAGTGATTCGTATGAAAACTGCAAGCGTATTGCAAAGCTGTGCAAACAGCACGGCGTGCGCATCGCGGTGAATTCCGACGCGCATTTCCATGCGCACGTCGGGCAGTTTGCAAAATCGGTCGCGATGCTTAACGAGATTCAGTTCCCGCCCGAACTGATCGTGAACAACAGTCGCGCATCACTGGAAGCATTCTTCGAAGAAAAAGGCATTACTTGGTAAGGAGATGTTATGATGGTAACGATCGGTATTGATTTGGGCGGCACGAACATCGTCGCCGGTGTGGTGGATGCGCAGTATCGCATTGTCGCTTCCGCAAAATGTAAGACCAATGCGCAGCGCTCCGCCGAAGCGATCGTTGACGATATGGCGCGTGTAAGCCGCGAAGCGCTGGAAAAAGCGGGACTCACGATGGACGGCGTCGCGTACGTAGGTATCGGTGCGCCCGGCACCTGCAACGAGGAGACCGGCGAGGTGGAATATGCAAACAATCTGCCGTTTAACAATCTGCCGCTGCGGGATATGATGAATGAACGGTTGGGGAAGCCCATATATATTGCAAATGACGCAAGTGCCGCGGCATGGGGCGAGATAAAGGCGGGCGCTGCAAAGGGCGCGACCAGCTGTGTGTGCGTGACGCTCGGTACGGGTGTCGGCGGAGGTATTGTGCTGGACGGCAAGATACAGAATGGCTTCAACTTTGCAGGTGGAGAGATCGGCCACACGGTCATCATCGGGAACGGAGAGCTGTGCACCTGCGGCAGAAAGGGATGCTGGGAAGCGTACGCCTCGGCGACCGCGCTGATTCAGCAGACCCGCGCGGCAATGGAGCAGCATCCCGAGAGCAAGATGTGGAAGCTTGCGGGAACTCTGGAGGGCGCAAACGGTCTTACGGCGTTTGATGCCATGCGTGCCGGCGATGCTGTCGGCAAAGCGGTGGTTGATACGTATATTGATTATGTGGCGGTTGGTGTTATCAATATGGTCAACATCTTCCAGCCCGAGGTGGTTTGTATCGGCGGCGGTGTCAGCAAGGAAGGCGAGACTCTGCTCGGCCCGATACGTCAAAAGCTCGAGCGCGAACGGTACAGCCGTTACAGCGCTCGTCAATCGAGATTGTGCGTCGCCGCGCTTGGTAACGATGCCGGTGTCATCGGTGCGGCGTGCTTGGGAGAGATGGCATGAATCAGCCCGATATCACAAAAGCGTTACAGGCGTTCGGTTGCACGGTAAAAGAGCGTGAACCGATGTCGGCGCACACGTCGTTTAAGATCGGTGGAGAGGCAGAGTATTTTGTCAGCACCGCCGATCTTATCCAGGCGGCGCTCATTCTTCGCTATTGTAACGAGCAACAGATTCCGTTGCTCGTTGTAGGAAACGGTTCTAACCTGTTGGTCAGTGACAAGGGTATTGACGGCGTGGTGTTGCACGTGGATGCCGGTGCGATCGACGTGAACGGTACGCGCATGACCGTGCAAGCAGGTGCTTCTCTGACAAGAGCTTGCTTAACCGCGTGCGAACGCGGGTTATCCGGACTGGAATTTGCTTACGGCATTCCCGGAACGATGGGTGGAGGCGTGTACATGAATGCCGGTGCGTACGGTGGACAGCTGTCGGACGTGGTGCGGTCGGTGACCGCGTTGACGGCGCGCGGCGAGATCGTCGAGCTGTCGGCGGAGGAACTGAACTTCGGGTATCGGCACAGCGTGCTGATGGAGCAACCGCTTACCGTCTGGTCGGTGACGCTGGAGCTTCAGTCGGGCGAACCCGCCGTTATCCGTTCTAAAATGGAAGAACATATGGCGGCGCGTAAAGCGAAACAGCCGCTTGACCATCCCAGCGGCGGTAGTTTTTTCAAGCGCCCTGCGGGGCATTTTGCCGGTGCACTGATTGAACAGTGCGGATTAAAAGGCTTGACCGTAGGCGGCGCACAGGTCAGCGAAAAGCACGCGGGTTTCGTTATTAACCGCGGCGGCGCGACCTGCGCAGACGTTATGGAGCTGTGCCGTCAGGTACAGGAAAAGGTACACGCGACGTTCGGCGTCAGTCTGGAGCGTGAGGTACAGCTGGTCGGACGATAAGAGGTGAAACAGGATGTCGTTTTCATCGGATATTAAAAACGAATTGGCGGCGGTAGACGGCGGTGAGTGTTGTGAGCTCGCGCAAGCGTACGGCATGGCGGAGTTTGGTCGGTCGTTTTCGGCGTCCGCTGTTTTCCTGCAGACCGAAAGCAAAGCGGTCGCGGGACGGTATGCCGATTTGCTTCGCACCGTGTGCGGCGTTACGCCGCAGGTGGAAGTCCCGCCGCCGGACAAGTCGGGGCTGTACACCGTATTCGTCGGCGAGCAGGACCGTGAGCGGGTGCTGTCGCGGTTCGGCCACGGCGGCAAAGAAGTCGCCCTGCGTATCAATCGCGCGAACATAGAGTGTGAGAATTGTGCCGCTGCGTTTTTGCGCGGTGTGTTTCTGGTGTGCGGCGCGGTCACCAATCCTCAGGTCGATTACCATTTGGAATTCAGCGTTCCGCACCTAAATTTAAGTCGCGACCTGATGGCGTTGCTCGGCGAGCAGGGGCTGATGGCAAAAACGGTGCGGCGTAAGGGCAACTATATCGTCTATTTTAAGGAAAGTGAACAGATCGAGGATTGCCTTACCGGCATCGGCGCGATGAACGCGTCGCTGGAGCTGATGAACGTTAAGATCGTCAAAAGCATTCGTAACAACGTCAACCGCGCCGCGAACTGTGAAACGGCGAATTTGGACAAGACGTTGGCGGCGGCACTGCCGCAGATCGAAGCGGTGCGCAAGATCGAGCAAAAGCTGGGGTTTGACGCCCTGCCGGAGGATCTGCGCGAGCTGTGTCGGCTGCGTGTGGAAAATCCGGACTATTCCCTGCGCGAGCTCGGCGAAGCGCTTGAGCCGAAGCTCAGCCGTTCCGGTGTCAACCACCGTTTGCAGCGAGTGTTAGAAATTGCGGAGTCTATTAAATAAAGGAGCATTAAACCGTGTCATTCGTTCATCTCCACGTGCATAGTGAATACAGTCTGTTAGACGGCGCCTGCCGCCTGAACGGACTGCTTCGCCGTGTCAAGGAGCTCGGACAGACCGCCGTGGCGGTGACGGATCACGGTGTGATGTACGGTCTGATTGAATTTTATAAAGCCGCAAAAAGAGAGGGGATCAAGCCGATCTTGGGTTGTGAGGCGTACGTTGCGTCGCGCACTCGCCACGATAAGGTGCACGGCGCGGACAGTGAGCATCATCATTTGGTTCTGCTGTGTGAAAACGAAACCGGCTACGCCAATCTGGTGCGTATGATCTCCGCCGCGTGGACTGAGGGCTTTTACGGCAAGCCTCGCGTCGACCGTGAGCTGCTCCGCCAATATCACGAGGGGCTCATTGCCCTCTCAGCGTGCTTGGCGGGCGAGATCCCGTCGGCACTGCGCCGTGGCGATTACGCCGCCGCCAAGCGCGTCGCGCTGGAATACCGCGATATTTTTGGCGCGGACAACTTCTTTTTGGAGATTCAGGATCACGGGCTCGCGGAGCAAGCCGCGATCAACGGAGATCTGGTGCGTCTGTCGCGCGAAACAGGCATCCCGCTTGTTTGCACCAACGACGCGCACTATTTGACGCGCGAGGATGCCGCGATGCAGAAGGTTCTGTTGTGCATTCAGACGAACACGACGGTGGACGAGCCGAATCCTCTTTCGTTTCCCACCGATGAATTTTATATCAAATCCGAAGCGGAGATGCGGTCACTGTTTCCCTCTTTGCAGGAAGCGTTTGACAATACCGCGCGCATCGCGGACCGCTGTCGAGTTGAGCTGGAATTCGGCAAGACCAAGCTGCCGCATTTTGAAGCCCCGGGTGGGGACAGCTACGCCTATTTCCGCGCCGAGTGCTATAAAGGACTGTATCGCCTGTACGGGGAGAATCCCGATCCGGCGGTGGTACAGCGGCTGGAATATGAGCTGGACACCATTCATCGCATGGGGTACGTGGACTATTATCTGATCGTTAACGATTTTGTGCAGTACGCCAAAACGCATGACATTCCGGTCGGCCCCGGCCGCGGTTCGGGTGCGGGAAGTCTGTGTGCGTATTGCATCGGCATCACCGGTGTTGATCCCATCAAATACGGCTTGTTGTTCGAGCGGTTTTTGAACCCCGAACGCGTCAGTATGCCGGACTTTGACATTGATTTTTGCAACGAAAAGCGTCAGCAGGTCATCGACTACGTCATTCGCAAATACGGCGAGGACCACGTGGCACAGATCGTCACCTTCGGAACGCTTGCGGCGCGTGCGGCGATCCGCGACGTGGCACGTGCGATGGGTCTGCCGTATGCGACGGGCGATACCGTTGCCAAGCGGGTGCCGTGGGAGTTGAACATGACGCTCGACAAGGCGCTCACGCAGTCCAAGGAACTCAAAGAGCTGTACGACAGCGACGAGCAGATCCGCCGTTTGGTGGATATGGCACGCAAGGTCGAGGGCATGCCGCGCCATGCGTCTACGCACGCTGCAGGCGTGGTCATTACCGCACAGCCGGTATCGGAATACGTGCCGCTGTGCTTAAACGGCGACATGGTCGCGACGCAGTACACCATGACCCTTTTGGAAGAACTCGGCCTACTCAAGATGGACTTTTTGGGGTTGCGCAACCTGACCATCATCGACGATGCCGTGAAGATGATTCGTAAACAGCAGCCGGATTTTTCGATTCAAACTATTCCGTTGGATGCTCCTGCGGTATATAAAATGATGTCCGCCGGCAACAGTGACGGTGTGTTCCAGTTTGAATCCGCCGGCATGAAACGGGTGCTCACACAGCTGAAGCCCGATCATTTTGAAGATCTGATCGCGGTTATTTCGCTGTTTCGTCCCGGCCCGATGGAATCGATCCCGCGGTACGTTGAAAATCGGCATAACCCCGAAAAGGTCACCTACGCGCACCCGCGCTTGAAACCGATCTTGGAAGTCACCTACGGCTGTATCGTTTATCAGGAGCAGGTGATGCAGATCTTCCGCGATCTGGCCGGTTATTCACTCGGCCGCGCCGATCTGGTGCGCCGTGCGATGTCCAAAAAAAAGCACGACGTGATGCAAAAGGAGCGCGAGATCTTCGTTCACGGCTTGATCGACGAGCAAGGAAACGTTACGGTCGAAGGCTGTATTCGCCGCGGCGTGTCGGCAGATATTGCCAACCGTATTTTTGACGAGATGGTGTCTTTTGCCTCCTATGCGTTTAACAAGTCACACGCCGCCGCTTATGCCTTGGTGGCGTATCAGACGGCGTATTTGAAGGCATACTATCCGAGGGAATACATGGCAGCGCTGCTCACCAGTGTGTGGGACAGCGGCAAGGTCGCGGGATATATTGCCGAATGTGAACGGCTGCGCATTCGTGTGTTGCCGCCGTCGGTCAACGAGAGCACCGCCGATTTCACGGTCGTGGACGATCATATCCGGTTCGGCCTGCTTGCCGTCAAAAACATCGGTCGCGGATTTATCGACGAGTTGGTACGCGAGCGGGAGGAAAACGGCCCGTTTACGAGCTTTTACGCGTTTTGCCAACGTATGACGCCGTATCGTGAATTCAACCGCCGCGCACTGGAAAGCCTTATTCGCTGCGGTGCGTTGGACGGTTTGTCTGCCAACCGCCGCCAGATGCTGGAGGCGTCGGCGTATATTTTAGAGCAGCTGGAGGATGTCAACCGCCGTAACCTGTCGGGACAGATGGGCTTTTTCGATGATCCCGAAACCGCGGCGCTGAGCGAGCCCAAGCTGCCGAACGTGCCGGAATTCCCCTTTGCAGAGCTGCTCGCGATGGAAAAAGAAGTGGCGGGCTTGTATCTCACCGGCAACCCCATGAAGCCGTATGAGGCGGTGCACCGCCAAGTGGGAGCGGCGCGTATCGACCGTATTTTGGATGCGTTTGCCGACGAGGCGGATACCGCATACCGTGACGGACAAGCGGTCACCTTGCTCGGTATGCTCGATCGCGTGCAGACCAAAGCAACGAAAAGCAACGCCCAGATGGCGTACGCCGTACTGGAAGATGTGTACGGCTCGCTGGAGCTCGTACTGTTCCCACGCGTGCTGGAAAGCTGTCGCTTACTGCTGCGCACCGGACAGGTCGTGATCGTACGCGGCAAACTCAACGCGCGTGAGGACGAAGCCCCCAAGGTGCTCGTGTCGGACATGTCGCCCGCCCCGTCGCCGGAGACGATCCCCGCCGCCCCGCCCACGGAGCCAAAACGAAAAACGGCGAATCCCGGTCTGTATCTGAAAGTTCCGTCGCTGGACAGTGACGAATGGCGCAGGGTACAAAAGCAGCTGCGCGTATTCGACGGACGGATACCGGTATATCTCCGTGTGGCGGATACCGGCAAGTTGATCCGTGTTCCCGCAGAGCTCTGGGTGTCACCCGAGGCGATTCTTATTGACGAGCTCGAACGTACGCTCGGCAAAGAAAATGTTGCAAAACTATGTTGAAATCTTGTAAAATCTGACGATTTTTAAAAACTTTGCTTGCACTTGCCCGTAAGGCTGTGTATAATGGTAACGATTTTGCTTTTGTAAGGAGTAAACGGATATGGCTATTAAACGAATTGCGGTCTTAACCAGTGGCGGTGATGCCCCCGGCATGAACGCGGCTGTGCGTGCGGTCGCGCGTACGGCACTGGGTCGCGGCCTTGAAGTATATGGTATCCGTCACGGTTATAACGGTCTGCTGAACGGCGATATCATCGAAATGAATCTGCGCAGCGTATCGGACATCATTCACCGTGGCGGCACGGCGCTGTTCACCGCGCGCAGTCCGGAATTCAACACACCGCAAGGCGTGCAAAAGGCGGCGAACAACTGTCGTGAGATGGGCATTGACGGCTTGGTAGTCATCGGCGGTGACGGTTCGTTCCGCGGCGCGCAGGATCTGACCCGCGCCGGCATCCCCTGTATCGGCTTGCCGGGCACCATCGATAACGATATCAACTGTTGCGAGCAGACCATCGGCTACGATACCGCGCTGAACACCTGTATGGAAATGGTGGACAAGCTGCGTGATACGGCACAGTCGCACGACCGTTGCAGCGTCATTGAGGTCATGGGCCGCCACGCCGGTTATCTGGCGTTGAATGTCGGCATTGCCGTCGGCGCGACGAGTATTCTGGTGCCGGAGGTTCCGTTCGATTTTGACAGAGACGTCATCGCTCGTATGAAGAAGACATCCTCTACCGGAAAAAAGCATTTCATCATTATCGTCGCAGAAGGTATCGGCGGCGTGGTGGAACTTGCAAAACGGATCGAAGAAGAAACCGGCGTGGAATCGCGTGCGACCATTCTTGGTCATGTACAGCGCGGCGGCAGTCCCACGGTGCGCGATCGCGTGCTCGCAAGCCGCATGGGCAACCGCGCGGTCGAGCTGTTGTTGGCGGGTAAGAGCAACCGTGTCGTGACGATCCAGAGCGACCGCATTACGGATTACGATATCGAACAGGCTTTGGCAATGAAGAAGCCGTTTGATCTTGACCTGTACCGTACGGCACACGAAATTTCCATCTAAAAAAATTTTGCAGAGGGTATTGACTTTCCGCGAAAGACTTGGTATACTCATCGGGTAAGAAAACGAAGCAGAGCGTTTGCCCGCTCTCACCTG
>CAZBAO010000053.1:905-10639 GCA_964490085.1 uncultured Eubacteriales bacterium | reverse complement strand
TGCCCACCTGCACCGGTTCTACCACCATTCTGGTTGCCGTTGTTAAGGGCAAGGATATCACCAAGGAAGGCATCAACGCCGCGATGAAGGCTGCTGCCAACGAGTCCTATGGCTACAACGAAGATCAGATCGTGTCCTCCGATATCATCGGCGTTCGCTACGGTTCTCTGTTCGATGCTACGCAGACCATGGTTGCGAAGATCGACGACGACACTTATCAGGTACAGGTCGTGTCGTGGTACGACAACGAGAACTCCTACACCAGCCAGATGGTTCGCACCATCAAATATTTCGCGGAGCTCGGCTGATTTATATCACAATAGAGGGGCGCGGAATCCCAAAGAGGGTTTCCGCGCCCTTTTGTCTTGCGTGACACGCCGAACTGTGTTACAATGTACTTGTGAGTTTTTATGTGAGGTGTTGATCATGTTGAAGGACACAATTCGCCAGGCGTTAAAGTTATACGGAAGCACGTGGCTTGCCGGCACTATGGGTCTTTTTTTGTATTTGTCGGTGGGGGTCATCTTCTCGATGCTCGAAACTGCCGGTTTTGTCATGAATTTGGTGGCGTTGGTGCTGCAGGCGATATTGTTTGCGCTGATTGTGTACACCAAGATGTGGGATTTGGGTGATAAAAACGCAAATTCCGCCAATTTCGGTCACGTGACGGGTGATCCGCTGCGCGGGTTGAAGCTCGGCCTGTTGGCGGCCATTCCGTCGGTCATCAGTTTTTTGGCACTGATCGCGGATAAACTGTTCGGTTTTTGGGGTGGCATGGCGACGGCATATCGCATCTGCCATACCGCATTGTATCCCGTGATCGTGTGGTCGATGGGATCGGACGTTACCCTTACTACCGCAGACGTTTCGTGGGGTGGTATTCTGTGTGCGGGCTTGCCGCTGCTGTTTATGCCCGCGGTAGCAACGCTCGCATATTTCTTGGGATATCGTCATATTTCCCTGCGCGAAAAGATCGTTTTTGTGAACAAAGAGAAATAAGCGCCGTCCCTGCCGCATACAGTAGTAAGCGGAGGGGATCGCGGTGAAATCAACAGCTACGGATATAGCAATCGTCATTGTCAGTGCGGCATTGATGGTTACGCTGGCATTCGGCGTGACGCAGCGGCGTGGTGCAACTGCTTGTGTAAGCACCTCGCCGCATATTTTGATCGATGCCGGTCACGGCGGCGAGGACGGCGGAGCCGAAGGCGCGGACGGAACACTGGAAAAGGACATCAACTTAGCCATCGCGCGTCCGCTTGGTGATCTGCTGCAGGTGATGGGCTGTAGCGTTGCCTATACGCGAACGGAAGACACCATGGTGAACGCGACGGGGGGCACCCTGCGCGAGCGCAAGGTCAGCGATATCCGAAATCGCCTATCCATGATCGAGCAGGCGGATATGACCGTTAGCATCCATCAGAATAAATTTCCACAGACACAGTACAGCGGTACGCAGGTGTTTTACGGTGCCGGATCTGATGACAGTCAAGTGCTGGCGGCGGCGATCCGATCGTCCGTCCTTTCACTGCTGCAGCCGGAAAACACCCGTGAGTTGAAAAAGGGTGACGGGAGCGTGTATCTGCTAAAGCACGCAACGCATCCGCTGGTGCTGGTGGAATGTGGGTTTTTATCAAACGAGGCAGAGCGGGAAAAGCTCAAGACCCGTGAGTATCAGCTTCAAATGGCATTTGCGATAGCGGTAGGTGTCGTAGGAGGATAGAGCATGGCAGGAAAACAAAAAAGCGTATACATCTGTTCCGAGTGCGGCGGTCAGTTCCCGAAATGGTCGGGTAAATGCCCACTGTGCGGGGAGTGGAACACCATCGCCGAGGAGATCGTGACAGCCCGACCTGCAGGCGCGCCGGCTGTCCGTCCTGTACAGATCGCAACGATGGACAGCATCGATACGGGGACGGAGACCCGCTGTTGTACCGGCATCGGTGAACTGGACCGCGTGTTGGGCGGCGGGATCGTGCCCGGCGGGTTGATGCTGATCGGCGGTGATCCGGGTATCGGCAAATCGACTTTGCTTTTGCAGATCTGCGGCCATTTGAGCGAGAATTTCCGTATTTTATACGTATCCGGTGAAGAATCGGCGCGTCAGATCAAGCTGCGTGCGGAACGTCTTTCGGTCGGCGGCGAGAACCTACTGTTGCTTTGCGAGACCGATATGGATACGATTCTGAATGCGATCCGCGCGGAAAAACCGGATATTGTCGTTATCGACTCGATCCAGACGGTCAGTCTGTCGGAGGTGGCGTCCTCACCCGGCAGTGTCACGCAGGTGCGCGAATGTGCTTCCGCGTTGATGCGGGAAGCCAAGCAAAACGATATTCCGATCTTTATCGTCGGTCACGTCAACAAGGACGGCGCGATCGCCGGCCCGAAGGTCATGGAGCACATCGTGGATTGCGTGTTGTATTTTGAGGGCGATCCGCACAGCAATTACCGTATGCTCCGTTGCGCCAAAAACCGTTACGGCTCGACCAACGAGATCGGTGTATTTGAAATGCAGGATATTGGCTTGTGCGAGGTGGAAAATCCCTCCATGATGCTACTGTCCGGCCGCCCGAAAAACGTCAGCGGTACCTGCGTTGCGTGTGTGATGGAAGGAACGCGTCCGTTGCTTGCCGAGGTGCAGGGCTTGGTATCACCCACCGGTTTCGGCAACCCGCGGCGGATGTCCACCGGCTTTGACGGCAATCGGTTAGCGCTGTTGATCGCGGTTCTGGAAAAGCGAGCGGGATATTTTTTTTCAAACTTGGACACCTATCTTAATGTGATCGGCGGTCTGCGGCTGGATGAGCCGGCGGCAGATCTGCCGGTGGCACTGGCACTGATCTCCGGCTTGAAGGACAAGCCGATGGATGAGGGAGTGGTTGCGTTCGGTGAGATCGGGTTGGCGGGTGAGCTGCGGGCGGTATCGGGCGCCGAACAGCGCATCGCGGAGGCGGCTCGGCTCGGGTTTACCCGCATCATCGTACCGGCACACACGCTGAAAACGCTCCACGGCAGTTATCCGATCGAGGTGGTCGGCGCCGCTACGGTACGCGAAGCATACGAAAAATTATAAATTGATCGTTGATAGGCGAAAGCATGGCTTTCGCCTATTTTTTGTTGTTATAATTTGCGGTTTCCTTCAAAGAATAGCAAGTGAACGCGATGCGAGGGAGGAAGCACGATGAAAAAATATATATGGCTGGTGCTTGGCACCGGTCTTGCCGTTGCGGCGATCTTCGGCATAAAAGCGCTGACGACGGAGGAAAAAATACCGGTTGTACTGGTGACGGTCGAACCGCAGACCGTGCGGCAAACGGTGAAATGCACAGGCAAGGTAGAGACGAGCGAGAGTCGGGCGGTGTACGTCGAGATCCCGTGCGTTGCAAAGGAGGTCTACGTCAAGGAGGGGCAGACCGTTGAGCAGGGGGATCCCTTGTTTTCGGTGGACGCGGAGGCGACGCGTCAAGCGCTCTCACAGCTTGCGGGGTCGCTGCCGGAGGGTGCAACGGAGCTTGCCGATACGCAGGTAACTGCGCCGGTATCCGGCGTGGTTGCCTCGATCAGCGTGCAGGCGGGTGAGATCACGGATCATACGCAGCCGTGCGCGACGATCGCTTCCAGCGAGGGGGTGCAGATCGCGGTGGCGATCCGCGAACGATATTTGCCGCAGGTGCAGATCGGGCAAAAGGTGATCGTCACGGGTGTGGCGTTTTCCAAAGAGGAATATCTCGGCACACTGACCGAGATCGCGTCCTCGGCACATCAGGAATATATCGGTACGGTTTCGGAAACGGTGGTGGACGCGGTGATCTCGTTGGACGAGGGGATGTCGGACGACTCGTTACGTACCGGTCTTAACGCACAAGCATCGATCGTCACGCAGATTGACGAAAACATGTTGCTGATACCGTACGATTGTATCACGCAAAACGACGACGGGGAGGAATGTGTATATGTATATCGGGGGAATGGGATCGCCGAACAACAGCCGATCGAGGTGGTGGCTGAATATGCCGAAGGAGTTCTGGTGGTGTCCGGCGTATCGGCGGGCGAACGGCTGGTACAGACTCCGGAGACCCTATCCGGAGCGCGAGTCAGCGTGTGGGTGGAGTGAGCGATGGAGCTAATAAAAAGCGCCCTGCGCCAACTGTGGCGCAAACGCGGACGGACTTTGCTGACGATCGGCGGCATTGCCGTCGGCGTGATGATGGTCTCCATTGTGACGGTGATCGGCAGCGTCGGCCGCGCCTTCGTGGATGATGAGCTGGACAGCATGGGGGTCAGCGGTCTGTCGGTCATGGCGCTGACGAGTGAGACGTTGCTCAGTGAGGAAGCACTGCAGGAAATACGCGATCTGTCACAGGTCTCCTCTGCCATGCCGCTCATGCTGCAGATCACCGGTATCTCTACCCCGCTCGGCAGCAGTGAGTCCGTGCTGTGCGGGATCGACGCGGGTGCGGGTCAAGTGATCTCCTTAACGTTGTGTCACGGTCGAATGATCTCTGCCGGAGACGTGGCGTCGGCCGCTTCGGTCTGTGTGTTGGATGAAGAGGCGGCAAAGGCGGCGTACGGCAGAGAAAACGTTGTCGGCAAGACCATCGCGGTCAACATCGGGGGGCTTTCGGAGGAGCTGACGGTGATCGGGGTGACGCAAACGGGCAGCAGCCTGCTGCAGAACGTCACCTCGATGATTCCCGGTATGGTATATCTGCCGTATACCACGCAACAGCAGATCACCGGACGGCAGGATTTTGACCAGATCGCGGTGCGTACGGTCAGCAGCGACGTCACCGAACAAACAGGGGAGAGGATCGAGAGGCTGCTGGATCGCTTGTACGACGGTGATGCGCCGTTTCGCACCGACAATCTTGCTGCACAAAAGGATCGGCTCGGCCGCATCGTCGACATCGTCACCGGCGTGTTGACGGTGCTCAGCGGTGTATCGTTGATCGTATCGGGCTTTGGGATCATGACGGTGATGCTGTCCTCGGTAAGCGAAAGAACGCGGGAGATCGGCATCAAAAAAGCGATCGGTGCTACTCAAAAACGCATATTAGCGGAATTTTTGGCAGAAGCGGTGTTGCTATCCTGTGCGGGGGCACTGGTCGGGATGCTACCGGCGGGACTTTTGTTGTTTTTTCTGGGCGCGTCGGTATCCCCGACGGTGTTTTTGGCGCTTGCGGCGTTTTCGGTGCTTGTGGGTGTGGTGTTCGGTGTGTATCCGGCGTACAAGGCCTCTAAATTACCGCCGGTGGAAGCTTTGCGCAGCGAGTGACAAATAAGGACTTTTCATGGCGGGAAATGTGTGATATACTGATAATCACAGTTTATAAAAACAGACGGAGGTCTGCGTATGAGATCCGATAACCGGTTGCTCGGGACAGGCGTTTACAGCCTGTTGATTCCCGACGAACGATTCAAAACCTCACAATTAACGGTGGCGCTGTTGATGCCGCTGAGCAAGGAAACGGTGGAGCAATACGCGCTTTTGCCGCGGTTACTGATCCGCGGCTGTGCGGCATATCCCGATTTTACGGCGTTGCACCGCCGCTTGAACCAGCTGTACGGTGCGGCTGTGACGGGCGATGTGGCGCGTATCGGCGAAACGCAAGCACTTATTCTCACGGCGGAATGTACGAGCGACCGTTACGCGATCGGCGGCGAGCAGTTAACTGCCGCGTGTGCGGAGCTGCTTTGTGAGATGTTGTTCCGTCCGGCTCTTGAAAACGGTGTGTTCCGTGCCGAGGACGTTGAAACGGAGCGTCGGTGCTTGGCGGAAGAGGTGCGCGCCGAGATCAATGAAAAGCGATGGTACGCACGCCGCCGGGCGGAGCGGCTGTTGTGTCCGGACGAGGCGTACGGTATAGGGCGTTACGGCAGTGCCGAGATCATTGAGTCGCTGACGCCGCAAGCGGTGACCGCTGCGTGGCAGCGGGTGTTGCGCGAGGCCTCGGTGCAGTTGATCCTGCAGAGCGACCGCGCTTTGCCCGAGGTGGAAGCGACGCTGTGCCGCGAGTTTGCAGCCGTCAGCGGAAGAAGACCGATCGTTTGCCATACCGATACCGTTACACGCCTGCCGGAGTTTCGTCGGCAGGTGGAGCGTATGGAGGTTGGACAGTCCAAGCTCGTGTTGGGCTTCCGCGCGGGCTGTGCCGAACCGCAGGCGGGTGTCAACGCCGTGCGGCTGATGAACGCGCTGCTCGGCGGGACAGCAACGTCCCTGTTGTTTAAAAACGTTCGGGAAAAGCTGAGCCTTTGTTATTACTGCTCGTCGGTCTACGACCGAATCAAGGGTGTGTTGTTCGTGCAAAGCGGTGTGGACGAGAAAAACGCCGAACGCGCGGAGAACGAGATATTAGCACAGCTCGAGGCTGTTCGTCGCGGCGAGTTTACCGACGAGGAGCTGGAAGCGGCGCGCCGCAGTATCGTGCAGAGCTTTGAGGCGGTAAACGACTCGCAGGGTGCCCGATCGGCATGGTACGTGTCGCAGGCGGCACTTGAGGATCCCGATACGCCGGAAGCGACCCGCGAAGCAATCGAAGCGGTCACGCGCGAAGAGGTTATCGCCGCCGCCAAACAGGTGCGGTACGAGTGCGCCTATCTGCTGGCACAGAAAGGGGAAACGGCACATGAGTAAGTGGACGGAGCTTACCTGCTCACACACCGGCGAGCGGTGTTACTATATGCGGCACGCTTCCGGACTGCCGATCTACGTGTGGTCGAAGGACGGCTACGCCTCGTCGTATGCGGTGTTTGCTACCGACTACGGTGCGATCGATACGGCGTACATCGATCCCGAAAGCGGAACGACGGTGGAGCTGCCGGCGGGCATTGCGCATTATCTGGAGCATAAATTATTTGAAAACGAGGAATGTGACGCGTTTGAGCGGTATGCCAAGACCGGCGCGAACGCCAACGCGTACACTTCGTTTGATCATACGGCGTATTTGTTTTCCTGTACACAGAATTTGACCGAGTCGTTGGAGATCTTGTTGGATTTTGTACAGGATCCCTATTTTACGGAACAGACGGTGGAAAAAGAGCGTGGTATCATCGGGCAGGAGATCCGCATGTGTGAGGATTCTCCATCACGCAAGGTGTTTTGCAATCTGCTGACAGCGCTGTATCACCGTCATCCGGTGCGTATCGATATTGCGGGAACGGTGGAATCCATTGCCGAGATCACGCCGGAGCTGTTATACGGCTGCTACGAGAGCTTTTACGACCTGCAGAATATGGTGTTGTCGGTTTCCGGCAATGTGACCTGCGAACAAGTGGAGGAGGTCGCAGACCGCCTGCTGAAGTCCGCGCGGGGCAAGGTGCCGCCGCGTGCACCGGTGGATGAGCCGCACACGGCGGCACAGTCGCGTATAGAGGTGCGGATGCCGGTCGCCGAGCCGCTGTTCTATTTGGGCTATAAAGTGCCCCTGTGCGGTGTGCATAGTGAGGCGGCTGTTGATCTCGCGGCGGCGGAGGTGCTGCAGGAGCTGCTTGGCGGTCGTGCCAACCCGTTGTATGCCGATCTGATGCGAAAGGGTCTTATCAACGCGTCGTTCGGGTTGGAATATTTTAACGGGCCCGGTTACGGCGTGTGGATCTTGGGCGGTGAGTCGCGCGATCCCGAGGCGGTGTGCGAGGCGTTCCGCGTCGAGATCGCCCGCTTGAAGCGCGAGGGGATCACCAAAGAGGAATTTGAGGCGGCACGCAACGCGGTATACGGTCGCATGGTGTCACAGCTCGACAACGTGGAGTCGTGCGGCGATCTGGTGTTGGAGGCTCACTTTGCCGACAGCTCACCGTTTGCCGTGCTTGACGAAGTGGCGAAGCTTGATGTACAATCGGTGTATCGGCGCGTGGAACGCGATTTTTCGGAGGACGCATCCGCGCTTTCGCTGGTGTTGCTGCTTTAAAGGAAAGGATGATTTAAAATGGACTCCTACGTTTCGTTTCCCAAACTCGGCTGGACGATCTATTTGGACGAGGAATTGTTTTCCATTCCGTTCTTTAACACTGAGATCAGCGTGCGGTGGTACGGTCTGCTGATCGCTGTCGGCTTTTTGCTCGCGGTCGTATATGGTTTTCGCAATGCCAAACGCTTCGGCATTGAAAAGGATCCCATGTTAGATGTCGTATTGGTGTGCGTCATAATGGCGTTTATCGGAGCGCGCTTGTATTATGTGTTTTTCTCGGACGATCGAGCGCAGTATTTGGCGAACCCGATCACGATCTTATACGTTTGGCAAGGAGGTCTTGCCATCTACGGCGGTGTGATCGGTGCATTCGTGACGGGGCTTTGGATGTGTCCGTTGCGCAAGGTGGACACGTTGCGGATGTTTGATATTGCCTCCATCGGATTTTTGATCGGACAGGCTGTCGGCAGATGGGGCAATTTCTTCAATCAGGAAGCGTACGGCGGCAACACCGAGTTGCCGTGGGGCATGTCGGGCAGCTGGATTTCCGATTACGCAAATCCGCTGGCGGGTGTCGGGTACGATCCCGAAGTTCCGGTACATCCCACCTTTTTGTATGAATCATTGTGGTGTGTTCTCGGCTTCGTGCTGTTACATATTGTGTCCCGTAAGGCCTATCGGTTCAGAGGGCAGTTGTTTTCAATGTATATCATGTGGTACGGTACCGGTCGGTTTTTCATCGAGCTGTTGCGCACCGACAGTTTGTACCTGTTCACAATGAAGGTTTCCTGCTTGGTGGCAGCGCTATCCGTGCTCGGCGGACTTATTCTGTTCTTTGTTTTCAAAGGTCGCGACAGCCGTTCGCTGAACACGGCTGAAAGTGAGGCAACCATTCCGCTTGCCGATCCCGAACAGTTCGCAGAGCTGTTGCAGGAGAAAACCGAGGCGCAGTATGAAGAAAAAGCACTCGAAGCGCAAGCCTTTGAGCAGGAGAAAACCGAGGAGCGCTATGAAGAAAAGGCGCTCAAAGCGCAAGCGTTTGAGGAGGAAGACGATGGCGAAGAAAATTGACGGAAAAGCGATCTCCGCCGCGGTGCGGCAGGATCTGGCAAAAGAGGTTGAAGAATTAAAAGCGGCAGGCACGACCCCGGGGCTGGCGGTCATCATCGTGGGCGACGATCCGGCTTCCCGCGTGTACGTGAATAACAAAAAGAAGGGCTGTGCCGAGATCGGCGTGTATTCCGAAGAGATCGCCCTGCCTGCTTCTACCACGCAGGAGGAGCTGCTCCGTCACGTTGAGGAACTCAACATGCGCGAGGATATTGACGGCATTTTATGTCAGTTGCCGCTGCCGTCGCATTTAGACGATAAGGCGGTGATCGCTGCCATTGCGCCGCACAAGGACGTGGATGCGTTTCATGCGGCGAACGTGGGTCACATTATGATCGGGGATTATTCCTTCTTGCCGTGCACTCCTGCCGGCGTGATGGAGCTTTTACATCGCAGCGGTATTTCGGTCGAGGGAAAAGAGTGCGTCGTGATCGGCCGCAGCAACATTGTCGGTAAGCCGATGGCGATGCTCCTGTTGCACGAAAATGCGACCGTGACGATCTGTCATTCCCGCACCCGCGAACTCAAAGAGGCTTGCCGCCGTGCCGACGTACTGGTCGCGGCGGTGGGCAAGGCCGCGTTCGTGACGCCCGACATGGTCAAGCCGGGCGCCGTGGTCATCGACGTCGGCATGAACCGCAACGCAGAAGGGAAGCTGTGCGGCGATGTTGACCCTGCCGTTGAAGAGGTCGCCGGTTATCTCACCCCTGT
>CAZBAO010000053.1:0-895 GCA_964490085.1 uncultured Eubacteriales bacterium | reverse complement strand
TCGGCCCCATGACCATTGCCATGCTGCTGAAAAACACGGTGACCGCCGCGCGGCGTCGTGCCGAACAAGCCAAAAACTAACGGCATAAAAATCCGAACAAATTTTCGTTTTTTGCTTGACTTTTGAAAATCGGGTTGCTATAATGACATTGAAAGAAACATCTGTTCGGGTTTTCCGAACGACCAAAAAGGAGTTTTCGATATGATCTTCAGTGTTGTTACGGCAGCCGTGTTTGGCGCGGTAAGCTTATATATGATAACGGCGGCAAAATACACCGTGACCCGTCGCATGGCGTGGATCCCGCTGTCGATGGCGGCGATGGAGCTTGCCATGTGCGGCGTTCTGGCGATGGGGGATTATCCCGTGCTGACTGCTGTTTTGATGTTGTGCCGCTTGACGGTGCTGACTTGCTGCACGCTGTCGATGAAACGCGACGCGGCTATGGTGCGTAACCGCCGCCGTCGCCGTGAGGTGTGGCGTCGCGTGGCGTACGATATGACCGCTGAGCTTCAGATTTCGGCGGTCGACCGTTGTGCATAACGCTGTTTTCGGGCTGCCCGATCATCATGATCGGGCAGCCTTTTTCTATTGCCCCGCCGAACGGCGCTCTTTGTTTATCGCTTCCGCCGTACAGGCGGCGTATCGCAAATATTGTGGTTTTGCGGTGCTTGCCCAAGAGGCGAACACCACTTTTTGTATGCCAAAAAATAGTGATATAAATTCGCGTTTACGGGTTGATTTTTTCTGTAAAAGGGGGTATAATATAGACACTGTGGTGCAAAGTGGTGCAAAGTGGTGATTTTCCACATTTTCCACCGAGTTTTCCACAATCCCAAATCTAAAACGGAGAATGCAGGATGTTATACGGAAGATTCCAACATAATATCGACGCAAA
>CAZBAO010000052.1:0-11297 GCA_964490085.1 uncultured Eubacteriales bacterium | reverse complement strand
TGTGCGGCGTTATTCTGCTCATTGCGTTGATCACACGATTGATAGGCGGAAGCTTTTATGAGGAACTTCGCCGAACCTTTCGCGATGCTTTGACAGATAGCGGTATTGCCGATACCGTGTCCGCATGGCTTGCGTCGGAGAGCAAAGATGGTTGAGTGGACGTGGCGCGGAGTCACCCTTCGGTTAAACCTGTTGTTTCCGGCATCCGTTATTGTCTTTATGTCGTTGGATACCGGTAATTTTACGTTGCTTTGCCTGCTCGCCTCGCTGTTACACGAGGTGGGACACGTCCTCGCAATGCTCATTGTGCACGACCGCCCGCGGCGTGTGACGATGGGCATTTTCGGTATTCGCGTTGAGCGGGATCGGAGCTGCTATCTTGGTTATCGGGCGGCTGCTGTCGTATCGCTCGCGGGGCCGCTTGTAAATGTGTTTTGCTTTACATTGCTTTGGCAGTTGAGGCAACCGACATCGGCGGTCATACACGCTGGTCTGGCGTTGTTCAATCTGTTGCCGGTGACCTCGTTAGATGGCGGAGAAGCCCTGCACGCCTTACTTTGTCTGCGAATGACAGAGGATAGAGCATCGCATGTCGTGCGTGTTCTTTCCGCTGTTGTGATCTTCCCGCTCGCGGTAGCGGGGTTTTTGGTCCTGCTATCCGACAGCCGCAATTTCACGCTGTTTGTGATGAGCGGTTATTTACTTTTATTGCTTTTCTTCAAAGAGAAGCATTGAAAATCCTCGAAAAATGCAGTATACTGGTATCAGCTTATTTTTTGGGAGGATGTTCATGGCGTTAGCATTGGAACAGTTGTTTGATAAGGTGCAAAAACCCGCGCGGT
This sequence comes from uncultured Eubacteriales bacterium, assembly GCA_964490085.1. Classification (GTDB taxonomy): domain Bacteria; phylum Bacillota; class Clostridia; order Oscillospirales; family Acutalibacteraceae; genus RGIG3009. The sequence continues at coordinate 10,455 of CAZBAO010000052.1, read as the reverse complement.
ATACCGGCGGGGAGCTGAACAGTGTTGTGAAAGATAAAAGCAAAGTCAACGTACGCTTTGCGTTTTGTTTTCCGGATCTGTACGAGGTCGGTATGTCGCACCTCGGCATGAAAATACTTTACGGTCTTAAAAACGCCGTGGAGGATTTTTGGTGCGAGCGTGTATTCGCGCCCGATACGGATATGGAAGCGCTCATGCGTGAAAACCACGTTCCGTTGTTTGCGTTGGAAAGCCGCGATCCCATTCGCGAATTTGATTTTGTCGGCTTTACTTTGCAATATGAAATGTGCTATACCACCATTCTGAATATGTTGGATCTCGCGGGCATTCCGCTTCTCAGCAGTGAACGCGGTGACGATATGCCGATCGTGGTGGCGGGCGGTCCCTGTGCGTATAATCCCGAACCGCTTGCCGATTTCTTTGATCTGTTCATCATCGGTGAGGGGGAAGAGGTCAATTTAGAACTCATGGAGTTGTACCGCGCGCATAAGCAGCGCGGTTATAACAAAGCAGACTTCCTGCGTGAAGCGGCGCAGATCGAAGGCGTATACGTACCCTCGCTTTACGACGTCACCTATCACGAGGACGGCACGATCGCCGCTATCACACCGCAAAACGGTGTGCCCGCCACGGTGCGCAAGCGCATTGTTCGCGATATGGACACCGCGTATTATCCCGAATCCTTTGTCGTCCCGTTCATTGACATTGTTCATGATCGCGCTATGACTGAGATCTTCCGCGGCTGTATCCGCGGTTGTCGTTTCTGTCAGGCAGGCTTCATTTACCGCCCTGTCCGTGAAAAATCCGTAGATACCATCGACCGCCAAAGCCGTTGTTTGTGTGAGTCGAGCGGGTACGAGGAGTTTTCGCTGTCCTCGTTGTCGACCAGTGATTATACGCACTTGGAGGAGCTTTTGGAGCGCTTGCTCTCATGGGCGGAAAAGGAGCATACCAATATCACGGTGCCGTCCCTGCGCGTGGACGGTTTCTCGGAGGAACTGGCAAACCGCCTCAACGTTTTACGCCGCAGTGGGTTGACCTTTGCGCCGGAAGCAGGCACACAGCGACTTCGCGATGCCATCAATAAAAATCTGACCGAAGACGAGATCCTCGGCACTGCCGCCAAAGCGTTCGCGGGCGGTTGGACGTCGGTTAAACTGTATTTCATGATGGGCTTACCCACCGAAACGATGAAGGATATTGTCGGTATTAACGAGCTCGGTCAAAAGATCGTGAATTGTTTTTACCGCAATCCGGACAAGCCAAAAGGAAAAGGAGTATCGGTTTCGGTCAGTGTTTCCTGTTTCGTTCCCAAACCTTTTACGCCGTTCCAGTGGGAGCCGCAGGATACCATCGAGCAGCTGCGCGAAAAGCAAAAGCTGCTGCGTGAGTCGGTGACCACCAAGAAGATATCGCTGAACTGGCATGATGCCGAAACGTCCTATTTGGAAGCCGTACTGGCACGCGGCGACCGCCGTATCGGCAAAGCGCTGCTCCAAGCATTCCGCCGCGGGTTCAACCTTGACGCGTGGTCGGAGCATTTTAAGTTTGATGAGTGGATGGAGATCTTCCGCGAGGTGGGATTGGATCCCGATTTCTATGCGTGCCGACGTCGCTCGGAGGACGAGATCTTCCCGTGGGATCATCTGGATATCGGCGTTACGAAAGCGTTTTTATTGGCAGAAAACCGCAAAGCACACGAGAGCACGACGACACCCAATTGCCGTCAGCAGTGCTCACATTGCGGCGCGACCTGCTTTAAGGGAGGTATCTGCGTTGAACGACGTTAAAGATTTTCGTACCGTGCGTGTGACGTTTCGCAAACTCGGCAGAGCACGGTATATTTCGCACCTTGACCTCAACCGCACCATGACCCGCGCCGTGCGGCGGGCGGGACTGCCTATTTGGTACACCGAGGGCTTTAACCGCCACCCGTATCTGACCTTTGCGTCCCCACTGTCGCTCGGCTTTGAGGGTGAGCGCGAGACGATGGACGTTCGCTTGGAACGGGAGATAGATCTTACCGAACTGGCAACTCGGCTGAACGCCGTTATGCCGGAGGGGCTCGAAGTGATCGGTGCCGCGTGGGCGGTTAAAAAAGCGGGGGAGGTAGACCGCGCTACGTATCGCGTGGAGATCGCTTGCCCTGCAGATGCGGTGCGTGCTTTGTTCCAAAAGGACGAGATCCTCGTGCAAAAGCGCACCAAGAAGAAAGACTATAAGACGGTCGACTTAAAACCGGCACTTGCGGTATCGAATCCAACCGTCACCGAAACGGAAAGCGGCTCTGTACTTACATTTACCTTGCCGTGCAGCAGTGCCGATACCGTGAACCCCTCACTGGTGATGACGGCGCTGGAAACCTTTTCGGGAATCACACCGCTTGTATACACGGTACGGCGCTTGGCGGTACTGGATAAAAGCGGCGAAATTTTCGCGTAAGCCTTTGCGATGACAGCAAGCCACAAAGCACCAAAAATTCGCCGTTTGAGGTGGAGCCGAGTGCATCAGTTGTGGTTGAAAAAATAATTTAAAAAACACTTGCATTTTATCGGAGAGTGTATTATAATGTACTGGTCTTTGGAATCCGTTTCGTGAATCCATGCGAAACGGGGACTAATGCTAATACATTAGAGCAGGCGTTCCGCTGCCATCGCGCTGTCAGCCGATCGGGCATGAACTCCGGAAAATATCAAGGAGGATTTTATCATGGATGCGTTGAAGATCATTGCTGCAGACAGCGTAAAAGAGGCAGCACCCCAGTTCTCGATCGGTGATACCGTTCGCGTGGACGTTAAGATCCGCGAAGGTGACCGCGAAAGAATTCAGGCGTTTGAAGGTACGGTTATTGCCAAGAAAGGCAGCGGCGTTTCGGAGACCTTTACGGTTCGTCGTGTGTCCTACGGTGTCGGTGTGGAGCGTGTGTTCCCGCTGCATTCCCCCAACGTTGCGGCTGTGAAGGTCGTCCGTTACGGTAAGGTTCGCAGAAGCAAGCTGTACTATCTGCGTGATCGCGTGGGTAAGGCTGCTAAGGTCAAAGAGCTGATTAAATAAGCTGGCAAAGAGGGGGAGGAAATCGTTTGATTTTCTCCTCTTTTTGTATTTATCTGCACTAAGAGGAAAGGGAGGATCGGTATGGATCAATCTATTCAGTGGTTTCCGGGTCATATGACACGAACCAAACGTAAGATCACGGAAATGCTGCCGCTGGTGGATATTGTTGTCGAGGTAGTTGATGCGCGTATTCCGATGAGCAGCCGCAACCCCGATCTGGATTCGTTGGTGGCGAAGAAACCGCGCTTGCTGATCCTTAATAAAGCGGACATTGCGGACGAAGCCGCAACGCAGAACTGGTTGCGTTATTACCGCAAGCAGAACATTTCGGCAATTGCCGTGGATTGCAAAAGCGGAAAAGGGATCAATCAGTTTGTTCCGCTGATGCGCGAGGTGTTAAAGGATAAGCTCGCTATGTGGGCGGAAAAAGGCATGGCCAACCGCGCCGTTCGCGCGATGGTCGTCGGTGTTCCCAATTCGGGAAAATCGTCGTTTATTAACCGTATGGCGAGCGGCGGCAAGGCGAAGGTCGAGGATCGCCCCGGTGTTACGCGCAATCAACAGTGGTTTGTGATCGACAGCGGCGCACAACTGTTGGACACACCCGGTATCCTGTGGCCGAAGTTTGAGGATCAAACGGTCGCACAACATTTGGCGTATACCGGTGCGATTCGTGATGAAATATTGGACAGCGAAGAGCTTGCGGTGGGGCTCTTGGACGTGTTGGCAACCGACTATGAGGATTGTCTGCGCAGTCGCTATAAACTGACCGAGCCGTTGAGTGAAGATCGGTGGGAACTGTTGCAGCAGATCGGTCGAAAACGCGGGATGCTTATTTCCGGCGGTGAGGTAGACACCTTGCGCGCGTCGGTAATGCTGCTGGACGAATTTCGCGGTCAGAAGTTAGGGCGAATCACACTAGAACAGCCGGTGGAGGAATGAGTATGGAACAAACAAAAAAACAATATGCCGGATTGTATGAGTGGGTGGAGATCATCACTGCATCTCTGGTTGCGATCACGCTGGTGTTTACCTTTTTGTTTCGTTTAGTAGATGTGGACGGCACCTCGATGGAAACGACGCTGCACGACAGTGAACGACTGGTGCTGTCGTGCTTGCCGTACACCCCTGAACGCGGTGATATAGTGGTGGTAAGTCAAGGGCAGGAAAAAGAACCGCTTATCAAGCGCGTGATCGGCCTTGCAGGGGATACCGTGTTCGTGGATGCCGAAAGCGGCGAGGTGTACTTAAACGGTGAGATCTTAGAGGAACCGTACATTCACGTGCCCACAGCGACAGAACTCATGCAGGGCGAAGTAACGGTGCCCGAAGACATGGTGTTCGTCATGGGCGACAACCGCAGTGCAGGACATTCCTTGGACAGCCGCACTTTCGGCTGTGTTGAGGTGGATTGTTTGATCGGGAAGGCCGTTTACCGAGTGGGACCTCTTAACCGCTTTGGAGGATTGTATGACGAATTTTGAGTTTGATGAGCAGCTGCGAAAGCAGGGGGCGGCGCTGCTGTGCGGTGTGGATGAGGCGGGCCGCGGGCCGTTGGCGGGACCTGTTTTCGCCGCCGCCGTCATTTTCGATCCCAACCGTATACCGGAGGGCCTCAACGATTCCAAAAAGCTATCCGAAAAAAAACGCGAGGAACTTTTTGAGCGGATCTGTGAGCAGGCACTGGCGTTCGGTATTGCCGAGGCAACCGTTGAAGAAATCGAGAAGCACAATATTCTGCAGGCGACTTTTATGGCGATGCGTCGTGCAGTGGAAAAGCTCTCAATACAGCCGGATCTGGTTCTGGTAGACGGCAATCGCATTCCCGAGGGGCTCACGGCACCGGCACAGTACGTCATCAAAGGTGACGCACTGTCGGCATCGATCGCCGCAGCGTCCATTTTGGCAAAGGTCAGCCGTGATCGGGTGATGCTTCAGCTTGCGGAACAGTATCCTGAATATGAATTTACCAAGCATAAGGGATACGGTACAACGTTGCATTATCAACGATTGGCACAGTATGGGATCTCACCGATACATCGTCGCAGTTTTTTGAAAAAAATATTGTAGGATATATCGAAGGAGGGCAACGATCGGATGGCAGGCATTTCAAAAGGGGCGGTCGGCGAGGTGCTGGCTGCCCGTTTTTTGCGAGATAACGGCTATGAGATTTTGGCCGGTAACTACCGTTCTCGCTTTGGAGAAGTAGACATAATCGCCGCAGACGACGAGTATATTGTGTTCGTGGAAGTCAAGAGCCGCGCGGAGGATTCCTATTATTTACCGCGTGAGGCGGTGACGGCGGAAAAACAGCGGCGCATCATAAAAACCGCGCTGTACTATATTGCACACAAGCCCGATCCGCGGCAGATGCGTTTTGATGTTATCGAGATCATCACCGCTAAGGGTGAACCGATGAAGGCACTTGATATTCACCATATACCAAACGCATACGGAGGTTAAGCGTTATGCGCCTGTTTGACCTGCACAGCGATACCGCGTACGAATGCTATCGAAAAGGGGAATCCCTTGCTGTTAATTCCTGTGAGGTCGATCTACGGCGCGGATGTCGCTACTCGCCGTGGTGTCAAGTGTTTGCGGTGTGGGTGCCGGATACCGTACGCGGGGAACAGGCATGGCACCTGTGCTGTGATATGTTAAAATATGCCGGACAACAGTCGACCGATACGTTTTGTTTTTCGCAAACCTGTTCGCAGTTGAAAACAGCGGTGAGCAAGGGTCATACCGTCGGATTATTAGGCGTTGAAGGCGGTGCCGCACTGGCGGGAAGACCGGAACGTGTGGCGGAATTAGCTGAATTGGGTGTAAAGGTTATCACCATTACGTGGAACGGCTCAAACGAACTGGGAAACGGCTGTATGGCAGAAGATGTCGGCGGTCTCACAGACATTGGTAAACAAGCTGTACGTGAGATGGAGCGGTGCGGCATCGTACCGGATGTTTCACATCTGAATGAAGCGGGATTTTGGGATGTGGCGGCCATAACAAAACTACCGTTTATCGCGAGTCATTCCGTTTCCATGACGGTGAATGAGCATCCCCGCAATCTGCGTGACGATCAGTTTTGTGAGGTGCGCGATAGAGGAGGTTTGGTGGGACTTACCCTGTGTTCTGAGCAGCTGGGCAAGCAAAGCTTTGAAGGCGTGTACCGTCATCTTGATCGGTATTGGGAGCTTGACGGCGTGGATACCGTGGCACTTGGCTTTGATCTGGACGGTACGGATATTCCTCCTGAATGGCAGGGAATCGGTGTATATGAGCTGTTCGCGGAATACCTGCTGAAACGCGGTGTGGATGATAAAAGCGTTGAGCGGTTGTTTTTTGATAATGCGTATCAATTTTTTTCTCGTATTTTACCGCAATAATGCTTTACAAGATATAAAAAATGCAGTACAATAAAGGGTAATTTGGCAGAGGAGTTTGATAAACTATGATGTATAACAGTACGCGTGATCGTTCGGTACGGGTAACTGCCGCCGAAGCGATCGCCCGCGGTATATCCGAGGAGGGCGGTCTGTTCATCCCTGAACAGCTTCCCGCTATCACGCTCTCGGATATTGAGAGCCTCATTCAGCAGGATTATGTGGAGCGGGCGGTATTTGTGTTGTCGCGGTTCTTAGGCGATTTTACCGCCGAGGAAGTGCGCGAGTGCGCTGAGTCCGCGTATACGGTCGAGCGTTTCTCCGGTGAGCATCCGGCACCGGTTCATTTCATGGAAGACGGTACGGCGGTGCTGGAGCTGTGGCACGGTCCGACCTGCGCGTTTAAAGATATGGCGTTGCAGATCCTCCCGCGTTTTATGCGCGTGGCGGCAAAGAAGACCGCGAACGGTAACGAGATCGTAATCTTGGTTGCCACTTCCGGCGACACCGGAAAAGCCGCTTTGGAGGGCTTCCGCGATGCTCCGAACACGCGTATTCTTGTGTTCTATCCGGAAAACGGTGTCAGCCCCATGCAGAAATTGCAGATGACGACTCAAGAGGGTGCCAATGTTGGTGTTTGCGCCATCCGCGGTAATTTTGACGATGCGCAGACAGGTGTCAAGACTATCTTTACCGATCCGGCTGTCAAAGAAAAGCTTGCAAAAGCCGGTAAGCAATTCTCCTCTGCGAACTCCATCAACTGGGGACGGTTGTTACCGCAGATCGTTTATTATATTTCGGCGTATTGTGATATGCTGAAAAATGGTAGTATCAACCTGGGGGATCCGATCAACGTTGTGGTGCCTACAGGCAATTTTGGCAACATTTTAGCGGCGTATTATGCCCGCGAAATGGGCTTGCCGATCGCGCGTTTGATCTGCGCTTCCAACTGCAACAACGTCTTAACCGAGTTTCTGCGTACCGGCACGTATGATCGCAACCGCGATTTCCATACGACCGTCTCGCCCTCGATGGATATTTTGATCTCTTCTAATTTGGAGCGCTTGTTGTATCATCTGTCCGGTAACAACGATCAACTGATCGCCGGTTGGATGAAGCAACTTAAGGAAGATGGTAACTATACCGTCTCCGATGAGGTGTTTGCCGAAATCAAAGATCTGTTTGCCGCCGGTTGGTGCGATGATGAGCAGACCTTGCAGGAAATACACGATATTTATGAGCGTGAACAGTATCTTTGCGATACTCACACGGCAGTCGCCATGCGTGTATACCGTGAATACCGCGAAAGTACCAAGGATGAAACGCCCACGGTGGTGGCGTCTACGGCGAATCCGTATAAATTCTCCGCCAGCGTGCTGAGCGCTCTGAAGCCGTCAATCAATGGCGGTGATGAATTTGCGATCGTCAATGAACTGCATGAGCTGACCGGTTGTCCGATTCCGACCCCGCTGGCATCGCTGAAGGGCAAGAAGCCGCGTTTCACGGGTGTGTGTAACCGCGATACGATGGAGCAAGCGGTGTTTGAGTTGTTGGGATGAGGTGAGGCTGTGTCCTTATATGTCATATCTGACCCGCATTTATCACTCACGACTGATAAGTCGATGACGGTGTTTCACGGCTGGGACGACTATGTGACGCGGCTTGAAAAGCAGTGGCGGCAGTTGGTGGAGCCCGAAGACACGGTCGTACTCGCCGGTGACATCTCTTGGGCGATGACATTGGATGATGCTTTGGAGGATTTTCGGTTTTTGCACGCGCTCCCAGGTCGTAAATTGCTGTTTAAGGGTAATCACGATTATTGGTGGTGTACGCGTCGCAAAATGGATGCGTTTTTTGAAGAGAACGGTCTTTCGTCACTTGCTGTTGTTCACAACGATGCGGTGACCGTTGATGGGCGCTTCGCCGTTTGCGGATCACGCGGCTGGTTTTACGACGATGCAGAGGATAACGCCAAAATCCTGCGCCGCGAGGCGGAACGCCTGCGCACTTCGATCAAAGCGGCAAAACAGACCGGACTCGAACCGGTGGTGTTTTTGCATTATCCGCCGTTGTTTGACGGCCGCGCTTGTGAGGAATTGACCGATGTACTGCGTGCGGAGGGGATTCGTCGCTGCTATTACGGCCACGTCCACGGTGCCGGTATCCGTCAAGCGTTTGAGGGGGACTGGAAGGGCATCACCTTCCGGTTGACCTCTTGTGATGCGTTGCGGTTTTGTCCGTTGTTGATTATTTGAAAAATCGCAAAAAAAGAAAAATTGCAGTAGATTTCTATTAAAAAGTATGCTATAATAAATTGATTTATGGATTTTTAAATCTTAGGAGGCAAATAACCATGGCATTGAAACAGGCAAACAAAGTCGAAACCAACCGCGTGGAGTTGGAGATCGAGGTCGGTGCGGAGGCGTTTGAACAGGCTGTCAGCACCGCGTATCGCAAGAACATCGGCAAGATGAACATTCCCGGATTCCGCAAGGGTAAGGCGCCCCGCGCATATGTCGAAAAGATATACGGCGAAGGTGTATTTTACGAGGATGCGGTCAACGCGCTCTATCCGTCCGCTTTGGACGAGGCGATCGCCCAGTCCGGCTATGAATATGTAGAGGATAAGGTTGATCTGGATGTCGTATCCGTCGGCAAAGAGGGTCTGTGCTTTAAAGCAGTCATCACCGTGAAGCCCGAGGTTGAGGTGACCGAGTACAAAGGTCTGAAAGCCGCGAAGAAATCCACTGCCGTTAAGGAGACCGAGATCCAAGAAGCACTTGAACAGCTTCAGGATCGCAATTCCCGTTTGGTGACCGTCGAGGATCGCGCCGCACAGAACGGCGATACCGTCGTGTTTGATTTTGACGGTTACATGGACGACGAAGCGTTTGAGGGCGGCAAAGCCGAAAATCATTCTTTGGTACTGGGCTCCGGTCAGTTTATCCCCGGCTTTGAGGATCAGATTGTCGGTAAAAAGACCGGTGAGGAATTCGATGTTGACGTGACCTTCCCGGAGGAGTATCACGCAACCGAGCTTGCAGGCAAACCGGCAGTGTTCAAGTGCAAGCTGCACGAGATCAAGGTGAAAGAGCTGCCCGAGCTGAACGATGACTTCGCGAAAGATTGCAGCGAGTTCGACACACTGGAGGAGCTCAAGGCTGATACCAAAGAGAAGATCAAAAAGCAGAAGGAGCACGCAGCTAACGAGGCATTCGAGACCGAGCTGATGGAACAGTTGATCGCAAACCTCAAGGGCGAGATTCCGGAAGCAATGTATGAGAACCGCGTGAATGACAGCGTTCGTGATTTTGGCTACCGTCTGCAGTCGCAGGGGCTGAACCTTGACACCTATCTGCAGTATACCGGTATGGATATGGAGGCGTTCCGCAAGGGCTTCCGTGAGCAGGCTGAGAAATCCGTAAAGTTGCGCTTGGCATTGGAGAAGATTGCACAGCTTGAAAACGTTGAACCGACCGCTGAGGAGGTCGAAGCGGAGTTCGCGAAATTTGCCGAGCAGTACAAGATGGAAGTTGAGCAGATCAAATCCATGATCCCCGAGGGTGAACTGGTGAAGGATCTGGCAGTCGGCAAGGCAATGGATATCGTTAAGGCCGCTGCCGTCAAGCCTGCCAAGACGACCAAAGCTAAAAAAGAAGATTAAGCTTTTGAAAAACGGTCTATATTAAGCAAAGACCGATCTGTTAAAGAAAGGATGAGGGACATGAGCAGTTTGGTACCGTACGTTGTGGAACAGACCAGTCGCGGTGAGCGCAGCTATGATATTTTTTCCCGTCTGTTAAACGACCGTATTATTATGCTGTCGGACGAGGTGAATGACACCACAGCATCTTTGGTGGTGGCACAGCTTCTGTATTTGGAAGGGCAGGATCCCGATAAGGATATCCACCTGTATATCAACAGCCCGGGCGGTTCGATCTCCGCCGGTATGGCGATCTATGATACGATGCAGTTTATCAAGTGCGATGTGTCCACCATCTGTATTGGCATGGCTGCC
>CAZBAO010000051.1:0-11738 GCA_964490085.1 uncultured Eubacteriales bacterium | reverse complement strand
CCCCTCAGTCAGCCGTTCGGCTGCCGGCTCCCCTGACAAGGGGAGCCAGAGATCGGCCAGAGATCGCATCGTGCCTTTTGATTGCCGAGTTAATAACTCAAATACCAAAAAAGGAGGACATTATGTTGGGCAAGATCAAGATAAAAATATTCGTTGCCTCGCTTGTAGCAGCGATGATGGCATTTATCAGCACCTCGACGCTTGCGTATTACTCGACCATAGGCAACGCCACCAACGTCGTGACCTCCGGTAATATCCAATTCATTATCCACGAAATGACCGACCAAGGAAAAGAGTTTCCCAAAGAGGGCGTCTATATCGTCCCCGGTGATATTGTTTCCAAGCAGGTTAGTATTGAGAATGACTGCGAGCATCCGTTCTATTTGCGAGTAAAGATCGTTTACGGTGTTGATTCGCAGGAGTTGTCTGCGGAGGACTGCTTTAAGCTGAACATCAACGAAGCCTATTGGACGCTGTACGACGGCTGGTACTACTACACCGACGTCGTCGCCCCCGGCGAAACTACCCCGAACGTGTTCTCGCACGTGGAGATCGTCGGCTCCAAGGTCGATAACAGCTATATCGGTAAGACCTTGACGCTGACCGTCAACGCGCAGGCCGTACAGAGCGAAAACAATCCCATCACCGACGGTAACGTCTACACCGCCTCCGGTTGGCCGAAGGAGGCAGCGTAATGAAGAAGCTTTTTACCGCGCTTGCTGCGTGCCTTCTCGTCCTGTTCTCGGCCCTGCCGGTATGCGCGGCAGACGGCAAGGTGACGTATAGCGGAAATGCAGGAAGTTTTGTGTTTGAACCCGGCAGTGAGCATTCGCTGACCGACTTATTCCCGAATTTCAAAGGCGTCATGCCCGGCGATACCGTAACGCAGAAGATCACCGTGAAGAACGATGCGGATAACAAGGTGAAGGTCAAGATCTATCTGCGCTCACTCGGCGCGCACGCGGATTCCGCTGCTTTTTTATCGCAGCTGGGTATGACGGTGCAAAAGAGCGCCGACAACGACATGGCGTATATGTTTGACGCTGCCGCCAACGAGACGGCGGGGCTCACCGATTGGGTGTGCCTCGGTACGCTCTATTCGGGCGGTGAGGTCAACCTGGACGTGACCTTAGACGTTCCCGTAGAGCTGGATAATGCCTTTCAGAACAACGTCGGCTACCTTGATTGGGAATTTATGATCGAGGAATTCCCGATTGAGGATTCCGACCCGAAGCCGCCGCAGACCGGTGACACCTTCCCGACGGGAGGGTGGATCGCCATTGCGATCTGTTCACTCACGATTATGATCATTCTTTTGGTACGGCGCAAAAAGGATAAGAAGCAAGAAAAAATCGCCGTTTTGCGCTGAGAAGACAAGGAGGAACGAGGCGTGAAGTCCCAAGCAAAGCAAACACCCTACAAGCGAATAGCCTTAGTCCTCAGCTTGTGCGCCCTCGTGATTTGGGGGATCCTCGGAACGGGCACGTCGCTTGCGTGGTTTACCGATACCGCGGAGGAGGTAACCAACATCTTCCATTTTGCCGATTTTGAGTTGGTCGTATCCCACCGTCTCGCCGACGGCGAATGGGAGGAGATCGACGGTCAAACCGAGATATTTGACAAGGAAGCGCTCTACGAGCCCGGCTACGTGCAGGTCGTGTATCTGAAAGTGGAAAATAAAGGCTCGGTGCCTTTCAATTTCTATACGGCGGTCAACGTCAACGGCTCCGTTGTGGCGACCAACGTATTCGGCCAGAAATTTATGCTGCAGGATTACTTAAAATTCGGCGTGACGACCGCCGCTTCCGAGGCGGAAATGGATAACAGCGTTCGGGAACGCGAAGCGGCGGCCGCGATCGCGGATAGTCCGTTACACAATTACGCCACCGATGCTGCCCGCTTAGAGCCGAATGCCACACGGTATCTTGCTCTGATCGTCCGTATGCCCCAATACGTGGACAACGTTGCCAACTATCGCGGCGAAACCGTTCCGAAGGTCGAGCTTGGCATCACCGTCAAGGCAGACCAAATAACAGACTGACGACCCACCTCACCCGCGAATCTGTGAAAGGAGTATGATCGTGTGAGAAAACTGTATAACGAATTTTTCTATATACCCAAGCACGGAAAAATTCGTGAAACCGTTATGCTGGCGCGTGTTGCCGTATCGGTTGCGATCGTGATCGCGTGCTTGGCGGCGATAAGCTTTAGCGCCTACGCCTATTTTTCTTACAACGTCACCTCCGGCTCCAACGTTATCAAGGCAGCAAGCTTCTATACCGACTGTACGGTTTGGATCACCGATGAGAGCGGTAATGAAGTCGAAGTGATAACGAGTGATCACGTATCTCATTTGGCAAACGACTTAAAAGCCAATAAAACCTATTCCGTAACGTTAAAGCATACCGAGCTCAGCACCTCACAAACAGGTTTCGTAATCGTGACTGCTACGGGTTGCGCAACCCGATACCATACTCAACAGCTCGGCAGAGATGGAGACGGTAAGACCTTAACGATCACTTTTACAATTACCCCCGGCGCAGATACCGACGTCACGTTTTATTCTCATTGGGGCACTTCCAGTTTTTATGACCTTACGGAAATCGAGGAGAACGGTGAACGGCAGTATATCCTTGACGGCGACGACGTCAAAATGACTGTCGACGGTAAAGAACCGATCGACCGATCCGCAGGATCTGAGGGCAGCAACGCTATTGCCGATGACGTAACGACCGCTCCGTCAACGAATACGACAACGGCTACGGACTCGACTTCCGCCCAAACGTCGGAGAGTACCACGACGTCTGCGGGAACTACCGGTAAATCGACGGAAACGACTGAGCCGACGGTGACCGAAACAACAACGAGCACCGAAACGGCCGAAGACATCACGCCTACGGTCGAGGCAACAGGCACGACCACCACCGAGGAAACAGAATGATGAAACGCAAAAAAATTACCAAAATCTCCCAATTTTTAGGGGGGGGGGGTACACCCCTATCAGCGTTCTAAAAAGGAGGCTGACGGCGTGAAAGGCACTCCTAAAGCAGAAGGATTCGAGCGCTGCGTCGTGTGCGGTGAGCTGACCGCCGTGCCTGTGTCCATGCCCATTGAGCTTCGCGAGGGCTACGTGGTCGGCTGCGGGCAGTTGTGCAATTCCTGCAACGGGCTGCTGCAAGCCGAAACGGAAACGATGTTTTTGGCCGAGCAGATCCTACAAGCGCAGAACAATGCCGAATCAACTGATTGAGCTCTCTGTTGTTCATTCGACAGAGAGTTTTTGTTTTTCGGCCACATATTATTCCGCTTTTATCTTGAAAAACAGGCTGTGTTGTGGTATAACATGCATAGAACAAGCGATAGGGGGAGAGCACAATGAAGGAGTTAAAGGAACTGAAGCTTGAGGAGCTGTCCTTAGAGCAAAAGCTTGGCATGGCGATGATCTCGTTTACGTGGGGCGCCGAATGTGATCCGACAAGAGTGGACTATCTTGAACAGTTGATCCGCAACCGTTCTCTCGGCGGAATCTGGTTTGCTACGCGAAACGGCGAGAATGATGCGGCTATCAAGCGGCTAAAGGACGCCGCTGACTATCCGCTGCTGGTCTTTACCGATGCGGAGGCGGGATTGGGCGACTACACCACCGGAAGACATAACGCAATCGGTGTTACCGATAGCGAAGAATGTGCTTACGCGTTTGGCAAGGTCACTGCCGCTGCCGCTGCGAAGCGCGGCTACAACGTTATTTGCAATCCGGTACTGGATATGACTGATCGTAACTGTGTGACCGGCGGAACGATGCGCGCGTACGGATCAAACAAGGTTCGCGTAACGGAGCTTGCCGCTGCCGAGATACGCGGTATGCACGACGGCGGGTGCCTGAGCATTGCCAAACATTATCCCGGTAAATCCGATACCAGCGCCAGAATTGACTCTCACATGGCGGAGACCTCTTCGTCCTTGACCAAGGAACAGCTGTTAGAGTATAACTTGTACCCGTATATGGAACTGGATAAAATGGGGTTACTGGACGGTATTATGCTGGGACATTGTCGGTGTTCCAAGATCGATCCTGATTTTCCGACCAGTCTTTCCAAGCACGTGGTCCGGATCCTGCGTGATCAGGGCTTTGACGGCTTGGCGATCACCGATGCGCTGAACATGATGGGCGTTGTGGCCAAGTTTGGTAAAAAGAACAGCATTGGACTGGCGGTCGGCAATGCACGCGCGATGGCACTTCCGTTCCACCGCGACCACAAGCAGGTGCTGGACTGGATGCGTGAGTGCTACGACGAAGGCATCATTACCGACGAAAGTCTTGACGAAGTGGCACAGCGCGTGTTGGATATGCAGCATAAGGTCTTGTCGCTCCCGCAGGGGGTCGAGCCGACCGAAAAGGAATTTGCCGATTGTGTGCGCATCAATACCGATTCCGTTTTTGCACGTGCCGACGAGGGATTGACCACGGGGCTGGACAGAAACGGTGCGTATCATTTTGCCATTTTGACGGAAGCGGGCACGCCTGAGGAGGTTCAGGTCGACACCTTTAAGGGTAAGTGGTATAACCCGTATCACATCAAAGAGCGGTTGGAGGAGCTGTTCCCGAACGCTCACTGCTCTCTGCTCAGTGAGTTTCCCGCCCCGTCGGAGGTTGAAAAATTCCTCAACACGGACGTGGAGCGTGAGGTGGTTTTCATCACCTTCTGCTTCAGTCAAGCGTATGCCGGTGTGGAGCGGTTTACCCCCCGTATCGTTTCCGTGATGGAGGCGATGCAGGTATCGAATCGTATCTCCACGGTGTTGCATTACGGTAATCCGTATCTGTTGGAGGAGCTACCTCATATTCCGCGGGTTTTGGTGGGCACCATCTCGGTCATGGGCGTTGAGGCGGCACTGAACGTGCTCGCAGGCGAGCATCCTGCTAAGGGCGTATTGACCTACAACGTAAAGTTGAAATAAGTATTCGATCAAGCGGCAGCGAGGGCTTTCACTGCCGCTTTTTGCGTGGATTTTATTTCGTTTTCATATTGAAAAGCAGGCGTAAGTATGATATAAATACGGTAAAAGGAGGAAAGCACAATGAAGGAGTTAAAGGAACTGAAGCTTGAGGAGCTGTCCTTAGAGCAAAAGCTTGGCATGGCGTATCTCGCGACGGTGTGGGACGAGGAGAACACCGATATCGATTATCTTGAGAAGCTGATCAAAAACCACGCACTCGGCGGCGTGTGGGTCGTACCGCGTGACGGCCAGAACGACCACATTATCAAGCGCTTGAAAGAGGCGGCGGATTATCCGCTTCTCGTCTTTACCGATGCCGAGGCCGGTTTTGGAGAGTATCTCATCGGCAAGCACAACGCGATCGGTATCGTTGACAGCGAGGAAGCGGCGTATGCGTTCGGCAAGGTCGTGGCGGCACATGCGGCGAAAAAGGGCTACAACGTGGTATGTAATCCGGTGGTGGATATTTGTCAGGGTAACGGTCCGTGCGGTGGTACCATGCGGTCGCTCGGCTCTGATAAGTACCGTGTGGCGGAGCTCGCTGCCGCGGAGGCACAAGGTATGCACGACGGCGGTTGCCTCAATATTGCGAAGCATTATCCCGGTAAAACCGGTTGCAAAATCGATTCACACATGGCAGAGACCGAGTCGACGTACACGAAAGAGCATTTATTGGAGCACAACCTGTATCCCTATTTGGAATTGGACAAAAAAGGATTGCTCGACGGTTTGATGATCGGTCATTCGCGTTTTGTGAACATTGATCCCGATTTCCCGTCCAGCTTGTCGCGCCATACGATTCAGATCTTGCGCGATACCGGCTTTAAGGGGTTAGCGATCACGGATGCCCTGCGGATGATGGGCATTATCGCGAAGTTCGGTCAGAAACTCGGTATTGGCTATGCGGTCGGTAACGCGGCGGCAATGGCGATGCCCTTTATGAGCAGCAACGAGCATTGGATGGGATTGCTGCGCGAGTGCTACGACGAGGGTGTCGTATCCGACGAGCGGTTGAACAAGACCGTTGAAGACGTGTTGCGGATGCAGAGCAAGGTGCTGTCGCTCCCGACGGATGTGAAACCGACCGAACAAGAGATTGCGGATTTTGAACGCATCAACACCGATTCCGTTATTGCGCACGTGGATGAAGGCCTGTCTACGGCGCTGGATCGCAACGGTAACTACCGTTTCACCATTCTGACCGAGATCGGCACACCGGAAGAGGTGATGGTCGATACCTTCAAGGGAAAGTGGTACAATCCGGCAAAGATCGCAGAGCGGTTACAGGAGCTGTTCCCGAACGCTACCACGGAATTTTTAAGCGAATTCCCGACAACGCCCCAAAACCAGCGGTATATTGAGCAACACGCGGATCGCGAGACCGTGTTTATCACGTTCTATATGAGTGCGGCGTATGCGGGTGAAGAACGCTTTACCCCGCGTATTTTGTCCACATTGCACGCGATGCAGATGTCAAACCGCATTTCAACGGTGGTGCATTTCGGCAATCCGTATCTTATGGAGGATCTGCCGCACATCCCGCGTATGTTGATCGGTACCGGCTCGGAAAAGGGTATTGATGCGACGCTGAACGTGCTGGGCGGTTTATGCGAAGCCAAGGGCAAGATGACGTACGACGTCAAATTACCGTAATGGAATGACGAGGGCAAAAAACGGCGGTATTACCGCCGTTTTTTTGCGTTTTCGCCTTGCAAAACGTGGGTGTGTATGCTATAAAAGAAATGTAGTTACCACGCACGGAGGAGCACAATGGAGCAAAAAAAAGAATTGAAGCTTGAAGAACTTTCCGTGGAGCAAAAGCTTGGTTTGGCGACCATTTCGTTCAACTGGAAAGCCTCGATCAAGCCCGAGAACATGGAGTATTTGGCGGAACTGGTCAAAAACCGTGCGCTCGGCGGTGTTTGGATGACACCGCTCCACGGCGAAAATGCTCCCTATATCAACAGGCTCAAAGAGTTGGCGGATTATCCGCTTTTAGTATTCACCGATGCCGAGAGGGGACTCGGTGAGTACTCCATTGGCGGGCATAACACAATCGGCGTTACCGATAACGAAGAGTTGGCATACACGTTCGGTAAGATCACGGCGGCGCGAGCGGCGGAGATGGGTTATAACGTGGTCTGCAACCCCATTCTGGATATGAGCGCTACTAACTGCTCCGCCGGCGGTACCATGCGGGCATACGGCTCGGATAAACACCGCGTTACGGCGCTTGCCGCTGCGGAAGCACAGGGTATGCACGACGGCGGTTGCTTGACGATCGGCAAACATTACCCCGGAAGAAGCAAAGTCGACGCGTGTCTTATTGATTCACACATGGGGGAGAGAACCTCTTTTGCGACCAAAGAGGATCTGCTGGATTACAGCTTGTATCCGTATATGGAATTGAATAAAAAGGGATTGCTTGACGGTGTGATGTTGGGGCATCCCCGTTTGGTGAACATTGATCCCGATTTTCCGGTCAGCCTTTCCAAACACGGTATTAAGGTTCTGCGTGAGCAGGGGTTTGAGGGTCTCGCGATAACCGACTCGTTGACCATGATGGGCGTTGTAGCGAAATACGGCCATAAGAACAGTGTCGGTTATGCCGTTGGAAATGCGAGTGCGATGGCGCTTCCGTGGCAAGAAGATCATTCCAAAGTCATGCAGTGGATGCGTGAGTGCTATGATGAGGGTATTATCACGGATGAGGCACTGGATGCGACGGTGAGGGACGTTATTGCCATGCAGCGCAAAGTGTTGTCGTTGCCGAAAGACGTAAAGCCGACGGAGGAAGAATTCAACAACTTCCACCGCCTGAATACGGATTCCGTATGCGCACGCGTCGACGACGGTTTGGCGACCGCTCTTGACCGAAACGGTAAGTATTATTTTGCAGTGCTCACCGAGGTGGGTAAACAAGAAGCCACCAGTGTAGAGACCTTTAAGGATCAATGGTATAACCCGGTGGCGATTAAAGAACGCTTGGAAAAAGAATTCCCGAATGCAAAAGCGGGCCTTCTCAGCGAGTTTCCGGTTTCGAGTGAGATCCAGAAATTCCTGGACGACTCGCTCGACCGTGAAACGGTGTTTATCACCTTCTGTATCAGTCAGGCATACGTCGGCGTAGAAAAATTCACACCGCGCATTACGTCGCTTATGGATGCCATGCAGGTGTCGAATCGTATTTCCACGGTGGTGCATTTCGGCAACCCGTTCCTGCTCGAAGATCTGCCGCATATTCCGCGTTTGCTTGTGGGCACGATTTCCAAGAGGGGCGTGGAGGCAGCGTTGGATGTGCTTAAGGGTGACTATCCGGCAAAGGGTGTTATGACCTACGATGTCAAGCTGAAATAAAAAGCAACAAAAGGCAAGGAGGAATTTTTGTGAAAGAACTCAAGGAACTGAAATTCGAGGAATTGTCGCTTGAGCAAAAACTGGGTCTTGCGACCATTTCGTTCACGTGGGACGGGGAAACGAGTCCGGAGAATCTGGCGTATCTGGAGGAGTTGATCAAAAACCGCGCTCTCGGCGGCATTTGGATGGCACCGCGTGCGGGAGAAAACGATCCCTACTTAAAGCAGCTCAAAGAGCTGGCGGATTATCCGCTTTTAGTGTTCACCGATGCGGAGGCAGGATTGGGTGAGTACACCATCGGCCGTCACAATGCTATCGGTATCACGGATAGCGAGGAGCTGGCCTACACCTTTGGTAAGGTGACGGCGGCGAACGCAGCGGCAAGAGGCTACAACGTCGTGTGTAACCCCGTTTTGGATATGACCTCGACGACCTGCGTGTGCGGTGGTACGATGCGTGCCTACGGTTCGGATAAAGTCCGCGTAGCACAGCTTGCCGGTGCGGAGGCACAGGGTATGCACGACGGCGGCTGTCTGACCATCGGTAAGCACTATCCCGGTAAAGCCAAAAACGCACCTTCGAATATCGATTCGCATATGGCACCGACGTCTTCCAAAGCGACTAAAGAAGAGTTGCTCGATTACAGCTTGTATCCGTATATGGAGTTGGACAAAAAGGGGTTGCTGGACGGTGTTATGCTGTCGCACGCCAATTACGAAAACATTGACCCCGATTATCCCGCAAGTCTTTCCAAGCACGGTATTGCGATCCTGCGCGAGCAGGGCTTTGAGGGCCTGGCGATGACCGACGCTCTGAATATGATGGGCGTGGTTGCAAAGTATGGCCGCAAGAACAGCATTGGTTTGGCGGTCGGTAACGCGAGCGCCATGGCGTTGCCGTTCCACGGCAAGCACAAGCAGGTGATCGAATGGATGCGTGAATGCTACGATGAGGGCATCATCACGGACGAAGCGCTGGACGAGGCAGTCAAGCGCGTGCTTATGATGCAACACAAGGTGTTGTCGTTGCCGCAGGGCGTTGTGCCGACCGAGGCGGAACTGAACAACTTCCACCGCATCAACACCGATTCCGTATTTGCGCGCACCGACGACGGTGTGCCGGTTGGATTGGATCGAAACGGCAAGTATCATTTTGCGGTGTTGACCGAGGCGGGTATGCAAGGCGAAGTTCACGTAGATACCTTTAAGGGGCAATGGTACAATCCTGTGCAGATCAAGGAGCGGTTGCTGGAATATTTCCCCAATGCGCAGGTCACGTTACTCAGCGAGTTTCCGACCTCCCGTGAGATAGAGATCCTTCTTAATAACTCGCTGGATCAGGAAACGGTGTTTATCACGTTCTGTATCAGCCAGGCATACGTCGGAGCGGAGCGGTTCACTCCCCGCATTATCTCGCTGATGGAAGCAATGAAGGTAACGAATCGTGTTTCTACGGTGGTGCATTTCGGCAATCCGTTCCTGCTCGAGGATCTGCCGCACATGCCGCGGCTGCTCGTCGGTACCATCTCGTCGATGGGCGTCGAAGCGGGACTAAAGGTGTTGGCGGGCGAGTATCCTGCCAAGGGTGTATTGACCTATGACGTGAAGCTGAAATAAGGAAGCGCGATACACGTTGGTTCGGCGTGAGTTTTTGTTAACGACGAGGTTCTGTACTACCAAAATAGTGCGGATTATTTCCTTTTTATTGATTTTGTATTGCGATATCTTTTTTAATGTGTTACAAATAGGATACACCGTGTAAACGACAGGAGGAACAGGTAATGAAACAGTGGAAAGAGTTAAAGCTCGAAGAATTGACCGTGGAGCAAAAGCTCGGCTTGTCAATGGTAGCGTTTTTTTGGTCCGATGCTACCGGTGATGTTGAGTATATCGAAGAATTGATCAAAAAGCGCGCACTCGGCGGCGTTTGGATCTACCCGCGCCCCACCGAAGAAGGGCTTCGTGCGGGCAACGAGATGCGCAAACGCTGGTTAGAGCTCGCGGATTATCCCTTGCTGACGGTTATTGACGCGGAGCGTGGCTTCGGCGAGTATACGGTCGGCAGACACAACGCCATCGCTTGCGTTGACACGGAAGAGTCCGCGTATGCGTTCGGTAAGGTCATAGCGGCGGAAGCTGCCAGACAAGGCGTTAACGTGATCTGCAACCCCGTTTTGGATATGTATAAAGGCGGACTTGAGAACAGTATATGCGGCCACACTTCACGCTCGCTCGGTTGGGATAAGCACCGCGTGACGGAGCTGGCTGCTGCGGAGGCGCGCGGTATGCACGACGGCGGCTGTTTGGTGCTTGCGAAGCACTATCCCGGTGCGTCCGAGACCCAAGACATCGATGCGCATATGGGCGAAACGGCTTCCTCGCTGACAAAGGAACAGCTGCTGGAAGAAAACCTGTATCCGTATATTCAACTGGATAAACAGGGGTTGCTTGACGGCGTTATGTTGGGTCACTCCCGTTATAAGAATATTGACCCCGATTATCCCGCCAGCTTGTCGAAGGAAATGATTCAGATCCTGCGTGATACCGGCTACTCCGGTATTGCACTGACCGATGCGTTGCACATGATGGGCGCTGCGGCGAAGTTCGGTCTCAAAAAGAGTATGGGTCTTGCCGTGGGTAACGCCGCGGCGGTGGCGCTTCCCTTTATACACGATAACGAGAAGTGCATGAATTATTTACGCGAGTGCTACGACGAGGGCATGATCCCCGAAGAACGCCTCAATAAGACCGTTCAGGATGTGCTCAACATGCAGCACAAGCTTCTGTCCCTGCCCCGAAACGTGGAGCCGACCGAAAAGGAACGGGCGGACTTTAACCGCCTCAACACCGACTCGGTGTATGCCCGTGTGGACGAGGGTCTGTCGGTTGCGTTGGATCGGAACGGTAAATACCGTTTCACGGTGCTGACCGAAAACGGCACGCCCGAAGACATGCATATCGACACCTTTACCGGCAATTGGTACAATCCCGTGTGGATCGGTGACAAACTGAAGGAGTGTTTCCCGAATTCCACGGTGGAATTCTTAGACGAGTTCCCCACGCCCAACAGAGTCAGAGACTATCTGGAAGCCGGGGAATTGGGGGCCGAGGCGGTGTTCGTGATGTATTTACACAGCGGATGCTATGCCGGTACGGAACGGTATACCCCCCGTATGGTTTCGATGATGAAAGCCATGCAGGTGTCGAACGGTATCTCCACGGTACTGCAATTCGGCAATCCCTTCCCCTTGGAAGAATTGCCGCATATTCCGCGTATCCTGGTCGGAACGGGTTCAGAACAGGGCGTCGAGGCGACGCTTGCTGTGTTGGCGGGCGAGTACGAAGCCAAAGGCAAAATGATCTACGACGTGAACTTTAAATAAA
>CAZBAO010000050.1:1308-12077 GCA_964490085.1 uncultured Eubacteriales bacterium | reverse complement strand
CAGTCTTTATTTTCGACCAGTGTTTACCTTTCTCAAGTATGTAACCCACTATGACGTTCTCAAAAACCGAAGGTGTCATTTTGGGTTGACATAGAAAAACGGAGACTACTTCTTTACGAAGTGTCTCCGTTTGGGGCTCCTTTTTTTACGATTCTGACGATAGTTTTATTGCAGACCGGTAACGGTATTTCGGGTTAACGTGTGTGCATTTTCGCACGATCTGTCCGGTGTGTCTGCGGGCGATGACCTGAACACGGAGGACCCGATCTTATTTTATAAGGCCGTGTTTTTTGTACTCTGACGGAGTCGTTCTCGTAAACTCCTTGAATACGCGGTTAAAACTATTTAGTGCGGAAAAACCGCTTTGCTCGGCAATTTGAGAAATACTGATATTTTTATCCATCAAAAGCATTTTTGCATAGTCCACGCGGTATAGAGCTATCAATTTAGAAAAATGAATGCCTGTCAGCTCATGTAGCGTATGAGAGAGATATTTTTCATTATAACCAAATTCTTTGGCGATATGCTTTATTGTTATATTCTCCCGAAAATGCGCAGAAATAAACGAAATAACTTTTTGATACAGAACACCGTCTGATCGATCCGATGCTTCAAATTCAGAATGCCCCAAAACCTTAGCAGCGATCAGATTCAGATAGCCGCTGATCACTAAAGGTCCTTCTTTTTTTATGGTGTGGAAACGCTCCAAAATATCCGTTAACTCTCCGGCTGCTATTGGTATGGGCTTCAGTTTTCGGTCACCAACCGTTTGAAAAAACAGCGGAATATAATCTTTGGAAAATACCGCACAGATCAATTGCGCATCCGTTATTAAGTATTGGTGAACGCAATTGGGCGGTAACCAAATCAGATGTTTTTCCGGCAAAATGATTGATTTCCCATCAACATTTACCCGACATACGCCTTCTTTGCAATATAGTAGCTCGCTATACTCATGAAGATGGCTTTCCATCACCCAACCCTCATGATAGTTGCAGCGAAAATCGTAGTGGCCGTCAAAATTTTCCAGCTGATATTTCATCTGATCACCTAACCTTTTGGCTACATTATGCCGCATTTTGGCTTGATTGTCAATAAAATGCGCTATATAATTTTTATATATACGAATGCTGAAAAGAGCGGTACGTATAAGATGGGGTAAGAGAAAATTGGGGAATTATCATTAAAAACACTTCAATTCGGACGCGGAGGTTTGTCAATGAAAAAAGTTATTGTTGAAAAAAAGAAGCAAGTCATTCCAACCTACATTCCCAAGGCGGCGCACGACCTGCCAATGTTTTTTGAGAACAAGCCATATCAGGGAGCTTCGGGAAGAATCTATCCCATCCCTTACTCCGACGGGATCACTGACACAAAAACCGATGTCGAATACGATGTTTTTACTATTGAAAACGAATATGTCAAAACTCAAGTTGTTCCCGCACTTGGTGGAAAGATCCTGAGAGGATTGGATAAGGTAGGCAACTACGATTTTATCTACTACAACGAGGTGATAAAGCCTGCACTCGTTGGCATTGCGGGTCCTTGGATCTCGGGCGGAATTGAATTTAACTGGCCTCAGCACCATCGTCCCACTACCTATATGCCTTTGGAAGCTGTAGTTGAGGAAAACGCCGACGGAGGCAAGACCGTTTGGACCGGTGAGGTAGAACCCATGAACCGTATGAAGGGCATGGCGGGAATTACAGTGGATGCAGGCAGAAGCTACATCAAGGCAAAGGTCAGATTGTACAACCGTACTGCTCTCCCACAGCTCTTTATGTGGTGGGCAAATCTTGCGGTTCCTGTTAACAACGACTATCGCACCGTTTTTCCGCCTGACTGTGAATACGTAAACGACCATGACCGCCGCGCCGTTCTGGAATGGCCTATTGCAAAGGGTGTCTATAAGACTGCGCGTCCTTACAATTTCGGTGAGGGTACCGATCTCTCACGCTATGATGCCGTTAAGGTTCCGTCTTCTTATCTGATCTCGCAGGGACAGTCCGACATGGATTATATAGCGGGCTACGACACGGGACTCAACAAGGGGATCGCCACCGTGGCAAACCATCACATCTCCCCGGGTAAAAAGATGTGGCACTGGGGTATCGGCGATTTTGGTGACATGTGGTGTTCCAACCTTACTGATAAAAATGGCCCTTATATCGAGTTGATGACCGGCGTTTACACCGATAACCAGCCCGACTTTACTTGGATCGCGCCCTATGAGACTAAGGAGTTTGAGCAGTATTGGTATCCCATCCGCGATATCGGAGAGCCAAAGAACGCCTCCGTTGATGCGGCAATGAACATGGAGCAAAGGGGTAACGATCTCTTCATCGGCTTTAACGTAACGGCTGCCTTCAAGGAAGCTGTGATCAAAGTCGCAGAAGGTGAGAATATCCTGTTTACCGAAACGGCAGATCTCGATCCGAGCACCGCTTACCTGAAGACCTTACCACTCAACGGTGCGGATTTCTCCAAACTTACCGTTTCGCTGACCTCCTGTGAGGGTAAGAAGCTGATCTCTTATACGCCTTACCAAAGGGGACAAAAAACGCCGATAGATGTTCGCGAGCCGGTAAAACGTCCCTCGGAGATCGAAACTGTAGAGGAACTTTACATCAACGGCTACCATTTGGAGCAATACAAACAGCACAACTATCGCCCCGAAGATTACTATTTAGAGGGTATTCGCCGAGATAAAGGGGATATCCGATGCAACACATCCATGGGGCGTCTTTGCTTGAAGAACGGTGAGTTTGAAAAATGCGTGGCTTATTGCGATGTTGCCATCAGGCGCTTGACCTGCCGCAATCAGCATCCCACCGATACCGAGGCACTTTACCTTAAGGGTATAGCGCTAACCTACCTCGGCCGCGACAAAGAAGCATACGACGTCCTCTATCGTGCTGCATGGAACTATAACCATCGCTCGGCGGCAATGTTTGAATTGGCGTGTCTTGATTGCAAGATGGGTGACTTCAGATCTGCCCTTGAAAAAACAGAGGAATCGCTCGGCTTGAACAAAGGACACACCAAGGCGAAAAATCTCAAGGTGGCAATTTTGCGTCGTTTGGGATGCGAGGACGCAAGATCCTATGCCGAGGAGAACGCAAAGGATGATCTTCTCGACCTGTTTGCAAAAATCGAATATTCCCACTATACCGACAATTCCGCAGATCTTGAGCAGTTCCGTCTTAAAGCAGAAAATATGCTTGATGTTGCCATTGACTACATAAAAGCAGGCTTTTGGGAGGATGCGCTCTACACGCTCTCGCTTGCGGACGACACCTATCCGATGATTTATTATTATCGGGCGTACTGCGAAAAGCAACTTGGCAGACGTGGATACGAGCAGGTCAAAGCCGCAAACATGTGCAGGAGCGGCTATTGCTTCCCGTCACGTCTTGAGGACATTCTTGTTTTGGAGAACGCTATCAGCACCGACGCAAGCGGTGCCAACGCCTACTACTACCTTGGTTGTCTCTATTACGACAAGTTCCGCTATTTGGATGCCGCAAAGGCTTGGGAAAATTGCGTTGCCAATAATCCCGCTCACGGAAAGGCGTGGAGAAACCTGGCACTTTACTATTTCGACAAAGCAAATGACGCGACACGTGCACGCACCTGCCTTGAAAAAGCATTGGAATTCAAGGGCGACGATCCTCGCCTCTTGTTGGAATACGAGCAGTTGCTCAAAAATATGAACTGCTCCATTGAGGAGCGTCTTGCGGTGTACGAAAAACACCCTGAATTGCTGAGGGAAAGAGACGACTGCTATCTGGATAAGCTGACGCTAATCTGCCAGACGGGAGATTTCAAGTCAGCCATTGACATGGCGGCAAAAAAACGCTTTCACATCTACGAGGGCGGCGAGGGCAAGCTGACCAAGCTGCACGCATGGATGCACACGCTTTATGGCAAGGAGCTGACTGAGGCGGGAAAATACGAGGAAGCTGAGCGAATCTATATGAAAGGTGTGAATATGCCGAAATCCTACGGCGAAGCAAAAACCTTTTTTAATCAAGAGGCGCACATCTTCTACTATCTTGCAAAGCTGTATGCCAAAATGGGTAGGAAAGAGCAGAAAGAACAGGCTTATGAGCAGGCGGCAGTCTACAAAGCGGCTGTTTCCGAGCTTTCTCTCTTCCGTGCTTTGGCGCTGAAGGAATTGGGACGGCACGATATAGCAAAGACGGTTCTTGAAGAAATGATCGCGGTCGCCGACAACCTTATCGCCAATAAGGATCTGCGTACCTACTACGGTGTCGGCTCTCCCTCTCCCATGCCTTTTGAATACGACATTGTAAAGTGCAATCTGCGCGACGGCTCTATCCTCAAGGCGTTCGCTCTTTTGGGGTATGGCAAGACCGCCGAGGCGGAGGCCTGTATGGCGACTGCACGCGAGCTCGACCCGAACGATTTTCGTATCTTTGCGTTTGACAAGATCAAATAACTCTCAACGAGTACGACGTGGGATGGTTCTCTGCGTTGGCACTTACAACACCCGCCCTGAATTTTAGGACGGGTGTTTCCGTTTTACAGAAAAAAGCATCCTATCGGGATGCTTTTTTGTATTCCAAGGGGGACATGCCCATGGCTTTTTTAAAGCAATAGTTGAAATTCCGAACACTTTTAAACCCGCTCTCAAATGCGATATTTATCATCTTTTTACTGTCATCCTCTAAAAGAGCCAAGGCGGTTTGGAGCCTGTATGTATTCAAGAATTCGGTGAAGGACATATTGAACATCGAATGGAAATAGCGGGAAACGTAATGGTAATCATAGCCTAACAGCTGCGACAGATCCTTGAGGGAAATATCCTCGGTATGCTTTTGTTCCATAAACGAGCAGATCGTATCAATGTGTTGGGTTTCCTTGTTTTCCTCAAACAAAATCGCTTCTTTAAATTCGTTACACGCTGCGTAAAGACAAGCCTTGAGAAGATAGATCGAAGGAGCCTTGGCGTGAATGAGGTTGCAAAGCAAAAATTCTTTTACCGAGTTATCGCAGGTGAAGGTAAACCCCAGTGCTTTTTTACGCGAAATTTGTTTGCCGAAGGTATGTACGAAATCCTCAGAAAAAACCATGACCCAATATTTTGAATCCGTTTTTGGTTGGATAGAATGAACGGCATAGGGGAGGCACATTCCGAAATCGCCTTCATTCAATGAGTAAGAAGAGGTATTGACGGTACACTCAATACTTCCCCTTACAACATAAACCAACTCGTAGTTTTTGTGAAAGTGCGGCTCCCACGCCTCCGCTTCGTAAAAAAAAGCGTTGTAGTTGTACCGCCCTCCGGAGTTGTGTGGTTGGTGAAAGATCATGGCACACCTCAAAAAGATAATTTGTTGCTGATATTTTACAACATTTAGCAAGATAGTGTCAAGTATTTGCTATAAAATATAATTTGGAAGGAGTGTTTGTTATGAATCGCGAACTGTATGAGTTTTTTATTTCGAAAAAACACCATGCCTACCGGAGAACGTTGGAGACAAATTTAGCCGAAAAGTTTTCCGCGGAAAAGGTCGCCCCCATCGAAAGAATGGCACAGCGTTTTGATCTAATGTGTAATGAGGAAACGCCTGTCATTTTTGAGGGTGAGAAGATCGTGTTTATGCGTACTGTTTCGAATCTGCCTCCGATCTTTACGGATGCCGAGTGGGAAGAAATACGCGAGAAGTATTATATCCACGAATTGGGCTTTATGTCGAATGTATCGCCGAATTATTATGATGCGATCGCGGTCGGTTTACTAAAAAAACGGGAAGAGGCGGATGCGTACGGCAAGCGTGCGATCGACAACATTCTCAAGCTTTCGGACAAATATTTGGAGGAAGCCAAAAAACAGGGCAGAGCGGACCTGGTGGAGATACTGACCCAAGTTCCTCGCTATCCGGCGCGTAATTTCCGTGAGGCGTTGCAATTCTTCCGGATCATCCATTATTCGCTTTGGCTTGAGGGAGATTATCATAACACGATCGGCCGTTTTGACAAGCATATGTACCCCTACCTGAAAGCCGATATGGACAAAGGCGTTTATACGGCCGAGTCGGCTCTTGAGCTGGTTGAGGATTTCTTCCTCTCTTTCAATAAGGACAGCGATATTTACGTCGGTGTTCAGCAGGGCGATAACGGTCAAAGCATGATGCTTGGCGGCGTGGATGAAAATGGGGATGACGTGTTCAACGTCTTGTCCGAGCTGTGCTTGAAGGCTTCCTACAACAACAAGTTGATCGATCCGAAGATCAACCTGCGAGTTTCCAAAGCCACACCTGCGGAGCGGTACACCCTTGCGACCCACTTGACAAAAGCGGGTCTTGGTTTTCCGCAATATTCCAATGACGATCTCGTGATACCCGCTTTGGAAAAGATGGGCTATGAGCACGACGATGCCGCGAATTATACCGTAGCCGCCTGCTGGGAGTTCATTATACCAAAAGTCGGTGCGGACATCGCGAATATTGCGGCTGTATCGTTCCCGAAGATGGTGGATATTGCGTTGCATGATCACTTGCATGCCTGCCATACCTATGAAGAGTTTTTCAGCCGCGTTCAAGATGAGATCCAAAAGGAATGTGACCGCATTTGCAGCAGCATTAGTAACGTGTGGTTTGTGCCGTCGCCGTTTTTGAACGTCTTAATGGATTGCAACATCTACGAGGGCGGAAAATATAACAACTTCGGTGTCCACGGTACCGGTATTGCCACTGCTGCCGATAGCCTTGCGGTGATAAAGAAATATGTTTTTGAAGAGGGATCCCTTGAAAAGCAAGACCTGCTCGACGCTGTGGACGGCAATTTTGAGGATACACCCGAACTGCTGCACATGCTTCGGTTTGAAGCACCAAAGCTCGGCAATAACGATGATTTTGTGGACAATATTGCAACGGAGTTGCTGGATACGCTGGCGGATTCGCTGAAAGGCAAAACGAATTGCCGCGGCGGTATTTACCGTGCAGGAACCGGTTCGGCCATGTATTATCTGTGGCATGCCAACGAGATCGGGGCTTCACCGGATGGCCGCCGTGCAAAGGAACCGTTCGGAACGAACTATTCGGTCAGTTTGTTTGCTAAGGTGAAAGGGCCGGTCTCGGTTATTGCCTCTATGACGAAGCAGCATTTTGAGAACGTTATGAACGGTGGCCCGTTGACGCTTGAATTCCATCAGAGTATTTTTGCGGATGATGACGGAGTCGAAAAGGTCGGTAAGCTTGTCAAGAACTTTATCGACAGAGGCGGTCATCAGCTTCAGCTGAACACGATCAATCGTGAAAAGCTGCTTGATGCGCAAAAGCATCCCGAAGATCACCGACAGCTGGTCGTGCGAATCTGGGGTTGGAGTGCGTATTTCGTGGAGCTTGACAAAGAGTATCAAGACCACGTGATTGCAAGACAGGCGTACACCGTATGAAGGCAACGGTATTTGACATTAAAGAAATGGCGGTTCACGACGGCCCCGGAATTCGAACCACGGTCTTTTTCAAGGGTTGCCCGCTTCGCTGTAAGTGGTGCCATAATCCAGAAGGGTTAAGCTTTGAACCTCAGCTTATGTATAAGCAGGCCAAGTGCATCCATTGTCAAAGCTGTCAGAAACCGTGCGAGCATGCGGAATGCCAACCGTTCGGCCGGTGTATACACAGCTGTCCCGAAAATTGCCTTGAGATAGCCGGCAGGGAAGTCTCCGTCGATGAATTGGCAAAAGAGCTGAAAGAAACGGCTGATATTTTAGGCGAAACATTCGGCGGTTTTACTTTTTCCGGTGGCGAACCGTTGGCACAACACGAGTTCTTGCTTGAACTGGCAGAGGAATTAAGCGGTTATCACCTTTGCGTGGAAACGAGCGGTTACGCTGACGGTGAGGTCTTTAAAAAAGTGATCGATAAACTTGATTACGTCATCATGGATATCAAGCTGGCTGACAGTGAACGGCATAAACGCTATACCGGACGCGGCAACGAACGGATCCTTGATAATTTTGAGATCCTGCGTCAAAGCGGTAAGCCGTTTCTCATCCGAACACCGTTGATACCCGGTATTACCGATACGCACGCGAACCTTGATGCCATTCGAAACATCATCGGTGACAGCCCGTGGGAGCAGTTGCCCTTTAATACCATGGCAGGTGCAAAGTATAAAATGCTGAATATGGATTACGAGTTTTTTGATTGAAAGACACGATCGGAGAAGCCCCCTCGAGAGAGGGGGCTTTCGGTTTTGACTGTTTGTCGACATTGTTTGACAAGATCGAAGATGCAATTTTATGAAAATTTACGTTTTCCTATTTGAAAATTCCTTGTTTTTTTATTCTTTTGCACAAAGTTCAAAAATAATTTCCAAGTACTTGAAATATTTTCCAGTTTATGGTAATCTAATGTTGCCGGCAAAAATATTAGGGAGGTTTATGTAACTTGGAGAAGAAAATCAAGGTACTGTTAGCAGATAACAGCGAAAGTTTCGGAATACCGTGTGCCGCAAGAATGCGGAGTCATGGATTAGAGGTCGATTTGACAGAGAAGGATGGGAAAATCGTCGTCGATACTATTTCACAAAAGCAGCCGGATGTTGTCATTTTGGATTTTTTCTTGCCGCGATTGGATGCGATCGGCGTTATGAACAGCGTACGTTCCATGAATTTGCCGGATGCACCACGGTTTATGATCATGTCCGGTTTTGATAATGCCAATCTGGAACGCGAAGCGATCGAGGCGGGCGCGAATTACTATTTCCTAAAGCCGTTTGATGCCGATGAAATGGCGGCGCGTATTTTAACGTTGTCAAACAAAGGGAAAATTGAACCGATGCGCCGAGGCGGTGCTGCTGTGAATAATCTGGAAATCCGCGTCACGGATATTTTGCACCAGATCGGAGTGCCGGCACATATCAAGGGGTATCAGTATCTGCGTGATTCAATTATGATGGCAATCGAGGATGAAGAGATCATCAATGCTGTTACCAAGCGTCTATATCCGGCTGTCGCCAAAAAGCATGGGACCACTTCTTCGCGCGTAGAGCGCGCTATTCGTCATGCGATCGAGGTTGCATGGGATCGCGGCGATGTCGACGTATTGAATTCGTATTTCGGATATACCATTCACAACGAACGCGGAAAGCCCACCAATTCGGAGTTTATTGCCATGATATCGGATAAATTCCGCTTGCAGTTGAAAATTTCTTGACGGATCTCCGTCGTTATATACCGTCCTCGCGAATTTCGAGGACGGTTTTTATTTTCTGAAAAATCGCTTTTATGCTTTTTGATACAATAAATCCCCGCCGAGAGTACACTCGACGGGGATCGTATCAACTGTGTGGCGACTTTTCGTATCGTTAATTCTTTGCGACAAGATCCTTCATGGTATAGTAGCCTGCCGGTTTCCCGACTAAGAAGGCGGCGGCGTTGATGGCGCCGGTCGCAAACACGCTTTTAGATGTGGCTGTATGGGATAGCGTGATACATTCGTCATGTCCGGCAAACAACACGTCGTGTTCACCGACGATGGTGCCGCCGCGAATCGAACTGAAACCGATCTCGTGCGCATCGCGTTTTTGACGAACCGCATGGCGGTCAAACACGTATTCAGGCGCGTAGGGGAGTCCGTCTTTTACGGCATCGGCTAACATGAGCGCTGTTCCGGAGGGAGCGTCGATCTTCTGATTATGATGCTTTTCAATGATCTCCACATCAAAGGACGTGCCGAGAACGGAAGCCGCTTTTTTAGCAAGTTCCGCGAGCAGGCTGATGCCGAGCGACATGTTAGCGCTGGAAAAAACTGCGATTTCAGAAGCGGCAGCTCGGATCGCCTGCGATTGGGCATCGGAAAGACCGGTCGTAGCGATCACGATCGGCAACTTGTGTGCTTTTGCGTATGCCAAGATGCCATCCAGCATTGCCGGATGCGAAAAATCAATGATCACATCCGCCTCAATATTACATTGGGCAGGATCGGCATATACCGGATATGCCGACGCTTCAGTGTTGATATCAAAGCCTGCAACGATCTTAGAATCATCACGCTGTGCTACGCACTGCGTGATGTTTTTTCCCATTTTACCGTTACAGCCGGAAAGAATGATACGAGTCATAGTAAACTCCTTTAAATCAAGTGATAGCGTTTTAAGACGTCTGTCATGTTTTGCTTCATGGCATCAGTCATGCTGTAAAGCGGCAAGCGACAGTCACCGACTGCCATGCCCATTTGATTCATAGCCTCTTTAACAGGAATGGGATTAACGTCCATAAACAGCGCATTGGCAAGCTCAAGATACTTGAGCTGTAGCTCCAAGGAACGCTGCACGTCGCCATCAAACCATGCCTGACAGATGTCGTGTGTTTCCTGCGGCACTACGTTGGACAGCACGGAAATAACGCCTTTTCCGCCGAGTGCCAGCAGGGGAACGATCTGATCGTCGTTGCCGGAATAGAGGGGAAGGTCACACAAAGCCGCGATCTGTGCCGTTTCCGACAGGTTACCGCTGGCTTGCTTTAAGCCAACGATGTTTGGGATTTTGGCAAGTTCCGCAACCGTTTGCGGCTGCAGGTTGACACCCGTCCGTGACGGTACGTTGTACAGAATGATCGGAAGATCCACCGAAGCGGCGATCTTGGTATAATGCGCGATAAGCCCCCGTTGTGAGGTTTTGTTGTAATAGGGTGTAACGAGCAGCAAACCGTCCGCACCCATCGCTTTTGCTTCGCGAGACATATAGATGCAATGCTCGGTGTTGTTGGAGCCGGTACCGGCAATCATCGGCACGCG
>CAZBAO010000050.1:0-1298 GCA_964490085.1 uncultured Eubacteriales bacterium | reverse complement strand
GCGACCGTTGGTCTGCTCAATGGCGACCTCAAACGCGTGCAGATGCTCGTCGTCTTCTAAAGTGGGGGCTTCGCCGGTGGTGCCGACAGAGATGATCGCGTCTGTTCCATGTGCGATCTGAAAATCGATCAGCTCACGGTACTTCTCATAATTGATACGTCCGTCCTTTTCCATCGGGGTGACCAGTGCAACGCCTGCACCGGTAAAGAGTACGGGTCTACTCACGCACAGCCCTCCTATTAAAATTTTAGTCCATGTAGCCCTCGGCGCAAAGCAGTTCAGCGAGCAGTACGGCACCGCCGGCTGCGCCGCGCAGGGTATTGTGGGACAAACCGACATACTTATAATCGTACTGCGTATCCTCGCGCAGACGACCGAGAGATACGGCCATGCCGCCCTCTAAGCCGCGGTGCAGGTTTGCTTGCGGCATATTGTCCTCTTCGAAATAATGCAGGAATTGCTTGGGAGCGCTGGGCAAGTCAAGCTCCTGCGGACGGCCCTTGAAGGATTTCCAGGTTTCGATGATCTCTTCCTTGGAGGGCTTATTCTCAAAGCTGCAGAATACGGCAGCAAAGTGACCGTCGGATACCGGAACGCGCAAGCACTGCGCGGTGATCTCGGGAGAGGTGGCGTTGACGATAACGCCGTTTTCGACCTTGCCCCAGATCTTGAGCGGTTCTTTCTCGGACTTTTCTTCCTCACCGCCGATATAGGGGATGACGTTGTCCACCATTTCGGGCCAACGTTCAAAGGTTTTACCGGCACCGGAGATCGCCTGATAGGTGCAAACGAGCGACTTAGTGATCCCCCACTTAGACAGCGGGAACAGAGCCGGCACGTAGCTTTGCAGAGAGCAGTTGGATTTGACGGCGATGAAGCCGCGTTTGGTACCCAAACGCTTGCGCTGAGAAGCGATGACCTTCATGTGGGAATCGTTAAGCTCTGGAATGATCATCGGGACGTCCGCCGTACCGCGATGGGCACTGTTATTGGAAACGACGGGGCACTCCGCTTTCGCATAGGTTTCTTCTAACGCGCGGATCTGATCTTTCGGCATATCCACGGCACAGAACACGAAATCTGCTTTTGCGGCGACTTCTTCCACGTTTGCGGCGTCGTATACCGTCATATTCTTCAATTTTTCCGGCATCGGAACGGTCATAGCCCAACGGCTGCCGATGGCTTCTTCATATGTCTTGCCGGCGGAACGCGGACTTGCCGCGAGGACAGACACCTCAAACCACGGATGCTCTGCGAGCAAGGTCGCGAAACGCTGACCCACCATACCGGTGCAACCG
>CAZBAO010000049.1:0-12145 GCA_964490085.1 uncultured Eubacteriales bacterium | reverse complement strand
GCTGTCCCTGTGCGCTTGTTATCAGCGTTCCGCTCAGCTTCTTTGCCGGTATCGGCGGAGCAAGCAAGGAGGGCGTCTTAGTCAAGGGGTCAAACTATTTGGAAGCACTGTCCCAGACCGGTTACGTGGTATTTGATAAGACGGGTACGCTGACGCAGGGTGTGTTTGAAGTTACCGCCATTCATCACAATGAACTGCCGGAAGAAAAGCTGATCGAATACGCCGCCCTTGCCGAAATTGCATCCTCTCATCCCATTGCACAAAGCTTACAGCGTGCCTACGGTTTAGAGCTTGACAGAAGCAGAGTCAGTGAAGTGGAAGAAATCAGCGGCAACGGCGTGATTGCCAAGGTTGACGGACGTTTGGTTGCGGCCGGTAATGACAAGCTGATGAAGCGGATCGGTGTCCCTTATTCCGACTGTCATCACGTAGGAACGATTATCCATATAGCAATCGATAACGAATATGCCGGACACATCGTTATCTCCGATGTGATCAAGCCCTCCTCCGCTAAGGCGATGGCGGAGCTTAAAAAGGCAGGAGTTCAAAAAACGGTTATGCTCACCGGCGATGCAAAGGCGGTAGCCGAGCAGGTCGCAGGTTCACTTGGCATCGATACCGTTTACAGCGAGCTTTTGCCGGGCGATAAAGTTGACAAAGTGGAAGAGCTTCTTTCTTCCAAGCGCGGAAAGGCAAAGCTTGCGTTCGTTGGCGACGGTATCAACGATGCTCCTGTGCTTTCCCGTGCGGATATCGGTATTGCTATGGGTGCTATGGGTTCAGATGCAGCCATTGAAGCCGCCGATATTGTTTTGATGGACGATGACCCGCTGAAAATTGCAAAGGCAATCAAGATCTCCCGCAAGTGCCTGAGAATCGTTCATCAGAACATTGGATTTGCGATTGCTGTTAAGATTCTTTCCCTCATTTTCGTTGCTTTCGGTGCGGCAAATATGTGGATCGCCATTTTCGCCGACGTCGGCGTGATGATCCTTGCCGTTCTTAATGCGATTCGTGCTTTGTTCGTAAAAAAACTATAATATACAGAACCATACGGAAAGGCATCGTACTAAGCGATAGTACGATGCCTTTCGTGATGTGTATTCGGTTTTATCGGTGTCCGGAATTAAAGGCGTTTTTCGTCGTAGACGGCGCGCGCGCCGCCGATGAATTTCGGCCGTGTGCGGGCGGCAAGCACCGTGGCACCGCCGATGGTGTCGTTTACCAAACGCAGGGGGACGGCTACCCGTTTCAGGTGCATACCGATCAGCGTAAAGCCGATATCAAGGCCGGCGTCCGCCTGGATCTCTTCCACCGCCACGGGATCGCGGAATGCTGAGTATGCCTGCGTTGCCAGCGAGCCGCCCGCTTTGGGCTGCGGTACGACGTTGACCGGCTCTAAAAACGGAACCGCCTGCCGTTCGGTGATGATGGCGCGATTGAGGTGTTCACAGCACTGCACGGCAAGGTGTAAACCGTTGGCAGTGGTATACTCATACAGCGCGCGGAAGATCTCCGCGGCGATTTCGGGACTGGAATTGGTGCCGATGGTATCGCCTGCCACCTCACTGGTGGAGCAACCGACGACAACGAGGTTACCTGCTTTCAGTTTTGCTCTTTCGCACAACTCTTGTATGGCCGCGTAGGTTTGTTCGTAAATTTCGTTAAGCATCGTATTCTCCTTCATCCAACGGTATCGCTGTTCGTTCATACGATACCATTATATAGGATACGGCAGGGGTAGGCAAGAGGGTTTCTGCAGTTTTCGCGGAATGAAACCGAAAAAGTCCGTCCATCCTATTAGTTAGGATAAAGGAGGACGGCTTATGTGTGGGATCGTGGGCTACGTCGGCACGCAGGCAGCGGCGCCGATCTTGTTGGAGGGGCTTCTGAAGCTGGAGTACCGCGGATACGATTCGGCGGGGATCGCTGTGATGAACGAGGGGCAGATCCGTATCAGCAAGGTGACGGGGCGGATCGCGAATTTGTGCGAGAAGACCGAGGGCGGCAGGCTGACACCGGGGACGATCGGTATTGGGCATACGCGCTGGGCGACCCACGGCGCGCCCACCGACGTCAATGCACACCCGCACGTCAGCAACGACGGGCGGTTTGCGGTGGTGCACAACGGGATCATTGAAAACTATCTAACACTGCGCGAAGAACTTACCGCCAAAGGGTATCATTTTGAGAGTGATACGGATACCGAGGTGATCGTGCATCTGCTGGAGCGGTATTATGCGGGCGACGTGAAAGCGGCAGTCATCAAGACGGTGTCCCGCCTGCAGGGGTCGTACGCGCTGGGGGTGGTGTGTGCCGATGCGCCGCACACGGTGTTTGCGGCGCGCGAGGCGAGTCCGCTCATTCTGGGACTTTCGAGCGGGGAGCAGTATTTTGCGTCGGACGTGACGGCGCTGGTGCCGTATACGCGGAGCGTCTTGTATCTGGACGACGGCGAGTTCGCGGCACTCACTCCCGACGGTGTGACAGTGTTTAACGGCGCGGGACAGGCGGTGGACAAGCCTCTTCAGCACGTCGCGTGGGATATACAAGCCGCCGAAAAGGACGGGTTTGACCATTTTATGCTCAAGGAGATCTTCGAGCAGCCCGCCGCCGTGCGCGCGACGTTGGCGCCGCGGATACAGGGGGGAAGGATCTGCTTAGACGAGGTGCGACCCGACGATCTGCGCGACGTTCGCCGGATCGTGATCACCGCGTGCGGGTCTGCCTATTACGCGGGGTGTGCGGGCAAATACGCCATTGAGGCGCTGTGCCGTCTGCCCGTGCAGGTGGAGCTTGCGAGCGAGCTGCGATACAGCGATCCGCTGATGGACGAGCATACGCTGCTCATCGTGCTGTCGCAATCCGGCGAGACGGCGGATACCATTGCGGCGATGAAGGAGGGCAAAGCACGCGGCGCGAAAACGCTCGGCATTGTGAACGTGGTGGGCAGTACGGTGGCGGCGCTTGCCGATCGCGTGCTGTATACCCACGCGGGGCCCGAGATCGCGGTGGCGACCACCAAGGGGTATACCACGCAGCTGGCGGTGCTGTACCTGTTTGCGTTGTACGCGGCGCACGGGCGGGGGACGGTGAGTTCTGCTGAGTTTGACCGTCTGCTCGGTGAGCTGGAACAGCTGCCGCACCGCGTGCAGAACGCGCTGGACATGAATTCCGCCACAGAACGGCTCGCGCGCAAGTACCGCTCGGCGGCGTCGGTGTTTTTCATTGGTCGAAACACCGATCACGCGGTGGCGCTGGAGGGTGCGCTGAAAATGAAGGAGATCTCGTATATTCACGCAGAAAGCTACGCCGCGGGCGAGCTCAAGCACGGAACCATCGCGCTCATCGACGAGCATCAGCCGGTAGTGGCACTGTGCTGTAACGAGTCGCTTGCCGACAAGACCGTCAGCAATATAGCGGAGGTAAAAGCGCGCGGTGCGGAGGTACTGGCGGTGACGTTCAAGGGGAAAACGACGCTTGCGACGATCGCCGACGAGTTGCTGTTCGTGCCGCCGATGGAGCCGTTGCTTGCGCCGATCGCGGAGATCGTGCCGTTGCAGCTGTTGGCGTATTACGTTGCCAAGGAAAAGGGCTGTGATATCGACAAGCCGAAAAATTTAGCCAAATCGGTGACGGTGGAATGAAACGGAAATGAAGAATGAAGGATGAATAATGAATAATGAAGGAGTCGCCGTTGGCGACGGAAAGGGGGAAGGGAGAGCCAAGTACCCTCTCAGTCACGGCTATGCCGTGCCAGCTCTCCCAAAGGGAGAGCCAAGAGTGCAGCCCTCCCCATTCGCACAAAATCCCTTACCTCTCCCAAAGGGAGAGCCAAGTACCCTCTCAGTCACGGCTATGCCGTGCCAGCTCTCCCAAGGGGAGAGCCAAGTACCCTCAATATTTGTGAAACCCCACGCCTTGCCTTTTCCTCCGGGAGAGGTGTCACCTGCGGTGCCCCGAATTTTCGCACAATTTAAATTGCATTTTTGCCAAAGTTAATATTGACTTTTGACAAAAAATAAGGTATGATGGACTAAATAAAAGAAAAATATAACATGGAGGGATTCTTTTGCGTAAACTAATTGCACTGTGCTGCTTGCTCGGCATCCTGTTGCTTTCGGCATGTACGCCGACGGAACAGACACCGGTAAGCACGACCACGTCTTCCTCGGAAGCTACGACGACGACGACGACCACCACGATGGCGACGGATGACAGCGCGTGGTCGGACACCGACTGGAGCGATAATTTCGACTTGCCGGAGGACACGGAGCCTACCGACCCCGACGAGGAGGAGCCTGTCGACGACAACTATCTGAACAGCTTCAGCGACGATTTCACTCTGATCTACGAGGAGGTGCTCCCGCCCGAAAACGCGGCGTATCTTCTCAATCCCATGACGGGTGGTGCGGACGCTGAGGCGGATGCGCTCCGCGAAGAGATCCTGAACTCGGAAACTCCGGAGTACAACATCACCGGCACGACGTATTACGTTTCTCCGAGCGGCGATGACTGGAACGACGGTCTGACCCCCGAAACGGCGTGGCGCACGCCGGACGCGATCTCCATCAACGACTACCTTTTTGAAGAAGGCGACGCAGTCCTGTTCGAGCGCGGCGGCATTTACCGCCGTAACACCGCGATCACCGTCAGAGACGGCATGACCTACGGTGCGTACGGTGAAGGCGACAAGCCGGTCATCTACGGCTCCGCCTCCAACTATTCGTGGGGCACGCGCTGGGAACCCAGCAACAAAGAAAACGTCTGGAAGATCCAGCTGACCACCGGTGAAGCGGGCATCATCGTGTTCAACCACGGTGAAGAGGCCAGCTATCCGTACTATCACGGTCTTAACGAGCTGTCCGAAAACGGCGATTTCTATTTTAACTCCGAATACTCCATGCTGTACCTGTATTTGGACAAGGGCTATCCCAACGTCGTTTATGAGGACATCGAGATCGGTACCCGTGAGAGGATATTCGACGTCCCTGAAGGAACGACGGACGTGCTCATCGACAACATTGCGATGAAATACGCGGGCCTGTTTGCAGTCGACGTGAATGAATTCATCCAGAACGTCAGCATCACGAACTGCGAGGTCGGCTGGATCGGCGGCGTCCGTACCGGCGGAGCGAACAACACGTCCACGAGCGTCGGTCTCGGCAACGCCATTCAGTTCTGGGCGACCACCGACGACGCGCTGGTGGAAAACTGCTGGGTCTATCAGGTCTACGATGCCGGCCTCAGCCCGCAGGGCATCTTCGGTGCCGTTACCTACAAGAACATCGCGTTCCGCAGAAATCTTATTGAATACTGCAACTACTCGATCGAGGTGTTCGACCGCGACTCGGGTACCAAGTGGGACGGCCTCTACATCGAAGATAACATCCTGCGCTTTGCCGGCTACGGCTACCTGCCGGAAAAGGAACGACCCGACAGATCGTGGGCGGTCTCGCACTACACCGGCTGGACGTGGAACTACGACGAGCTTCCCGGCGACGGTATCGTCATCAAGAACAATATCTTCGATTGCTCTACTACCAACCTTGTGTATTGGAGCGGTAAGGATTATACGTCCGGCTTGACCATTTCCGGCAACAGCTTCTATCAGAAGAAGAATAACGACAACAGAGCCATTACCTTCGGTACTGCGGGTGTGCAGTATGCCACCAACCAGGCCGAGCTGGAAGCCGCGGTCAAGGTGTTTGATCCCAATCCGAAGGTTGTCAAGTGGTTAGATTAACACGATTCAGATCCTGTCACTCTAACTCATCTACAAATAACAGTGGAGGTTTTTATATGTTCAATTTAAAGAACGTTGCCGGTCTGCTTTCCAAAGCAAAAGCAGCGTCAAGATCGATGTTGAGCATTGTTCTTGTTCTCTGCTTGCTGGCAGTTATGCTGCCGACCGGCATCGGCGTACTGTCCGCGGTTGCCGAGAACGATACCCCCGTTCCGTGGGACGGCACGATAGGCGAGGCTTTTGCCGGCGGTGACGGTAGTGCCGCCGACCCGTATCAGATCTCAAACGGTAACGAGCTGGCGTATTTGGCAAAAAGAGTCAACGACGACGGCGCCACCTACTCGGGCAAATACTTCAAGTTAACTGCCGATATCGACCTGAACGATCAATCGTGGGCTCCGATCGGTTGGAGCAAAGGAACGACCACGGCAAAGGCGTTCTACGGTATCTTTGACGGTGACGGTCACACGATCACCGGCTTGAACTACGACCGCAACCGTGTCACTTATTTCAACGCTTCTACCGGCGAGGTCATTCACGAGCTTCAAAATAACGCGGAGATCGCTGCGTATGGAGCTGAAACAGGGTTAACGCCGTACAAGAACGATTCTAATGTTGTTGTGGACATTTTTACCAAAAAAACCACAACGGTGGTCAACGGTACTGCGTTAACGGCGAACAGCTATGGACGAGACAGTCTCGGCGTCGGCTTGTTCGGCCGCGTATCCGGTGCGACGATCAAGAACCTTAACGTCGAAGGCTCCGTCGTAACGGATCAAACCACCGTAGGCGGCTTGGTCGGTTATGCCAACGGCACGACGGTGATCGATAACTGCTCCTTTACCGGTACCGTAGAGGCCGGTTCGTATAACTGGGAGTCTGCCACCGGTGGCTTGATAGGCTACATCAGCGGCGGCACGACTACGATCACAAATTGCACCGTCGACAATACCACCGTTCGTTCGACCATGGTAGAGCTTTATCCGGTGGCTACTATCGACGGGGATGATACGAATGGATATACGATCACCGTGTCGACGACGAAAGATAGTGGTTGCTGGACCAACGGTATGTCTAACGGTGGCTTTATCGGTCATATTACCGGCGGCGCTGTCGTGACGATTACCGGTTCCTGCGCGACGGATCTCACCCTCACCGGCGGTAATCATAACGGCGGCCTGGTTGGTGTTCAGCGCACGAGCA
The DNA here is from genome assembly GCA_964490085.1 of uncultured Eubacteriales bacterium. Classification (GTDB taxonomy): domain Bacteria; phylum Bacillota; class Clostridia; order Oscillospirales; family Acutalibacteraceae; genus RGIG3009. The sequence continues at coordinate 5,196 of CAZBAO010000049.1, read as the reverse complement.
CAAACGGAAACGGATCCCTTACCATTGAAAAATGCTACACCACCGGTACGATCAGCGGTACGTATTCGGGTGGTCTTGTCGGTACGGAGCGTGCTGACGCTAACGCCAGCAATACCTTGACGCTCCGGAATTCCTATAGCGTGGCGACCCTGTCCGGCTCTAATTCCGGCGGCTTGTTCGGCGGTCTCCATAATAACTCCACCAACGGCTATTGTGCACAAGTCACTGTTACGATGGAAAACTGCTTTTATGCCGGAACCGGTGCAAGCTACCCGATCGCGTATGCGTATAAGGCAGATGGGGTTACGTGGACGACCGGTACTGTGAGCAGAGTCTATTATCTCGATACGCTTACTGCTTCTAATGCAAGCAAAAACTACACGCATGAACAGATCGTAGCCAAATCCGCTGACGACTTTAAGAACGATGTCGTGACCGACCTGTTGAATGCCTCCTCTGCACAGGGCGAGATGAAGTGGTGGAAGCAAGGCGACACCTATCCGGTTCACGCCGTCGCACCGCAGTTGACCGGTTTGTCGGTGAGCTGCGACAGCATCTCCTTTAATTCGACTCAGTACACTTATAGCGTTCTCGTTTCCAACGAAGTTACCTCGGCAACCGTCACCGCGACGGCGGACGAGCCGAACACGATCTCGATAAACGGGGGAGCGGCTACACTTGGTACGGTGTCCGAGGAAATTGAATTGCCTCCGGACACGGATACCACGATCACGGTCAACGTCACGCGTGACGGAAACACGATCCCCTATACCGTCACCATCACCACCACGTCGGGTTGGGATGGTTCGATGGAGCCGTTCGCCAACTATGATGCGGATAGCACGTTGTTCAACCCCGCTGCGGGAAGCGCGCAGCGCACGTATGTGATCGAAAACGCAAAGCAGCTCGCGTTTTTGGCATACATCGTCAATAATCATACTTACGCACACGGAAATTCAGGTACATACGAAGTGGTGAAGAATGCAGCCGGCACGGAATGTCGTCAGGTTACCGTGGACGTCGATACCGACCGTGATGGAACGCCGGAGCCGTACTATTTCCACGCATACGGCGGCTATTTCCTGCGCGGAGCGAAGTTTGTGCTGACCGCGGATATCGAGCTGAACGACCAACCGTGGGAGCCGATCGGCTACTCAAAATCGGTGATCGCCACGTTTGACGGTGACGGTCACACGATCTCGGGTCTGAACGTCAGCGGCTCGTATGGTTACGCGGGTCTGTTTGGCTACACCGTTGCGCAAACCAAGATCATGAACCTGACCGTATCCGGTAACGTGAGCACCACCGGTGCGTATGCCGGCGGTATCGTCGGATATACGGCTACGGATTCGACGACGGGTCTCTCCTTAGTAAATTGCACGTTCAACGGTAACGTGTCGGCGGGTCGACGTGCCGGCGGTCTGGTTGGCGGAATGGTTATGTGGTCAGCAACAAACGCATCTGCTTTCACCCTCACCAACTGCTACTCCTCCGGTACGGTGCAGACTACGGACGCGGGCACTGTCTCCGCTGTCGGCGGCTTGGTTGGCGCTGCTCCGCAAAAAGCAGAAATTGCCGGTTCCGTCACGTTCAACAACTGCGCCAGCACGATGACGGTGAGCGCAGCCAACAGAGCGGCAGGTACCGTCGTCGCCGGCTTGTGTGCGGAAGTCGTTTCAAGCACCACTTACAGCCCCAACCTTATCTTCAACAACTGCTTCTTTGCCGGAACGGCGGTCAATTCGTCCGTTCCGATCGCGAAGCCGTCTTCCGCACCTGCGGAAGCAACGGTCCCGGCTGCCAGTGCGACGTACGTGTACTACAAAGCCGGTTCCATTACCGGTGACTTGACGGGCGTTGCCGCGACCGAGATCGCCGATACGAACAGTGACTTTGCGGCTACGCTGAACGCAAACGTTGACTCGCTGGCTAACGGAGGCTTGGACGGTCTGCGCTACTGGTCTGTCAACGAAGACGGCGTGCTGTACTTTGCAACCATGCCGGAGCTGTCCGGTCTTGAGTTGGATTGCGGTACGATCGCCTTTGATAAATCGACCCTTACCTATTCCGTTTCCGTTTCCAACGAGGTTGAGAAAGCTACCGTTACCGCAAGGGCGGAAGAGCCGAACACGATCTCGATAAACGGTGGAGCGGCTACACCCGGCACGGCGTCCGCAGAGGTCGCTTTGACGCGTAACAGCACGAAAACGATCACGGTCGATGTATCGAACGCTGACTTTACCGTGACCTACACCCTCCTCGTTTCCACCTCCGGTACGGTGCCGAATTTGGTTCCGGAACCCTTTGCAAACTACTCGGTAGAGTCTGCCGGTACCGCCAGCGACCCGTACACGATCGAAAACGCGGCGCAGTTGTATTTCTTGGCGCTGACAGCGAACGTTAACTCGTCGAACAGCGGGACTGTCGCCTTTACGATCGGCGACGTAGACTACAAATACAGTAACTACAACAGCAAATATTTCGTGCTCACGAGCGATATTGACTGGGAAAACGAGCCGTGGCTCCCGATCGGTGGCTACACACCGTTTTCGGGTAACTTTGACGGTGGCAACCACACGGTCAGCAACGTCAATTGCACCCTTACCGAAATGGGCCACATGGGCTTCTTCGCTTATCTTTCGGGTGCTACCGTAAAGAATCTGTACATCGAGAACGCTTCGTTCAAGCATGACGCCGTATCCCTTACTTCGAGCGGTGGCACAGCCAACCCCGGTATCGGCGGCGTTGCCGGTACAATTACTGCCGGCACCACCCTTACGAACGTTCATTTTAACGGAACCATTACCGTCACGGCTAACGCCAACGATAACTCCTACGTCGGCGGTATCGTTGGTTTCGCCTCGGGCACCAGTACGAACGCCCTCTTCGGTTGCTCGACGACCGGCACTATCAATGCCGTGAAGCGTTACACCGGCGGTCTTGTCGGTTTGGCGTGGTGTAACAATACGTCTCCGACGGTGATGACGATCTCCGGTTGCTACAGCGCGATGGATATCACAAACCTGAGCAAGGAAAGCGAGACCGGCGGTCTGGTCGGCGGTATCAGTACGATTGCAGAGGTCAGTATCAGCAGCAGCCACTTTGCCGGTACGACCAGTAGCCCGTATCCGATCTCGCCCTCTGCTCACCTTGTTGTGAACGACGACGTGTACGTCAGAGAGGGCTGGTACACCGGCACGAAGGCGATCGCAGGTGCCGGTATTGACGAGGCAGATCCGACGGCTCGCGTGAAAACGGTAGCCGAGTTCGCGGAGGGCGGCACGGTAACGGGTCTCTTGAACGAGACTTCGGTCGGTGCCACTCTGTGGAAGGACGGCACGGAGTATCCGCTCAACATCACGGCGACCGGCGACAGCTTGGTGACCGGCGTTATGATAACCAACGCTGCCGTATCGCTGACTGAGGGGACGTACGCCTATGAGCTCTTTGTTCCGTATTCTTCGGATACGGTCGCGCTGATGCCGATGTTGGTCGAGGGCACTACCGCCACGGTCAACGGTGTTGCGATAGAGAGCGGCAAGGTCTCGCAGGAGATTCCCTTGGAGGTCGGCGTCGCGCAGAGCATTTATCTGCGGACCTCTCTCGGCGACGTGATCAACAACTACCTGTTCGTCGTGACTCGTCGTGAGAAGGTAGCAGACGGTGTTTGGGACGGCGGCTACGAAGCCTTTGACACCTCTGATAAAAAAGGCGAAGCCATTGACAATCCGATCGTCATCGAAAACGCAGAGCAGCTGGCCTTCTTTGCCGCGATGGTGAACGGCAAGAGCGTTTTGCTCGGTACGACCGTCTACACGCCGCCTGAGAAGGATGCCGACGGAAGAACGGTCTATACGGGCGTCTATTTCAAGCTCGGTGCGGATATCAAGCTGAATGATCTGGCGAACTATGAAAACTGGGGCACCGAGGCACCCGCGAACCTTTGGGAGCCGATCGGCTATTGGGTCTGGCAGAACGAAAAGGATTCCAGAATGTTTGCCGGAATCTTGGACGGCGACAGCCACACCGTCTCCGGCCTTTACATCAATACGTCCAGCACGGTAGCCGAGCGTGGTAACGGCTTATTTGGCGCCGTCTCCGGCGCGGTGATACGCAATCTCCACGTGAAGCAGGCCTACATCAGCGCTATGCGTAGCGCCGGCGGTATCGTAGGCTTGGGAATGTACGGTACGCCCTGCGTCACGTTGCAAAACTGCAGCTTCTCGGGAACGGTGATCTCCAGAGCAACGAGCGGCGACGCTAAGACGGGCGGTCTTATCGGTGACGTGTATCCGCAAGCGCTCATCAACAGCTGCTGGAGTGAAGGTACGATCGTCGGCGGCAACTACACCGGTGGTTTCATCGGTCGTATACGCGGATATAAGGGCCTTGACATACTCAACAGCTACAGTGCCATGACGATCCAGTCGGCATACGAGTCTGCCGAGTACATCGGCGGCCTGGTCGGTGCCTTGTACAGCAGCTTGACGGGTCCTGTCACCATTCGCGGATCTCATTTCGCCGGAACGGTTCCCAACGGCAAGCCGATCGTGGGCGGCGTAGCAGCCAACGCCACCTATACGATCGAATCCGTTTACTTCCGTGACGATTCTTACGTCGGCTCGCTCGACGAAACGACGCTCTTAGATGCCGTGGAGAAGACCGCCGAGGAATTCGCGGACGGCACGGTGACTGCGTTGCTGAACGATGCGGTCTCGTACGGCGATATCTGGGCATGGGAAGACGGTGAAAACGGCTATCCGGTTTCGGACGGTGTCCTTTTGGTTACCGATTTCCGTGACCACACGGACGATTCGCAGTACGACCATGATACCAGCTGGGCAAACAAGTTTGTCAACAAAGACGGCGGTACGCTGAAGGGTCAGAAGGGCGGATCGAGTACTTCAGACGACGATGTGCTCGACGGTCCGATCACAGGTGAAGGCTCGCTCTACATCTCCGTGATCGTATTGTTACTGATCTCTGTTGTTGCGGTTCTTGTTCTTGTTCGGAAAAGAAATCGCGTGAGCGAATAACGTAATCTACTTACCGTGCCCGTCGGGCGGCTGTGCCGCCCGACGGGCACGGCTCTTTTTATGAACGAGCACCGAGTTCTCACAAAACCCCTTGCCTCTCCCAAGGGGAGAGCCAAGTACCCTCTCAGTCTCGCTGACGCTCGACAGCTCTCCCAGCGGG
>CAZBAO010000048.1:0-12204 GCA_964490085.1 uncultured Eubacteriales bacterium | reverse complement strand
AATATCAAAGTGGAAACAAAATAGTTGAGTGTGTATGTACGCTTACGCTTGCAAAATATTTCCAGCACGCCGGTACGGAAATACGATTTATCGGTCGGTGTGATCGCCGCCATTTTCTCGATATCCTCGGTGGTCTCCTGTTGGATAATATCCACGACGTCGTCCACCGTGATAATGCCGATCAGACGGTCTTCGCTGTCCACGACCGGCAAAGCGATCAGGTCGTAGCGGGCAAACAGGCTCGCAACCTGCTCCTGATCCTCGGTCGTGACCGCCGAGATGACGTTGGTGTTCATCCGGTCACCGACGCGATCGTTTTCGTTCGCCAAGAGCAATTCCCGCGCGGTCAGCACGCCCTGCAAACGGCGGTCGTTGTCCGTCACGTAACAGGTATAGATCGTTTCCTTATCCGGCCCGTGCGCCCGAATATACCGCAGTGCCGCCGCGACCGTCATATCCGCCTTGAGATCCACGAACTCGGTGGTCAGCACACTGCCGGCGCTGTTTTCCGGATACCGCAGGATCTGATTCAGCGTGCGCCGATCCTCCGGTGAGGATACCCTAAGCAACCGCTTGACCACGTTCGCCGGCATTTCTTCGAGCAGGTCGGCGGTGTCGTCCACGTACAGTTCCTCCAGCATCGCGGCAAGCTCACGATCGGTAAACGCGCGAATGAGTACTTCCTGCGTGTCCGATTCCATGTACGCAAACGCCTCCGCGGCGAGCGTCTTGGGCAGCAAGCGATATACCGTCGGCTGCTGCGCGCTCGGCAGCTCCTCGAACAGCGCCGCAATATCCACGGCGTTTTGCTCGCGCAGCCACGCACGCGCCGCGGAGAACTGCCGTCCGTCCAGCCACTGCACCAGCGTTTTCGTATCGTCTTCCCAATTATAGATCATCATAAAAACCTCCCGTCCGGTTCCGGCGGGAGGTTTTAAGCGCACGCAAAAGGTACAGGAATACTATCCCTGTCTGCAAACGCTATGAACCGCCGACGCCGGCATCTTATTGTTACGCTGCCCAGGATCGCCCGTATCCATAGCATTCGCCTCCCTTTCCGTTTCTATCATATCATATTGCTCACAAATTTTTTTCATTCTACCAAAACCTTGTCAAAATTGCAAGAAATTTTTTTGATTTCTGGAAAACGCCTTGCGTTTGAATAGAAAAAGTTGTATACTAATATTCATTAGTAAGAGGGGTTTTGGTTCAAACAGGAGGGCAGAACATTGGCTGGCGACTTGCATTGTCACACAAAAATATCGGACGGTTCACTCGGCATTGAGGATCTCATCAGCATCGCAAAGCGGAAGGGCCTGTCCACCATCTCGGTCACCGATCACGACGCGACTGCCGGTGCCACGCGCGCCGTCATCATCGGCAAGCGTCAAGGAATTCAGGTGATCCACGGGGTGGAGATCTCCACCATGGATCACGCGCGGGGTCGCAAAGCGCATCTGCTGTGCTATCTGTGCGATCATCCCGACCGGCTGGAGGGTCTTTGCCACCGCATCGGTGAAAACCGCCGCACCGCCGGCATGGAAATGGTGCGCAAGGTGATGCGGTACTACCCCATCACGCCGGAGCTGGTGGTCAAGTGTGCCACCGGCAGCACCAATATTTTCAAACAACATATTATGCACGCTTTGCTGGATGCCGGCTATGCCGATTCACTGTACGGCGAGCTGTATCACAAGCTGTTCGGCAAGGACGGCAGTGCCGTCGTGCCGATCGAATATCCCGACACGCGCGACGTGCTCACCGCCATTCACGAAGCGGGCGGCATCGCCGTTTTGGCACACACGCACGTATACCAAAGCGAGGAACTGCTCACGGAGCTCGTGCCGCTCGGCCTTGACGGCGTCGAGGTGTGGCATCCTTCCCATTCCGACGAGCAACGGGCTGCGTTGCTGGAATTTGCCAAGCAGCACGATCTGCTGACCACCGGCGGATCGGATTTTCACGGTATGTATTCCCGCACCGCGCGCCCGCTCGGTTCGACCACCGTGTCGGACGACTGCGTGGACGCCCTGCTCCGTTATAAACAAAAATTGGCAAAGAAAGGTTGATCGTCTTGCCGTATCGCTATCAGACGCGCGGGGTCTGTTCCCGCTCGATCACGTTTGACATAACCGACGGCCGCGTACATAACGTGCAGTTTGAGGGCGGGTGCAACGGCAACACCAAAGGCATCGGCGCATTGGTGGAGGGCATGGAAGCGGAAGATGCAATCAAGCGTTTATCCGGTATCCGTTGCGGTTTTAAACCCACCTCCTGTCCCGATCAGCTTGCAAAAGCCTTGCAAGAAGCCTTGAATAAAGAGTAATAAACACCGCGAGAACGTTTGACGTTCCCGCGGTGTTGTTATTTTATATGACGGTTCCGTAACAGACGCCGTGTTGCTGCTTGTCAATGCGTACGCGGCACAGCGCACCTTCTTTGCCACCGCTGATAACGACCGGTACGTAAGTATCGGTATATCCCTCCAAGCGCCCGTCCTCGCGCACGGTTTCCGGCAACACCTCAACCGTCTTGCCGACGAGGCTCTGTGCGTAGGCATCCGCGCACTCTTCGCCCATCGCGATCATCAACCGATTACGGCGGATTTTTTCGGCGTTTGATATCTGCCCCGCCGCCTTCGCCGCAGGCGTGCCCGCGCGTTTGGAATACGCAAAGCAATGAATGCGCGAGAAGCCGATCTCTTTTGCAAATGCCAACGATTCGTTGAACTCCTCTTCGGTCTCGCCGGGAAATCCTACCATAATATCAGTCGTCAAAGCGGCATTGGGGAAGCGCCCCCGCAGTTTGTCGCATAAGGCGCGATATTCCGCCGTGGTATAGTGGCGATTCATGCGTTTTAGCGTAGCGTCGCAGCCGCTTTGCAATGCCAGATGAAACTGCGGGCACAACTTATCGCAAGCCGCCAGACGATCAATGACCTCGTCGGTCAGATGATCCGGTTCGATGGAACCGAGGCGCACGCGGCGGATCCCCTCCACTGCACAAGCACGCTCTACGGCATCGCAGATGGACAGCCCCAGATCCTGCCCGTAGGCAGTCAGGTTGATACCAACCAGCACGATCTCGACGTACCCTTGCCCTACCAACTCACGGACTTCTTGTTCCAATTCGTCGAGCGGCTTGGAGCGCACACGCCCTCTGGCATACGGGATGATGCAATACGAGCAAAACCGATTACAACCGTCCTCGATCTTCAAAAACGCGCGGGTGCGCCCTTGAAATTCGCGGATCGACAGCTTTTCAAATTCGGTGCCGTGCGGTGCAACATCGACCACCCGCGTGCGGCAAGCGGAAAACTGTTGCAGTTTAGCGAGCAGTTCGCTCCGTTTGGCATTCCCGAGAAGGATATCCGGTTCGGGAAAGCTCTCCGCAATCTCGGGAAACGCCTGCGGCATACAGCCGGTCAACACCAGCACCGACTGCGGGTGTTCGCGGCGACAGCGACGCAATAATTGCCGTAATTTACGGTCGCTCTCCCCCGTAACGGTACAGGAATTGATGACCAATACCGCGTCCCCGATGTCCGGTTGACCCACGGCAAACTCATGCGTCGCAAACCCCTGCTCTTCCAGTTGGCGACGCATCGCTTGCGTTTCATATTGATTGACTTTGCAGCCCAACGTATAAAAATAGGCGTTCATACGGGCGCTCCTCTCTTGCCTCTGCCTAAAAGTATACCGCGAAGCCACAGAATTGTAAAGTGTTTTGCTTGACTTTCCCCTATAAGAACGATATACTGAATCGGTAAAGGAGTTGTCGCTTTTGGATATTATCACACTGCTTTCTATTTCACTGGGTTTATCCATGGACGCATTCGCCGTTTCACTCAGTAACGGTACGTTCTTAAAGAAGGCATCGCCCTTGCAAACCGTAAAGATCGCAGGTATGTTCGGTCTGTTTCAAGGCATGATGCCGATAATCGGCTATCTGGTTGCTCGGCTGTTTGCAAAACAGATCATTGCGATCGATCATTGGATCGCATTCGCACTGCTTTTGTTTATCGGCGGGAAAATGTTGTGGGAAGCCTTGCACGAGGATGCCTGTGAAGTTCCCACCGAAGATCCCACCAACTGGAAAACGCTCACCCTGATGGCAGTCGCCACCAGCATCGACGCCATGGCTGTTGGCGTAACGATGGCGATGACGCGAACCGAGTTATTGGCACCGTGGTATGGGTTCCTGCTTTGCTCCGCTGTGATTGCCGTCATCACGTTCGCGTGCTGTTCGGTTGGCGTACAGCTCGGTTGCAAAACCGGCAGCTGCTGGGGCAACCGCGCGGAGATCGCCGGCGGCATCGTGTTGATTCTTATCGGCATCAAGATTTTGTTGGAACATCTCTTAACATAAACAAACTGTATAAAAGACGGACACCCACACGGTGTCCGTCTTTTAATTAAACCATATTAATTTTGCTTTTGTACCAGTTTATATTCATCGTAAAAGCGAAACAGAGGACAAGAGTTCCCTCGATTGGCGGAAAAGCGCGCCATATCATCCTCGTCAAATCCGCCGATCGCATCACATACATATTCTTCGGTGAGATCGTCATACGCCAGGTAGGCACAATGCTCGCACTGATCCATCCGTCGTCGCTCCTCTTCATAATTTAAACTGATTATATCATATAAATCATACGATTTGCAACAAGATCCCGCTTTACACCAACACAAGCAAAATTATATCCTTGACAAATAGCAACACTCCCATAGGAAATCCCACGGGAGCGGTGTTTTTTGTTTGTGGCTTAAAATGTCCCATCAAGTTAAAGGTTCCTTTAGACACCGTATTTTTCTCGCGCCACCAGCACGGAAGATTGCGTAAACACACAGCATTTTTTCATTTCGCTATATTTACCATCCCTAATGTGCTGTGTATCGGCGGGTCGCTGTGTTTTTAACACACTCCGGAATAGATACTCATTCACATTATTGCAAAAATCAAATTGGGTCAAACAAATGCGATCTTTACCGTCCGAAGCGCCAAATCCATTTTCAAATTCACGGCATAATGCAGTAATCGTATGTTTTGAATGCCGTGGACTCCAGTCTGCTAACGCAACTTGGCACTCCCATTTTTCTTCATACTTCTCCGGCATTGTATTTAGAATATGAGGCCAACGATCTTGTTCGAAGCAGGTATATGGAAGCGCTTGTAAAAATTGAGAAAACAACACAGCTTCAAAATATCCTTCACCGGTTCCGTCGTTATAAACCGCCTCCATCGGCGGAAACACGTTTTCCGGCAAACGAAGCGTTTTCTTGAAACTATGTGTGTGATCTTCTTGGCCGACATCACACGGTGGATTCCAATGATCGGTTTTCTTTACAGCTTTAACCCTCCCAAAAATACCGTGATATCCTTTCGCCATATAGCAAATCAACCGATATTGCGGATCTAACTCTAAATGCGAAAAGGAGTTTATAGCATCAGAAACATCAATTCCCACTGTTCCGTTTGTTCGGATATCATTTGAAATCTTACCCCAATTCATAGAGCAAACGTATTGCCGACAATCTTCGTATTGCTTATCAAGGGGATACTGGCTCAAATCATAACCAATAAGACTCATTACTAACACACCCTTCGTTTAAACACTATGACGTATATGTTTAAAGTAATCATAACACATATTTTCCATTAGAACAACTAATTCAAGTGTGCCGATTTTGCTTTCGCACATTCGTCAAAAGAAATCTCCCTTGCTACAATACAGGCAAAGGAGGTAAACAACTATGGCTAAATTCATTGAAGAGTCTTATTACAGCAATCTCGATCCGCAGGCGCGTAGCATCAAGCAGAATAAAACGGTGCAAAAAATAGTGTTGTGCTTACCTAAGAAGTACGCTATAATACATTTGTAAGAGTCCGATTTATCGGACAATGCGTGGGAGGTAAGCAAGCAATGGCAAGAAGTGCGAATCAAAAAATAAAGATCCTATATCTGATGAGAATTTTGTTGGAGCGTACCGACGACGATCACGGACTTACGTTGGAAGAAATTTCGAATGCGCTGTTGGAGTGCGGTGTGGAAGCCGAACGCAAAACGTTGTACGACGATTTGGAAGTGCTCCGTGTGTTTGGTTTGGATATTGAGAAACGCAAGGACAAAACGGTGCGATATCACGTCGTGAGTCGCGAGTTCGAATTGCCCGAACTGAAACTGTTGGTGGATGCCGTGCAATCCTCCAGGTTCATTACCCATAAGAAAAGTAACGAGCTTATCAAAAAGATCGAAAGCTTTACCAGCCGTTACGAGGCACAGCAGTTGCAACGCCAAGTGTTCATTTCCAACCGCATCAAGACAATGAACGAAAGCATCTATTACACCGTCGACTACATTCACGATGCCATCAACAGCAATGTTAAAGTGTCTTTCCAATATTTCAGTTGGAATGTAAAAAAAGAAAAAGTACTGCGGTACAACGGCGAACGCGCTATTGTCAGTCCATGGGCGCTGACGTGGGATGATGAGAACTATTATATGATCGGTTACGATTCGTTGAGCGGTATCGTGAAGCATTACCGTGTGGACAAGATGCTGAATATTCAGTTGACCGATGAAAAACGCGACGGTGCCGAGTTGTTCAAAGATTTTGATATGGCACTGTACTCCAAAGCAACATTCGGTATGTATGGCGGTAAAGAGGAAACGGTTTCTCTTCGCTGTAACAACCGCATCGCCGGTGTGATTATCGATCGTTTTGGCACGGATCTCCCCTTTGGCAACGTGACCGATACGCATTTTGATATCCGCATCAAAGTACATACCAGCCCGCTCTTCTACTCCTGGCTGATGTCCTTCGGTGCTGATATTACCGTGTTGGCTCCAAACGAAGTTATTAACGAATATAAGGCGTTGTCACACGCAGGATTAGACCAATACGAATAACGTTTGTGATTGCAAAGTCCGTTTTATCGTACATAAGGTATGCTACGATAGAAAAAGAGGTGAAGAAAAGTTGATACGAAAATTAGAAGATATGTGCCACGATTTAAATTTTAGCAAAGCCGATGCGGTTGAGTTAATGAAACAAATGGATATTGACCAAGAGTTTGAAAGAAAGCATAAAGGGGGCTTTTCGTATCCCACCACTCTACAAGCAGAAGCTATTGATAACAATAACGTGGCAATGCTTTCTCTTCTGTTGGAAAACGGTGCGGACCCCAATCAAGTGTACGACGGCTGTAACTCGGAGCTTTGGGCTTTGCAATATAACAGTTGTGAATCCGCCGAGATCGATGAAATTCGGCTGTCAATGGCACAATTGCTTTTGGAATACGGTGCGAATCCCAATATGAATCCGGAAAACGATCCGCAAGATTTGTTCGAATGGGTTTGGTATGAGGTTTGCAATGAGCCATACAGTGATTCGTGGATATACCGTGGCAGATTCTTTATTCTTTTGGTTGCCTATGGCGGGAAATCCAGGTGGTGGACACCGAAAATCGTAAAGGATTTTGATAAATCCAAAATGAACACCTATCGGCTTTGGCTTTTAAAAGAGAACGTTGACGGTTATGGTGCTTTCATAGAAGATGATAAAAAAGAAATAGTGGCTTATTTATGATTAACGAGCAGCCATAGGGGATGCTATACGGAGGGCCGCATAGGTGCTGATTAAGGGGTGGGTGCGATGCCCACCGCCCTCCACACAAAAAAATCCGTCCAAGGAAATTTGGACGGATCTTTTTGTGCAAAGTCCGTTTTATCACCCTTTCACTGCAGTAAAATTGAACTACAACAAGAAAGGAAGTGGTGTTATGCCGCGGGTAATGCGAAAGTATCAAGTTCAAGATTTCTCATATTTGCTAACTCCAATGGAAGAAAAAATACAGCCGAAAGAACCTGAAAAAAAGAATAACAGTGAGGTAAGCGCCGCCAAACGGCGGCGCGACAGCTTGATGAACGACCGCCGAATGCGTTACGTGTTATACCGCGGTCAATTACACGACCGCGAGTGCGCGTGGGTGTTGAAAATTGCAGATGAGGAGTTTGATATGTGTACCGAGCTCCCTGAAACAGCCACTATTTGTCCCGCTTGTTTTAGACGAGCGATGGTACGGCGGGGGATTGGCGCGGATATGAGCAAATACGTCACTCTTGCGGTACGGATATTGGATCGCATGGGAGCAACGAACCGCGATTTGCAAGACCTATTCTTAAAACACAATGCGCAGATAGTTTCCATTGATAAAGAAAGTTTGTATTTTCAGGTAGGAGAAGAGCTTTGGCGGGTGTGTGCGGTTGAAAACGGCTGCCAACTGTATCATAACAACTATTCATTACTCTCACCCGAAACTCGCTTTTTTGAAAAGGGATACCATTTGCAAAGTGTAGGTGTTTTGCCGTTTTATCAAGCAGTGCGTACCATGTGTCAATACACATGGGAAGGACATTTACAGTGGGCAAAGGCAAAGGAACGTGCGAAAAAGAAGATGGGTCTACGACAATTATTGTCGACGACGGAAAATGTCGTTCAGCTTTCGCGGTTTTCATTCTTTTGCTATTATTATCGTATAACGGATATTGACGGCTATTTGCAGCAACGAATCAAAAGCGAAAAGTTACCCGTCCGTATTCTTGAAATGCAAGGGGAAAAACCGTTTGAGCAGTTGACGATACGAGTTCGTCGGTGTTATGATGAAATCGTGAAGCAACTTAGCGAATCGGCAAAGGAGCGCTGTGTGCAGCAGTTGCGTGAAGCGTATGTGTCCGCTTGCATGGAAAAGATATCACACCGTTAAAAGAGTTGACAAAAGGATGCGTAAAGAAGCAAAAAAGGCGGAAACGTATGGATAAAGAAAAAGTGGAAATCCCCGATTGGTATTGGGAGAGTCCCCGCAACGAGAAAGACCGCGATGCTTTTATGAAAAAGCTAAAGATCGCAATGGGAATATCTTTGCAGTTAGAAAAAGAAGGAAAATTGGAATTACCTGAACTAACTCCCTGTGTTTTTAGAAAGCCAAAAGAAAACCGAGAAAACGAAAAATGAAGCCTATGAAAAGCCAAGCCAACGAAAACAGTATCTTCTGTTGAAGTGCTTGACCAACGATTGATAGGAGGTGAATACGATGTCGTCATACAATGAACTGATCAAGAACTTTGAAAAGATACGCAGCTATATGCGTGAATTCTATGTATACGGCTTCAAAAGCCGTGAGGAATACAACAAGAAAAGCGCCCGTTCGTATGACGACGAGCGCCGCCGCATGGAAAGCTGGCTGGGGGATCACATGAACTTTGTTCGTACTCCCGAAGGTAAAAATGTGTTCATCTCCATTGACAGTCGTGTATCGCAACACAACCCCTTCTATAAGGCGCTGAAAGCCAAGAGCTTTACCGACGGCGATATTACGCTGCATTTTATTTTGTTGGATATTCTTCATTCTCCCAACGTGGTTTTGTCGTTACCCGAAATCCTTGAAAAAATCGACGAGTATTTGGATGCTTTCGAGAACCCCATGATGTTCGATGAATCTACCGTGCGAAAGAAACTAAAGGAATACATGGAGCAAGGGATTGTTATCGGTCAAAAAGACGGCAGAAAAATGCGATATCGCCGAGCAGACGATACCCTGTTGCCTGACCTAACCGACGTGCTGAGTTTTTATTCGGAGGTTGCCCCTTGCGGTGTGATCGGTTCTTTTCTGTTGGATAAACAGGATGAAAAGAAGGATAGCTTCAGTTTTAAGCATCACTATATCACCTCTGCGATGGATAGTAACGTTCTGGCAATGCTCTTTAAAGCAATGCGCGAAAAGAGTACGGTTACGGTGTCTAACCTGAGCCGTCGTTCCGAAGAACCGCGCAAGAATCGAATCATCCCCTTGCGTATTTTTATCAGCGTGCAAAACGGCAGGCAACATTTGCTCGCTTATCTGCCGTCCTTTAACGTCTTTCATTCTTTTCGTGTTGATTACTTGTCCGATGTAAAGATCGAAGAACCCACCCCGCGTTTTGACGAGCTTCGGCAAGAACTGGACACGATGCAAGCGCATATGTGGGGCGTTACGGCAAAAAACGGTCACTGTGGTAGCAAAAACCGTACGGAACACGTTGAATTCACCGTTAAGGTGGCAGATAGCGAAGAACATATCGTTAGCAGGCTGGAACGCGAAAAGCGAATCGGTCAAATTGAAAAGCTTGATGAAAACACGTATCGTTTCACAGCAGATGTATACGACACCAGTGAGATGATCCCTTGGATTCGCACTTTTATCTGCCGCATTACGGAACTTCATTTTTCCAACAAAGCACTCGAAGATCAGTTTAAGCGCGACATTGAAGGAATGTACCGTATATATGGCATTGAGGAGGTGGGCGTATGATATTTAACGAAATCTACTCCGCCTACTATAATGCGGTGGCAAAAATCATATCGGCGGTTATTGACGGCAAAGCAGACGAGCAAACACTAAACCAAATCGTTTGCGATAATGCTTTCGGCGAGAGTATGCTGACGGTATTACCGTCGCTGAAAAGTGAAAAATGGCAGCTTGTGAAAGCGGATATGACCACTCCGCTAAAGTATAAGCCTACCATGCCGCTGACGCTAATTCAAAAACAATGGCTCAAAGCGATCTCGCTCGATCCGCGCGTTCAGTTGTTCGACATTGAATTTAGCGGGTTGGCGGATGTGGAACCATTATTTACTCCTGAGGATTATTGCGTCTATGACAAATACGGTGACGGTGATCCGTTTGAAGATGAGGGATATATCAAGCGCTTTCGAACAATCCTTTTTGCCATCAAAAACAAGCAGAATATCAAAATTGAAATGCTCAGCCGCAAAGGGAAGCTTGTCTATTTCCGATGTACCCCGGAGCGAATCGAGTATTCGGAAAAGGATGACAAATTCCGACTGGTCACCGGTGGTTGTCCGTTCATAAAAACGGTTAACCTCAAGCGCATAACCAAATGCAAACTGTATAACGGCGATACTACCCTTCCCTCCACTCTGCCAGAGTCCAACTATGAGTGGATAACGTTGAAGGTCAAGGAGGAGCGTAATACGCTCGAACGCTGTCTGATGCACTTTGCTCATTTTGAAAAACGGGCTGAACGAGTGGATGACCATTATTTGCTGCACATCAAGTTTGACTACGACGACGAGTCGGAGATGGTGATCCGTGTGCTTTCCTTTGGCCCGCTGGTGGAGGTCGTGGAATCCGAGCATTTCAAAGAATTGATCATTGCCAAACTGAAAAGCCAAAAAAGTTGCGAGCTTTTATGAGTTCGCAGCTTTTTTTCCGTGATAAAGGAAAATTTTGGCGGTACAATAATGACACGAAAGGCGCAGACAGCAACAATCCATACTCTGTATGCCGAGACCATGCTTTGTCATACTCGGAGGTAAAGCTCTGGAATGCGCCTTGAAAAGGTGCTGACAGCAACCCAATTGCTGAATAGGATAGGATCTAACTCCGAACCTTATCAAAAAACATACACCTTGTCCGGGTCAGTACAGGGACATCTCGCGCACTGCCCCGAAGCCGGAAACAACTTGCCATCTCTGAGGGCAATTGGAGCCCGAAAGATCTCTGGCAAGTGTTTTATAAAGACGCTTGCAGCAACACCGCTAACAGCATTTGCTCCAAAGGGGAGCACCTGCTCTTCGTAAGCAGGACGAGGCGGGTTCGACTCCCGTGTGCCGTTGAAAGGCGTCTTGTATTTCTCGGGACGATACCAACAAAAGCGCATACGGCGCGCTTTTGCTCAAAACGTCCGTTTTGAAATCCACGGTATCGTTGCGGTCTGATAACCTCAAAGACACAGACAGCAACCTCATCCTATTTCTTACATTATTCAGATGATTTTAAGGAGTGTCTTGTAAACGCGCTGCGGTAGTTCAGCTGGTAGAATAGGGGACTGAAAATCCCGGTGTCGTGGGTTCAATTCCCACCCAAAGCGCGTATGAGGTTATCATTCGTATACCTCTACATCTTCGTGTGTAGTGTTATAAAAGATACGGGCAGCAACATATAACGGTCCTGCAGAAATGCAGATCTGCCGAGCGCAGGTTGAAATCGTATCTTGAAAAGGTGCTGACAGCAGTCCTCCTGCTCCGAGGCGAAACTCCTCATACAATAAAACTATGCTCGGGCGCAACCCGACGAAGCACCTTGATTATATGACCTGTAGCTCAGCGGCCGAGTGGGGACTCAAAATCCTCGTGACGGTGG
>CAZBAO010000047.1:0-12270 GCA_964490085.1 uncultured Eubacteriales bacterium | reverse complement strand
ACCGCCTCCGAGCAGCCCTCGTCCATGGTGAAGCGCTCACGCTCCCAGTCACAGCTGGAACCCAGCTTTTTGAGCTGACCGACGATCCGGTTGCCGTATTGATTTTTCCACGCCCACGCACGCTCCAAAAAGCCGTCGCGCCCGAGCATTTCCTTGGTGAGTCCTTCCTTGCGCATCGCCTCCACCACTTTTGCTTCGGTGGCAATGGATGCGTGATCCGTGCCGGGCAACCACAAGGCTTCATACCCCTGCATACGCTTAAAGCGGATCAAAATATCCTGCAGGGTTTCGTCCAGGGCATGTCCCATATGTAATTGACCCGTGACGTTCGGAGGCGGGATGACGATGGTATACGGTTCCTTTTCGGGATCCGGTTCCGCGTGAAACCAACCGCCCTTCGTCCAAAAATCGTAAATACGATCCTCCACTTCACGCGGCTCGTATGTTTTGGCTAACTCTTTGCGCTCTGCCATAAGGCTATCCTCCAGATAAAAGCAATATATAGTATATTATATCACACTTTTTTTCGTTATACAAGAAAAAAGCAGGGCTTTCGCCCTGCTTTTTTACTCGATATCCAACTCCGGCGGAACGTCGATCTCGTCGGATACATATTTACCGGTTTTTTTGCGCTGGCGCACGCATTCCGAAAGAAGATATTCGATCTGCCCGTTCACCGATCGAAAATCATCCTCCGCCCACGCGGCGATTGCCGCATACAGCTTAGGCGACAACCTGAGCGGCACCTGCTTTTTCTGTGTGTCGTTCATATCAATACAAGCTTCCCGAGTTCACGACCGGCTGCGCATCGTGGTTGCCGCACAGCACCACCAGCAGGTTGGATACCATTGCGGCCTTGCGCTCCTCGTCCAGTACGATCGTATTGTTTTCGTTTAACCGCTCCAGTGCCATTTCCACCATGCCGACCGCGCCGTCCACGATCATCTTGCGGGCGTCAACGATTGCCGACGCCTGTTGGCGCTGCAGCATGACCGCGGCGATCTCCGGCGCGTACGCTAAATAGGTGATGCGCGCTTCTAAGATCTCTAAACCGGCCTCTGCCACCTTTTGCTGGATCTCATCACGGATGCGCGCCGCCACGACCTCGCTGGACCCGCGCAGACTGCCCTCGTCGGCAACACCGTCACCCGTCGTGTCCACGTCGGGCGCAACATCGTACGGATATACCCGCACGATGTTGCGCAACGCGCTGTCGCACTGTAAGGACAGATATTCCTTGTAGTTGTCCACGTTAAACACGGCTTTCGCGGTATCCACCACACGCCACATAACCGCAATACCGACCTCGACCGGATTACCCAAACAATCGTTGATCTTCTGACGGTTGTTGTTAAGCGTCATGATCTTAAGCGATATCTTTTTGTTAGCTGTCTCCACGGTAACGTTCGTTCCCGCCGCCATCGCCGCCTTATGTGCCGCGCCGCCGTCCACGTCACCGCTTTGATTCAGCTTGGTTTTCGCTGCAGGATTCACCGCCGTGCAAAACGGGTTGACGTAATAAAAGCCCTCGTTTTTCAACGTGCCGACATACTTACCGAACAACGTCAGTACCAAGGCCTCCTGCGGCTGCAGGACTTTAAGTCCCAAAAACGGGATCCATCCGACACACAGCCATGCGATCCCCACGACCAACAATACGACGCCAAGCGCTTCGGCTCCCTCTTCCAACAGGAGGCCGCCGTAAACGGTGACAAACAATGCTGCCAGATACAGCACCGCCGTCAACAGCAATACCGCCATACCGTTCTTCTTCGCTCCCAATACCTTTTCCTGCATGGTCTCAGCCCCTATTTTTATGATATCTAAATGATATCATAAAAATATCAGCCGGTCAAGCGTTATCCGAAAAAAATTAAAACGCCCATAGCTTGACTTTTACGGGGATAGTTCTTATAATAAAAGGGTAAGGAATATTTTAGGAGGATATGAAAATGGATTTTTTAAGCACCGTTAAAGGCTCCGATCTAGAGAACTACTTTCCCAAGGGATGGGATATGAAAAAGATCGACGAATGCTGCGAAAAGGGCGTTGCCCGCGAAGCGTTTTGGAACGACGATTTTCAACCGATCGCCTGCGAGTCACTGAGCGACTTCGACACCTTTATGGGTCACGAGATCGCCAACACCATCCGCAAGGCACGCGAAGCCGGCGAGAAACTCGCCATGATCCTGCCGGTCGGCCCGATGGGTATGTACAAATGGGCGTCTTTCTTCCTCAAAGAGTGGAACGTCAAATGCGACCACGTTTACACCTTCAACATGGACGAGTGGTCGGATATCGACGGTAACAATCTGCCGTCCGATAACCCCGCCTCCTTTGAGTACAGCATGAAGCAGGCGTTTTTTGATAAACTCGGCGAGAACACCGTTCCGCCCGCACAGCGCAACTTCGCCACCAAAGCGAATCTGCCCACTTACCCCGAGAAGATCGCCGCGCTCAAAGCAGAAGGCGCGAAACTCGTTCTGGTATATGGCATCGGCCGTGCCTGCCACATCGCGTTCTGGGAGCCCACCTTTGCCGAGGATTATGCGACCGAGGCAGAATGGAAAGCCGCTCCGTACCGCATCGGTGCGAAACTGACCCCGATGACCATCGAGCAGAATGCTATCACCAGCTTCAAGAGCCGCACCACGCTGGTTCCCTGCTTTGCGAACACCATGGGCCCCGGCCTCATGTTCCAGGCAGACTATGCCATCGGCGGCGCCGACGGCACCCTCGGCCGCGGCATGGGCTGGCAGGGTATGAGCTTCCTTATCACCCTGCACTACGGCCCGAACACCAGCTTCACCTCGTCCTACATTCCCACGCTGCCCGGCAAGCTGTTCTATCTCAAAGAACTCGCCGGCCCGCTCACTCCGGAATGCAACTGATCGCTTAAACGCAAAATGCCCCTTCCAAAACGGAAGGGGCATTTTTCTGTTTGAATTATAATTCCACAACATCCTGTGCCGGACGGAACATCCACTTGCCGTTGGTGAAATCGGGAATCTGCTGTACGGCACCGCCCTCTCGGATCGACTGCTCAGACAGCACCGAAACCGCCATCCACGCTGCGGCATCGTACACGTCAAGCGGCATCGGCGTACCGTTCTTGACGGCCTCGATAAACGCACGGTGTGTGAAATAATCCATGCCGCCGTGACCCATCTCTTTGACTTCCTCGGAGATGTCCTTCCAGATCGACGGCAGGTATTTCTCCTCATATTCCGTCGCGTTGTTCAAGAACTTCTCGTAGTTTCTGTAGGTGTCAAGCTCACACTCTTCCGGATGCACGCCGTCGATAAACACGGAGTTGGTCTCCTGCTGATAGAAGCCCTTCGTGCCGCGTACCGTGAAACCACGGGTATAGTACCGCGGCAAGGTCGTATCCAAGGTGAGTAGCATCGTCTCACCGTTCTCGCATTTAATGATCGTCTGCACGATATCGCCCTGCTTGAACTCGGCGTTCAACACTTCGTCGGAATATTCCACTTTATCCTTCGTTTCTTCAATATAGGCCTTTAAGCCCGCTGCCTTGGATGCCATTGAAGTTAAGGACACCATACGGTTACCGCGGTTGATATTGAACAGCTTCGCCATCGGGCCGAGCTCATGCGTGGGATAGTTCTCGCAGTTGCGGCTACGGTAGTTGCGGAAGCGGTAATGCCGTTGCTGGATTCCCTCCGCAACCTCTTTGCGCAGATCGTGACCGTATACACCGGAGCAATGCACCACTTCGCCGAACAGACCGTGACGCATCATCGCCGTTGCAAGCAACTCGTCCTTGCCGTAACAGCAGTTTTCCATAAACATATACGGCGTGCCCGTTTCCTCGTGCGTACGTACCAACTGCCAGCAGTTATTCAGCGAATATTCGCTGCCCACCTCGCTGGCGACCGGAATGCCGGCACGCATCGACGCAATCGCGATCTCCGCATGCATATCCCACGCCGTGTAAATGCTGATCGCATCCACCTTGCCGCAGGTAATGACCTCACGGTAATCGGTCGTCTTAAACGGTTCCGCCTGCCCCGCTTCGACGACGGCTTTCGCCGCATCCTCAACTCGATCCCCGTACGAATCGCACACCGCCGTGATCTGCACATCCTCCATCTTCAGCAAGATATCCTTGAGGATCTGCAAGCCACGTGCGCCCAGACCGATGACCGCTATTCTGACCTTATCCATCTATATTCCGCTCCTTTTCATCTTTTTCTTCATCATACCGTGGATCCGACATATACACAATGGGATTTTCTATCACAAAAACTGTGTTTTTTTATCATATTTACTTTTGAAGACGGATGTGGTAAACTGTTTTTTGGTGATGGTTATGGGTAAATTTCTTGCCAAACAGGATATACGATTTTTTCTTTCCGAGGGGGAGCTTCACATCGTCAACCTCGGCTACAACGATTTTTCAAAGCCCGATCTTGTCCCGATCCATTCCGCACGTCTGCAAGGCTATTATACCCTGCATTACGTGTTGAGCGGTAGGGGTGTACTGATCTTAGGCGAAAATACCTATTCTGTCGGTGCAGGCTCGCTCTTTTTTTTGCCACCGAATCAGCCGATCCTGTATTACCCCGACGCTAACGATCCGTGGGAATACGTGTGGTTTGCTTTCAACGGTGAGCGTGCCGCGCAGTACGGCGAGCTGATGGGGTTTTCGGAACAAGTGCCTGTGCTTCGGGCACCGCACGCCATACGCCTGTGTTTGGAGCGGTTGTTTCTGTCGCTTGACGATACCGGCAGCGACGAATATTATCTGGTGCTGTCTGCGTTTTACGAGATCGTACACTGTTGCCGTCAAACGATCCAACCGCGCAGTATGGCAAGCGCCAAGGAGATCATCGACGCGAATTTCACCCATAATCATTTTTCCATTGACACGCTGTGTCGGACGTTATATATCAGTCATTCCCATTTGTGCCGACAGTTTAAGGCGGCATACGGCATGTCAGTCAAGCAATATCTCATTGCACGCCGATTGGAGCACGCCAAACATCTGCTGACAGCCAGTGATCTGCCGGTGAAAACAGTGGCGCTTTCCTGCGGATTTAACGATGAACTGCATTTTATGAAGACGTTTAAGGCGGCTACCGGCACGACTGCCCTCGCTTACCGCCGCGCACCTGCGGTGGGCATTTCGATCTGATCCTGTGACGATCGTGTTTCAAGGGAGGACGCGTCTTTCAACCCCGTCTCAAAAGCCTTTCTCCTGAGTAGGGCAATTTACCCTCGCCGCAAGCAACGTCTAAACTGCTCATCCTCCCGCCGTTGAAAGCCCCCTTCTCATCCTTCAAAAAAAGCGCTTGTGGATCGATCCACAAGCGCTTTTCACATTGACCGTCAGATCCTCGCCACACCGGTATCGCGGGCAGCCTGCGCGACCTTTTCAGCAACCGTCTTGCCGATGCGCTCGTCAAACGCAAACGGCATAATATATTCCTCGTTCAGCTCCTCGTCGGATACGAGCGATGCGATTGCAAGCGAAGCCGCCATCTGCATCTCCTCGTTGATATCCGAGGCTCTCACATCTAACGCGCCGCGGAAAATGCCGGGGAACGCCATGACGTTGTTGATCTGATTCGGGAAATCCGAACGGCCGGTACCGACCACGCGGGCACCCGCGACCTTCGCCTTGTCCGGCATGATCTCCGGAACAGGATTCGCCATCGGGAACACGATCGCATCGGTGTTCATGGATCGTATCATATCCTCCGACACGCAATTCGGCGCAGAAACACCGATAAACACGTCCGCGCCCTTCATCGCATCGGCAAGCGAACCGGTCTGCTTCTCGCGGTTGGTCACCAAACTCATCTCAGCCTGTGCCGGATTGAGCTGCCGGTCACCCTCGCACACGATGCCGAACCGATCACACATGGTCAAATTCTTAACACCAAGCTTCAGCAGATGCTTACCGATCGCAATGCCGGCGGAACCGGCGCCGTTGATGACGCAACGGATCTCCCCGATTTCTTTTTTGGTGAGACGCAACGCATTGAGCAGTGCCGCACCGACCACAACGGCTGTGCCGTGCTGATCGTCGTGGAACACCGGAATGTCGCAGATCTCTTTGAGGCGGCGCTCGATCTCAAAGCAACGGGGCGCCGCGATGTCCTCCAGATTGATCCCGCCGAAGCTACCGGAAAGCAGATAGATCGTACGAACCAATTCATCGACGTCCTTGGTGCGTAAGCAAAGCGGGAACGCATCCACGTCGGCAAATTCTTTAAATAGCACGCATTTGCCTTCCATGACCGGCATGCCCGCCTCAGGACCGATGTCACCGAGTCCGAGAACCGCCGTGCCGTCGGTGATGACGGCAACCATATTCCAACGGCGGGTCAGTTCAAACGATTTGTCATAATCCTTGTTGATGGCAAGACACGGCTCGGCGACACCCGGCGTGTACGCGATCGACAGTTGTTCGCGGTTTTTGACCGGCGTGCGGGAAACGACCTCGATCTTGCCCTTCCACTCATAATGCTGTTGCAACGCCTTTTCCTTGATATCCATCGTATTCTCTCCTTTACTTATACGAACTGCTTGCTGCGTTCTCAAACTTTACATCACCCAAATATCTGACAGGATCCAATCCGACGTACCGACACATGTCAAACATTTCGGCAACCGTATTGATGTTGACCGCGATGCCGTTCTTAAGGCGATCCGCTTTCGCGAACATTTCCTTTTCACCGTGCGTATAGATGCGGGTCGCGCCCTCGCATTTCGGGGATTCACGCAGCTCCTGCAGGAATGTAGATAGGTGCTCCTTAATGTCACCCACATCGCCGAAGATCTTGGGGTCGATCGCGATGAAGCCGTGGCAGGTGCCGCCCTTGCCGCCGATATGTGTGTGATTGGAGGTCAGACCCATCGACAGGATCGAGCAGAAGATCTCACAGAACATGCCGTAGCCGTAACCTTTGTGGCTGCCGGTCTGCTCGGTCTCGCCGCCAAGCGGCATAATACCGCCGCCGTTCTTCGCCACGATATTGGTGAGCACGTCCTTCGCATCGGTCGAGCCTTTTCCGCTTGCGTTGAGCGCCCAACCCTCCGGCAGCGGTTTGCCGAGCTTGTTGTAGATCTCAAGCTTGCCGCGCGTCACGACCGTGGTCGACGCGTCGAAGAAGAAATCGTACGGCTCAGCCGGCATCGCGATCGCGATCGGGTTGCTGCCCAACATCGCCAGACGACCGAACGTCGGCACCATGATCGCTTCGCTGTTGGTCATCGAC
The DNA here is from genome assembly GCA_964490085.1 of uncultured Eubacteriales bacterium. GTDB lineage: Bacteria > Bacillota > Clostridia > Oscillospirales > Acutalibacteraceae > RGIG3009. Next base: position 5,023 of record CAZBAO010000047.1, on the reverse strand, counting down.
ATACCGATAAGACCGGCGTCGCACGCCATCTTGGCATAATATCCGGCAATCCCGAAATGGTTGGAATTGCGTACCGTTACGATCGCAACACCGCTTGCCTTTGCTTTCTCAATAGCGATATTCATCGCCTTATGCGCGATCAGCTGGCCCATACCGTCATGACCCTCGATAACGGCAGACACCGGTGTTTCAAACACGACCTCCGGCTTCGCTTCTACCTTGATAAGGCCCTTTTCAATACCCTTATGATACCGTGCCAAGCGCTGCATACCGTGGGATTCAATGCCGTACAGATCGGATAACAGCAACACGTCCGTAATGATAGTGCTCTCCTCTTTAGTAAAACCAAAGCTGTCAAAGCAATCCTCGCAAAATGTTTTGAGTTGATCATACGAGTAAGTTAAGTAGGTTGACGCCATTCTAATCGCTCTCCTTTAATGCAAATTCTTCCATATAGCATTGTATCACACAGTATATGCGAGGGCAAGACACAATCTGTCCTTTTTTTGCATTTTTTGCTCGTATTCTGTTCCGCAGTAGGGCGAACGGGGCCACCGCATACCTCGCCTATCAAGAAAACGGGCAGGCTCCGAAAAGCCTGCCCGTTTTAACGTTACTTATTGTCCGACCGCTGTTGTTGTCGTGGCCGTTGCGGCGGTCGTGGTCGTCTTGTTGGCTTCCGCATTGACAGCCGGCAGATAGGTGTTACTGGCGAGCATCTGGATCGCCGCTTGAAGTTGAGTATCCTCTTCGTCAGTCAGCAGATCAAAATACATCTGCTTATCGTACGCCAGGTCCGCTGTTTGGTCAGGCATCAAGCCGATATCCTTCCACGTCTCTCCGCTTTGAATGCGGTATAACACGCCGGTAGATAACCGCACCGCACCCTTGTCCGACTGGATCGTCGCATACTCTTGTACGACCGCCTTGCCTTGGGTGGAAGTCCCGACAAGCCGCGTTTTGGACAGGTCTTGCAACACGCCGGCAAACAGCTCTGCCTCACCGACCGTATTACCGTTGATGAGAGTCACCGACGGGGCGGTCATTTCGTAGGTATCGATTGCACTGAACGTTGCCGTTTCACCCTTCTTTTTGCAATCCGCATACGGACCGCGCGGCAACAGATAATCCAATATCTCCTGTGCGGCGGACAGCTGACCGCCCGCGTTGTTGCGCACGTCAAACAGGAAATATATGGCACCCTGCTGTGTCAGCTCGTTGTACACGTTTTTGAATTGCAACGGTGTGACGTTATTAAACTCCGCAATTCGGATATACCCAATGGTATCGTTGATCAGCCGTCCGGTAACGCTCACCACCGTATACGTGTTGGAGGAAAGCTCAACCGCCGTGGTCGTTTCGCCCTGCTTTACCGTCACGATCAGCTTGTCCGAAGAATTGATCTTGGACTGCACCAGGGTGTAGGACGCGCCGGTGACTGCCTCGCCGTCAATGGCGGTCAAAACGTTGCCTTTTTCGATACCGGACAATGCGGCCGGCGAGTTCCCGTCTACCGACGAAACGATCAGTTCCGTACCTTTGACCGTTACCGTCAAACCAAAGCCGGTACGGTTGCCCGCCAACTGACTTTGTACCTCTTGATATTCCGCTGCGGACAAATACGCCGCATACGGATCCTCTAATCCGTCAATATATCCGTTTGCCAGCGCAGCGCGCAGCTTCTCCTCGTCAATGGTATAATCCTTGCGTGCTGCGGAGTCGATCTCGTCAATATAATCGTACATCGCCTGGCGCTGACCGACATCGCTGACAAGAGAGCTGAAATGCCTCATGGAAAGTACCATCGTGCCGGAGATAGTCAGCGCGACGGCTAACAACACCACCGCGATCATGACTCCAAGCGAGACCTTTTTATTCATGCTCTCTCACCTCTTGCTTCAAGTTAGGTCGGCTGTACCAGATATCCCTTGGCGATCGGATCAACGCGGACGTTATCCTCACGCACCTCAAAATGCAGATGGGCGCCGTACGATTCACCGGTATTGCCGATCACGCCGATCTGCGTAACACCGCCGGTCACGTACTGTCCTACCGTTACGCTCGGCGTATACCGCATATGGGCATACAGCGTCACGATGCGAACGCCGTTGGCATCCAAGCCGTGATCGATCATGGCGAAGTTGCCGTAGCTGTAATGCATCGACTGCACCTTGATGACCGTACCGCTTGCCGCCGCCACGATGGGCTCACCGAGTGACCGACCGTTCGAAATGTCGATCGCGCGATGCCATCCGCTGCCGCGTTTGCCGTAGCCGGACGAAATACGCGTGATGGTCGGCGCCGGCCAATACATCTTGCCGCCATATGTACTTGCGGCGGGTGTGCCGTTGAGCAAAGCTGCGATCTCACGGTCTAATTCATCCTCAGACGCTTGGATCTGCTGCAGCTTTTTCTCATACGAGTTTTGCTGCTGAAGCAGCTTGTTCTCTTTGTCTTTAGCCGTGGTATACAACGCTTCCAGCGTTTCGTACTGCGTATCCAGCCCGCCCTTGAGCGTTTCCAGCTCCGCTTTGGCAGCCTCCGACTCGGCCTTTTCCTGTTCCACCGCATCCTTCTTGATCTGGATCGCCAGTTTTTCGGCTTCCGCCTCATCGCGCAACGCCTTATCGTGTTCGGAAACACAACTGACGATCTGTGCTTTCAGCAGATAATCCGCATAGTCCTCGGTGTTCATCAACAGCTGGAACGAGGAATACTGATTGGACTGCGTGATCGCCTTGACGCGCTTTTTCAGCTTCGTCATGATCTCGTCCATCTTAGCCTCTTGAGCGGCGATCTCGGTATTCAGCGTTTCGATGCGCGCATTTTGATCCGCAATTTGTTTGTCGATCGCACTGATCTGCGTTTTGTACGCGTCGATCTGCGCCTCTAAGTTACTGACCTTCTTGTACAGCTGGTTGACCTCGACCTGTTGATCCTCTATACTGTCGCCCAAGCTGTCAAGCTCGGCTTGGATCTCTTTTTCTTCCTTTTGCAACTCTGCCAATTCATTCCGAAGCTCATCGACGGACTCGGCAAAGACCCGCTCGGTAGGGATAGGAACCACCAACAGCAAGGCTGTCAGCGAAACCATGGATACGATTCGCATGATCGTTTTTCGCATCGTTTTTCGCATCGTTTTTCGCATCGTTATTCCTCCTTGCACAAGATCGCCAACGTTATTCGGTATGCTCCTTGAGATACCGTCCGATCGAAAATGTACTTCCCAAAACGCCGGTGACCATACCGCCGACAAGGAAACCAAGCAGCAACTGCCACCAAACGAAGGTAAACGGAATCAGCTCCAAACTGCTGCTGAATGTAAAATTCTGTCGAATGATCACGTAAACGCCGAACAGCAAACCGTACGAGACCGCACCTGCCGCGCTACCGAGTATGATACCCTCCACCATGAACGGGAACCGCACGAACCACTGTGTCGCACCGACCGAGCGCATGATGGAGATCTCGCGGCGGCGGCTGTACACGGTAAGCTTAATGGTGTTCGCAATGATGAATAAGGACACGACCAGCAGCAATACGATCACCCACACACCAACCGTGAGCACCACGTTACGCACCTTCACAAGTGTCTGTGACAGCGCTTGATCGTAATCCACCTTGTCGATGCCGTCGATCGTTTTGACCGAGGACACCGTTTTATCAAACAAGGTCAGATCGTTAAAACTGATAACAAAGGCATCCTGCAGCGGGTTATCCGCCTCCAGATCCTCCAGCAACTCACCGAACTCGTCTTTATAACGCTCCAACAGCGCTTCTTTGGAAATATACTCTACCTGCGCCACGTTATCCAGCGCTTCGAGCTCACCCTTGATGGCGATCGCCCGTGAATCGTCCACCTCGTCTTTCGCATACGCGACCACGACGTTCTGTTGATACGCCCAATCAAAAGCATGCTCCACATTTTCATACACCAAATAAGCACAGCCGGTGATCAGCAGACAGGAAACCAACACCAGAACAGAAGCCGCCGACATGAAAAAGTTTTGGCGAAGGCTGCGAACGCCCTCCTTCACCAAGAAACGAAACGTATTAAACCTCATGGGGCACCTCCTTGCTATCCGACACCACAAGCCCTTCGTGGATCTGGATCACACGACGACCAAAGGACTTCACCAGCTCGTGATCGTGGGTCACGACCAATACCGTCGTGCCGCGACGGTTGATCTCAGTGAGCAGCTCCATGATCTCATAGGATAGCTCCGGATCAATGTTTCCGGTCGGCTCGTCCGCAATGATAAGCGACGGATTGTTGACCAACGCACGCGCCAGACCGACACGCTGCTGCTCGCCGCCGGACAACTCCGGCGGGAAGTTCTTCGCTTTCCCCTGCAGGCCGACCAACCCCAACACGTACGGAACGCGGCGGCGGATCTCACGATGAGAAGCGCCGATCACCCGCATGGCGAACGCCACGTTATCAAACACCGTCATGGTGTCGATCAGACGGAAATCCTGAAACACAATTCCCATGGCGCGGCGCAAATACGGGATCTGTCGCTTTTTCAGCTTGGACAGCTTAAAGTTGCTGACCACCACCTCGCCGGAGGTCGCGACCTCCTCGCGCATAATAAGCTTCAAAAAGGTGCTTTTGCCGGCACCGGAAGCTCCGACGATAAAGACAAACTCCCCGTCCTCTATCGTAATATCGATCCCTCGTAAGGCTTCGTTACCGGTTTCGTAGGTTTTATGTACATCACGAAATTCGATCAACCAAGCTCGCCTCCTTTTCGCTTTCACGACCGCCGTTTACACGGCATTTCATCATCCATCATACCGCACGTTGAACGGCACGGCAACCATCAGTTTTTGGCAATTGTCACACATACTCTGAGAGAATGGCTCGGGCGGTAAACGATCGAGCCATTCTTTAAACGATCAATATTTTACGGGGTCCGCCATCAGGTATTTTTTGACCATCAGCGCCACCTTGAACACGATCGCATCGTCAAACTCTCGCAGATCCAGACCGGTCAGGCGCTTGATCTTCTCAAGGCGATAC
>CAZBAO010000046.1:0-12294 GCA_964490085.1 uncultured Eubacteriales bacterium | reverse complement strand
GCTCGTCGTGATACGAGACGGAATAATGTTTGGAAGACTACGGCTCCCGAACTGGTAAAATGCCCGCAGTGCGGCGAGTATAAGCGCCCGCACCGTCTTTGCGGAGCTTGCGGCTATTACAACGGCAGACAGATCGTCAAGGTTGAGGAGTAAGCCCCACCGGTTGTAAATGCCCCACATTATGGGAACAATAAAGGGCGTGACCCGGTAGGGTTACGCCCTTTATCTTTTGAGAGGAGGGAACGGCGTTGGCAGTGGTGATCGCGCGCGTGTCGGAATACAGCATCGCGGCAAAGAAAAAAATCGTGGCAGGTGACCGCCTTATCTCCATCAACGGTCACGAGATCGAGGACGTGCTTGACTATCGCTTTTATCTGTTTGAGCCGCGGCTGACGTTGGTCTTACAGACAGCAGCAGGGAAGACTCGAACGGTCCGTATCCGCAAGCCGGAGGGCGAAGACATTGGCCTTGAATTCGAAACGTATCTTATGGACCGTCAGCGCACCTGCCGCAACAATTGCATTTTCTGTTTTATCGATCAAATGCCGCCCGACATGCGTGAAACGCTGTATTTTAAGGATGACGACAGCCGTTTGTCCTTCTTGTTCGGTAACTATATCACGCTTACCAATCTGTCTGAGCATGAGGTCGAGCGCATTTTAGAGATGCATATCAGCCCAATCAACATTTCGGTGCATACGACCAATCCGGAGCTTCGCTGTCGGATGATGAATAATCGCTTTGCGGGGGATACCTTGTCGTTACTGCACCGCTTTGCGAATGCAGGTATTCACATGGACTGCCAGTTGGTCATTTGTCCCGAATGGAACGACGGGGATGAGCTTCTTCGCAGTATGCGGGATTTGGCGGCGCTGGCACCTGCCGTGGAAAGTGTTGCGGTGGTGCCGGTCGGTCTAACGAAATACCGTGAGGGGCTGACCCCGCTTCGTCCGTTTACCGAACAAGAAAGCGCCGATATTCTCGATATGGTCACCTGCTTTGGCGACGAACAGTACGAGAAGACCGGCAACCGGTTGATCTATCCTGCAGACGAATGGTACGTGCAGGCATGTCGCCCCATCCCGGAGGAAGCGTTCTACGGCGAAATGTCTCAGCTTGAAAACGGCGTTGGTCTGGTCGCGTTGTTGCGTTCTCAATTTGCCGACGCACTGGCAGGCTGTGATACGAAAAGCGCCGTCGGAACCGATACGGTGCTTGCCACGGGTGTGGCGGCGGCACCGATCTTGACCGATCTGTTGAAAACTGCGGCTTCGTCAATTGAAAATATAAACGCAAGGGTCATTGCGGTTAAGAACGACTTTTTCGGTGAGCACATTACCGTAGCGGGTCTTGTCACCGGCGGCGATCTGCGCCGTCAACTGCAAGGCGTTTTGTGTGAACGGATCATAATTCCTGATTGTATGCTGCGTCACGAGGGCGACCGTTTCTTAGACGATGTCACACCCGATGAGCTCGCGGCGGAGCTGGGTGTCAAGGTTGAAGTCGTTTCGACCGATGGCAATGCTTTATTTGAAGCGCTGATGAGGTGAATTTTATGGCAAAACCGATCGTGGCGGTCGTCGGCCGTCCCAACGTCGGCAAATCCACGTTATTTAATAAATTGATCGGTCAACGGCTGTCCATTGTTAAGGATACGCCGGGTGTTACCCGTGACCGCATTTTTGCATCGTGTGATTGGCGAGGCAGAAGCTTTATGCTGGCGGATACCGGCGGTATTGAGCCGCATTCCGACGACGTGATTTTGTCACAAATGCGTCGGCAGGCACAGCTTGCCATCGAGCAGGCAGACGTTATTATTTTGGTAACCGATCTGCAATCGGGCGTGACCGCGAACGACGCCGACGTTGCCGTTATGCTGCAAAAAAGCGGCAAGCCGGTGGTGCTGTGTGTCAACAAATGTGACCGCGTGGGTGCGCCGCCCGCGGAATTTTATGAGTTTTATAATTTAGGTCTCGGCGATCCCGTCGCCGTGTCCTCGCTTCACGGCACCGGCACCGGTGACCTCTTGGACGCGGTATTTGAATACCTCCCGCCGGAGGACGAGGCGGATGAAGAGGACGACCGCATCAAGGTCGCGGTTATCGGTAAGCCCAATGCGGGCAAATCCTCGCTTATCAATGCACTGGCGGGTGAGGAGCGCAGTATCGTATCGGATATTGCCGGTACAACGCGTGATGCGATCGACACGGAGATAAACGTCAAGCAAGGCAAATTCCTGCTGATTGACACCGCCGGTCTGCGCCGTCGCAGCCGTGTGGACGATGCGATCGAGAAATACAGCATCCTGCGTGCCGAAATGGCGGTGGAGCGCGCCGATGTGTGCGTGATCCTGATCGACGGCGTGGAGGGCTTTACCGAGCAAGACAGCAAGGTTGCCGGCATCGCTCACGAAAAGGGCAAGGCGTGTATCATCGCGGTCAACAAATGGGATGCGGTGGAGAAAAACGACCGCACCATGGCGCTTACCCGCAAAAAACTGGAAAACGATTTCAGCTTTATGTCGTATGCGCCGTTCGTGTTCATTTCCGCCAAGACCGGTCAACGTCTGGATCGGCTTTTAGAGCTTATCCAGTATGTCAACGAGCAGAACGCCACGCGTATTTCGACGGGCATGCTCAACGACGTACTCGCGCAGGCGACGGCGCGTGTACAACCACCGACAGACAAGGGGCGACGGTTGAAGATCTATTATATGACACAGCCGTCCACCCGCCCGCCCACCTTCGTGTTTTTTGTCAACCGTGCGGAGCTGTTCCATTTTTCCTATCAGCGGTATTTGGAAAATCAACTGCGGGAAACCTTCGGTCTGGAGGGTACTCCCATCCGATTTATCATCAGAGAACGCGGCGATAACAGCGGCAAGTAGGAGGACGTTATGCTTACATTTATGCAAAACTGCTGGCTTTCTATGCTGTTGACCATCGTTATCAGCTATCTGCTCGGCAGTATCAGCTTTGCGATCATCATCACCAAGCTGTTTTCCGGCAAGGACATCCGCTCCTTTGGCAGCGGTAATGCGGGCGCCACGAACGTGTTGCGCTCGCAGGGAAAATTGCCGGCATTGCTCACCTTTATCGGTGATCTGGTCAAAAGCATGCTGTCGGTCTATCTCGGCGGCGTGTTGCTGTGCTCACTGCAGCTTACACCGTCCGCGGATTCCGCTTTGCTGACGCACAACGCCGAAAATTTGGCGCTCGTCGGAAAGTACTTGGCGGGGCTGTGCTGTGTTCTTGGTCATATCTATCCGGTGTTTTTCGGCTTCCGCGGCGGCAAAGGCGTCATGACGATCCTCGGTATGACTCTGATTTTAGACTGGCGTACCGCGGTGATCGGTCTGTCGGTATTCACCATTGTGGTGCTTATTTCACGTATGGTGTCCTTAGGCTCGATCGTTGCGGGTATCAGCCTGCCAATTGCCACCTATTTGCTGCGCACTTATTTGTATGAGCAGCCGTGGCAAACGGTGACCTTCTGTACGGTTGCGATGGCAATTATTACGGCGATCGCGATCATCAAACACCGTGAGAATATAAAGCGCATCATTGCCGGTACGGAAAGCAAGATCGGGAGGAAATAACGCAATGGCCAATATTACGATTTTAGGATCGGGCGGCTGGGGAACCGCTCTTGCCGTTATGGCGAACCGCTATGGGCATACGGTGACGTTGTGGTCGCCGTTCGAAGAGGAGATCGCGTCGATCCGCCGCCACGGGCAACATAAAAAACTGTTGCCGGACATTCCGGTAGATCCGTCCATTTACTTGACCTGTGACATCAGTGAAGCCGCCGACGCCGATCTGGTCATTATGGCGGTGCCGTCCTTTGCGATAGCCTCGACTGCCGCACTGCTGCGTCCGCACCTAAAGCCGGGTGCTGTCGTAGCCAATGCCGGCAAGGGCTTGGAAGAAGGCACTTATCGCCGCTTTACCGAGGTCATTGAGGAAGCGTTACCGGGCGTATCGGCAGTTGCACTTTCCGGTCCCTCCCATGCGGAGGAGGTCGGCAGAGGGATCCCCACCGTGGTCGTCAGCGCGTCACGCGATCAGGCGGCGGCACGGCGGGTGCAGGAATTGCTGATGAACCCCACCTTCCGCATCTATACAAGCGAAGATGTGATCGGCGTTGAACTTGGCGGCGCTCTAAAAAACGTGATCGCACTTGCCGCCGGTATTTGTGACGGTCTGGGCATGGGTGACAATACCAAGGCCGCTCTGATGACCCGCGGCCTTGCCGAAATCGCTCGTTTAGGCGTTACCATGGGCGCTGATCCCGCGACCTTTTTCGGATTGTCCGGTATGGGCGATCTGATCGTGACCTGCGGCAGTATGCACTCGCGCAACCGCCGTGCGGGTATGCTGATCGGTGGGGGCTTGCCGCCGGAAGAAGCGGTTGAACGCGTTGGTACGGTGGAAGGGTATCTGGTCGCCGGCACTGCCTATCATCTGGCAAATAAGATGGGTGTAGAGATGCCGATCGCCGAGACCTGCCATCGTATCTGCTACGAGCATTATCCACCGCAAAACGCCGTCGCGGCACTGATGAACCGCCCCGGCTGTAACGAAACCGATTAAAACAGAAAGCACCGAGCATCACACTGATGCTCGGTGCTTTTCTCATACCAGAAACCGTTTGATCTCGCGCGCGTTGTATTCTGCGATCTTCTTTGCTCCCGAAACGTTGGGATGTAGACCGTCGATCAGATCGCGTCCGTTTTCTCCGTTAAATTCGTAGCAACCGCAGATGCCGCACAAAAACGTGTTGATGAAATGCACATCCGAAATACGGTTGCACACCTCCTGCATCACGATGCTCTTGGCGCGTATGGAGTGGTACGGCCGTATGGTTTCGGTGCCTTGAATGGGGGAACAGTAGCAGATCACCGCATTGGGATACGCTTCTCGCAGCCGTTCGTAGACGTACCGCATCGCACCCGCCCACGTGAAACGGTTGGCCTCCTCCAGCGGCACGGTCGTTTTATCCGGTTTCAGGAATTGCTCGTTGATATGCTCAATGTATTCCGTCGTGATGCCTTGAATGCCGTTGGTGCCTGCGGCGATCATAATGATGTCAAAATCGGCAAAACCGATATTGCCGGCAGCTTTAGCCCTTAACACCTTTTCCGCCTGATTGCCCATCACGTTGTTCGCGTTGCCGTCTTTTGCGTTAAACAGGGGCATGCCGTCATAAACTGTTCCCTCTTTATCTTCCCACCACGCGCCGGAGACCGCCACGTTTTCAAAATGCGAGGGTTTTATGATCTCGTTGAAATATTTGACCCAGCCGCGCTCCGTGGTGCCAAGTGCGGTAATGCTGTCGCCCATAAAGAGAATTTTCGGATCTTTAGTCATTGTCTTTTGCTCCTTTTTTATACTGCGAGGGGGATCTGCCGGTGATTCTCTTGAATTGTTTACTGAAATGATACTCGTCATAAAACCCCAAGTTTACGGCGGTTTCCTTGATGCTGATCTGCGGAAAGGTCTCAAAATACGAGATGGCTTCGGTGATCTTGTAGTGCAAAATATATTGATGGATCGACGTGCCGAATTTTCGCCTGAACTTGGTCTCCGCCGTTTTTACTGGACCTGTTCAAGCGGGAGGGCTTTTCTTATAAACCATTTTTTAGTTCGTTGTCGAGTGTACGTTCTGTTGACGCTAAGAACCTAACCCACTCGTCATGATCCACGATGCTTTCTCCGGATAACACCTTCTTAAGTTTTCCTTGTGTATCATTCTGTTGCGGGTGATTCCCCAAAACAATGTCGACACGTTCATCGGCAAGCGCATGCAGGCCGTTTCGGAACGTATCTCGGCAGATGAACGGCAAGTTATATGCCGTTAAGAATTGTGTTGTCATCGAATTCAGACCAACGCCGCCGTGCATGGCGGCGACCAAGGATTTACCCGATGACGGAATCGTTATGAAAAATGAAAGCACACCGTCTGTGTGACCGGGAGTAAGTCTGCATCGGATGGTTACGTTGCCGAACGAAAAGCAATCTCCATCTTCAATCAGCACGTCACAATCAAAAAAGGACGGGGTAGGTAAGCCCAGTTCTTTTGCCCAGGAAAGATCCAGTTTGCCGTTTACAATGTCGTTATCAATACGGCTGATGTAGGTTTTGGCGCCGCTCAACTTCTTAAATTTTTCCGTGCAACCAAAATGATCAATATGACCGTGTGTGTGAAAAATAGCGCAAATGTTTTTAGGATCAAGTCCAAGCTTTTCCATGCTGTTCAAAATTTGTTCGTACATATCGGGATAGCCGGTATCAAGCATGACTAACCCTTTCTCGGTTTCGATCAGATGCACGGAAACCCTGGAACTGCCAACAAAATAGATGTTTTCACACATTTTAAAGGGTTGGATATCGGATCCTAAAACTTTTTTCATAAACTACTTCCTTTTGGCTTGTTACCAAGCCTAAATAATCGGAGCGTTTGGACGCTTATTTACTTGTACTTCCCAGTCCGCCGTGACGTTCGGTACAAACGTCGTCGTCCTCGGTGATGCCGAATTCCACGAACACACCCTGCGCGAATGCCGCACCGGCGGGCAAGTCGACCACCTTGCCCTCGCGGGAATCGTTGGTGAGCTTGATGAGAATATGCCCCTCGTTATCGGCGCCGTAATAATCGCTGTCGATGATCCCGACCGTGTTGTTGAGTTGCAGACGGAACTTGAAACCCAATCCGCTGCGCGGATAGATCTTCAGCACCCATCCCTCGTCGATGCGTGCGCGTATACCGGTGGGAACCTTGACCGATTCGCCCGGCTCCAAGCGGATGGCGCAGGGCAGATAAAAATCATATCCCGCCGATCCCGCCGTCGCGCGGTGCGGCAGTGCCGGCAGGGCGGGGACGGCGTTTTCACCAAAGCAATCTGTAAAATCGACGGCAAACTGTTTTTCGGAAACCGATTCAAATTTGGCAATGCGTTTCATAACAAAACCTCCAACTGGACAAATTTATATAAGTACGCTATACTGAACAAAAAAGGGGGGGAGAGGAATGGTTCTTATCGCGGTATCCGTCGCGGATGCGCCGTGTGCCAAGGCTGTCTTGTCCAAAGCACGCTTGCAAAAAGCGGCGGGACTTAAAAATGCGGCGGATCAAGCGCGAAGCTTGTGTGCGGGCTTGGCGTTAGACGCTTGCTTGCAAACCGTCGGGCTGCGCGAGCGTGAGGTCACCGTTGCAGCCGATGCGCGCGGCAAGCCGTTTCTCGCCGATCACCCCGAATGGCACTTCAACCTCTCTCACAGCGGTGATTTCGCGGTGTGTGTACTTGATGATTCACCGATCGGGGTGGACATCGAGCAGCACCGCCCGATCGATACACAGCGCCTTGGCGCTCGCTATTTGGACACAAACGAACCGCTGACTCCCGCGCAATTCTTTTCTCTTTGGACACGTAAGGAAAGTTACCTGAAAGCGATTGGTATCGGTCTTTCGGGGTTGCACACCGAACCTGACAACAGCTGGCATTTCAAAGAGTACCCGCTCGCCGGTTATTCGCTGACGGTGTGCAGCCGAAAAATGGTGTTTATTCCGTCGCTTTCGTTTTTTTCTTGCGACGGTACCGATCTTCCTCGCTGAAAATACAACCGCAATATTTTTGCATATACAAGCCGCTGTCCCGCGCGATCTGTTGGCCTTCTTTAAAAGTCGGGCGAAAATCCCGATACAAGAAGGTCACACCGTGGGCGGCGGCTGCTTGTTCGGCAACCTGCACGATCAGCTCGTGATCTTGATACGGGCTGATGAGCAGGGTCGTGGTAAACGATTCAAAGCCCCGCTCGGCGGTGAGACGTGCCGTTTCTTCTAAACGCAACCGATAGCAGGTTTCGCATCGGTTGTCAAACTCTCCGCCCACCGCCTGCAAGAACGGGCGCAGACCGTATTCGTTATTGACGATCAGCGGCAGCTGAATCGACTTCGCGTATTCTTCCAAAGTGGTTTTACGACTGCGGTATTCGGTGTAGGGGTGAATGTTGGGATTGTACCAGTAACCTACCGGTTCAATACCCTCTTCACGCAAGGCTTCGATACACCGAATGGAGCAGGGCGCACAACAGATATGCAGTAAGGTAGATGGCATCGTTATCAACTCCGCATATCAGTATATCACAGTTTGTCAGAAAAGAAAAGAAACAATTGAAAAAGCCGAAAAAGCGCAGTATAATATCCACGTTTAGGGGTGATAGCTTGTTTTGGCATCTGCATGTAAAAGCGTTTATACGGCGCAACACGGTATTGTGTGTTGCATTGCTCGCCGCCGTTGTCACCTCGTTTTTGGTGCCGCCGGACGCACAGTATCTGGACTATTTTGATTGGAAAACGCTTGCCTGTCTGTTTTGCGTGCTTGCCGTCGTGTGTGCGCTGAAAAACATTCGCTTTTTCTATGCGCTGGCGCAGCAGATCGTGCGGCGGTTTCGCACGATGCGCAGTTGCGTGCTGGCGCTGGTGTATATCACCTTTATCGGCTCCATGCTGATCGCCAACGATATGGCGTTGCTCACCTTTTTGCCGCTCGGCTTTTTTGTGCTGGAAACGACGGGGAAGCGCCGCTATATGGCGTTCACTTTTATTATGCAAAACATTGCTGCCAACTTGGGCGGTATGCTTACCCCGTTCGGCAATCCGCAGAATTTGTACTTATACAGCTACTTTAATATTCCCGACGGCGAGTTCCTTGCCGTTATGGCACCGCCGTTTGCACTGGCGATCCTGCTTATTACCGTCTGTTGCCTTGTGATGGTGCGCCCCGAACCGTTGGAGCTGCCCGAAGAGCGGGTGGAGCTTGATCGTAAAAAGGTTACTCTGTATATGCTGCTGTTTGCCCTGTCCATCGCGATCGTATTCCGCGGTATTCCGTACTGGATCGGGCTGATCGTTATACCGATCGTGTTATGGTTTGTCGATCGCCGTGCGCTGATGATGGTGGATTACCCGCTGCTGTTTACCTTTATGGCGTTTTTTGTGTTTGCGGGCAATCTGTCGCGCCTGCCGGCGGTGCACGCGCTGCTTGGTGAACTGCTGTCGCGCAACACGCTGCTATTCAGCGTGCTGTCCTGTCAGTGCATCAGCAATGTGCCGACCGCCGTGTTGCTCTCTCGCTTTACCTCGTCGTATCCGTCGCTTCTCATCGGTGTGAACATCGGCGGAACCGGTACCTTGATCGCATCGCTTGCGAGTTTGATCACCTACAGCGAATACGGTAAGCACGATAAAGCGGGAAAACGCCGCTATTTGTTGCTGTTTTCTGCCTTTAATTTCAGCTTTTTGCTCATTTTATACGGTTTTTCCGCGTTATTGGGATATTAAACCAGCTGTACCGTGACACTTGATTTTTGATCGGGAATATGGTATTCTTCATTAGGTTGGAAGAAAGGATGTCGAATCGCATGGATGACAATCAAAACGGCGTAGCTCTTGTCGAACGCGAGGAGCAGACGGAAGCTGTTGTTTCTCCCGAGGAGGAAGTGCTCCGGTCGGAGGGGGACGAGGAGCAGCCAAAAAAGAAAAATGTGCCACGGCATGGCAAGCAGCGCGAGCGGAAACCGTTGTGGTTGCGGATACTCGGCTGGACCGGTGTCGGTCTCGGCGGCCTTGTTGTACTTATTGTTGCGTTTTTCCTGATTATGTTTTATACGCCGTTCTTCCCGAACTGGCGCAACCAATATATTCTGATGACCTATCACACCTCGAATCCGTGGCTGTGCACGACCTTTTTCTCGCAGGAGACCATTGAGGCGGTGCTGGCGGAAAATGGTACGCAAGCGCCCGAGGGGGAGACCGATCCCGATCTGATCATCACCACCGAGGACGATGTGCAAAAGCCGGAGTTTGCTACCTCGGAAAAATACCCCGGTGACGTGATCTACGACGATGGTGAGGCGCAGGTTCTGGAGTTTAGTGGCACCACTAAAAAGGGTAAGTATACCGCCCGCCTGATTCAGATCAAGGATCCGTCCCGTGTGTTTCTCGGTGTTACCAACAAGCTGGGGCAAAGGGGACAGCTCATCGCGGATATGTGTGAGACAAACAACGCCCTGTGCGGCATCAACGCCGGCGGCTTTAAAGACGAGGGCGGTGTTGGATCGGGCGGCATCCCGACCGAGCTGGTTGTCAAGGATTCGGTCATTACCGTGTATGACGAGGACGACAAGTACGAGATCATCGGCTTCAATCAGAATAACGTTTTAGTGCTTGGTGAGTACGCTTACGAGGAGCTGGAAGCCCTGCAGCTGCGTGATGCGATCAGTTGGGGCGCGCTGAGTTGGAGTCCTTTCCTCATCGTGAATGGCGAAAAAGCCGTGTTCAAGGGCACTTCGGGCGGTTATGATCCGCGTTCTGCCATCGGTCAGC
Source organism: uncultured Eubacteriales bacterium (assembly GCA_964490085.1). Taxonomy (GTDB): domain Bacteria; phylum Bacillota; class Clostridia; order Oscillospirales; family Acutalibacteraceae; genus RGIG3009. Next base: position 1,908 of record CAZBAO010000046.1, on the reverse strand, counting down.
GTGCAGACGGCATGGTACTGCTGTTGGTCGTGGACGGTAGCGCTAAGCGCAGTGTGGACGGTGCCAACATGGAACTCGTCACGGATATTTTGTGGGAGTACGGGGCTGTGAACGCCGCGAATCTGGACGGCGGCACGTCATCCTCTATGGCGTTGCAGGGTCAGCTCATCAATACCGTCTGCAACCCGACGATCGCCGGACGCGGCCGCTATTTGGCGACCGGTTGGCTTGTGGAGCATACACCGGAATCTGCGGCGAATGAGATCACGGACTATTCTCAGGCGACCAATGCCAGACCGACCACGACCACGACGGAGGCGGCGACCACGACTGTCTCGGATGCGGGTACGACGGCGAGCACGGCGGGCACTACCGCCGCCGTGACGACCACGTCCGAGTCGGCGACAACGGCGTCTCAGACCGCGACTGCGGAAAACGCAACCACCACAACGGAATAAGGGCCCGAACCGCCAACACAATTAAATTTGCGGGCGTGTCCCCGAAACCTGGTTGTTTCACAATAAGCAAAACGGCGGTATAACCTTACCGCCGTTTTTTGTTACGAAAAATTCACATCTAACTCTTTACAGAAAGCGCATTTTATAGTAGAATATACTGTAAGATTATAGGGGAAATGAGAGTGTCGTCATGAATCCGAAGTATAAACGCGTATTACTCAAGCTCAGCGGCGAAGCTTTGTCCGGTGAACAGGGTCACGGTTTGGATTTCGAAACCGTTAACAGCGTCTGTAAGGCCATCAAGGAATGTGTTGACGCAGGTGCCCAGATCGCCATCGTTGTCGGCGGTGGTAACTTCTGGCGCGGCCGTTCCAGCGGTGAGATGGACCGCACGCGTGCCGACCACATGGGTATGCTTGCTACCACCATCAATTCCTTGGCACTTGCCGATTCATTGGAACAGCTTGGCTGTGAGGTGCGCGTACAAACGGCGATCGCGATGCACGAGATCGCGGAGCCGTATATTCGCAATCGCGCGGTGCGCCATCTGGAAAAGGGCCGTGTGGTCGTATTCGGTTGCGGCACCGGTAATCCGTTCTTCTCGACCGATACCGCGTCTGCGCTGCGTGCCTTGGAGATCGACGCGGATATCATCTTCAAGGCCAGTATGGTCGACGGCGTGTACGACAGTGATCCGAAGAAAAACCCGAATGCTGTCAAATTTGACACCTTGACTTTCATGGAAGTGCTTAACCGCGACCTGAAAGTGATGGATTCCACTGCGGCAAGCCTGTGCAACGACAATCACTTGCCCATCTTGGTATTTAATCTGGAACAACCCGAAAACATTGTGCGTGCGATCGCCGGTGAAAACGTCGGCACGGTCGTACATTCTTAAGGAGGATCACTATGGATACGATTTTTGCCAGAGCTCAGGAAAAGATGGATAAGACCATCAACGCGTTGGTCAACGAATACGGCGCGATCCGCGCCGGCCGTGCCAATCCGGCTGTGTTAGACCGCATTATGGTAGAATACTACGGTTCGCCCACACCCATCAATCAGATGGCGGCGATCTCGGTTCCCGAACCGCGCACCATTTTGATCTCTCCGTGGGACAAGAACTCGTTGCGCGACATTGAAAAAGCGATTTTGACGTCGGATCTGGGCTTGAATCCGATGAATGACGGCAGCACGTTGCGTTTGAATTTTCCGCCGCTGACGGAAGAACGCCGCAAGGAGCTGGTCAAGGGTGCGTACAAATACGCGGAGGACTCGAAGGTCGCGATCCGCTCGATCCGTCGTGACTCGCTGGAGAAATTCAAGGATATGAAGAAAAAGTCCGAGATCACCGAGGACGATTTCAAGAACGCCGAAAAGAAAATGCAGGATATCACCGATAAATTCTGCAAGGAGATCGACTCCATCGCGGCGAAAAAAGACAAGGAGA
>CAZBAO010000045.1:0-12445 GCA_964490085.1 uncultured Eubacteriales bacterium | reverse complement strand
CATTATGCCCTAAGGGGGCAGTGCATACCACCGGCACGGCCGGTGGTTATGATTAGTTGGTCTTTGTACAGTGCGGTAGCCAGATCTCGTCTGCGAGTTTCGGTTGTAGGGGACGATGCCCACATCGTCCCGTCAGTGCGGTACAATCCCACGCCCTAAAAACGCCGATATTGAGGCGTTTTCTTAACGGGCTTTCGAATCCACCTTCTTTATTTGACCAATTTTTGAAATCGTGGATCATTTCGAAGTGTGTCATACACCTTGTTTTGCAAGTACTTTGCGTATTGTTCGTATTCGCCGCTTTGGTAGTTTTTGGTGGTCTTGGTCTGATTGAACACGCAGCCCTTCAGCGGGAGAACAGTATAAGTGCTTTGTTCGGGGAGCGCGTCGTGTGCGCAGGCAATAGCGGCGGCTTTATCGAGCCATAATATCGCGTTGTCGGCGTCACCTTTCATAGCATAACCGTGTGCAATCGTTTCACAGCGTTTCCAATAGTTCCATCCAAAACCGATATGTGCTTCGTCACCGAGCACTGTTTCGTTTACAAGAACGCCAAGCTCGCGGATCGCGATCTTTTCGTCGAGTGTATAGCCGTTGTCATATGTATAATTGCCCAGACGGGAAAACAGTCCGTTAAGCTCTTCAAGAGTAAAGCGGATAGCTTGCTGAATATGTCGTAAGCGTTCGTCACCTTCAATCAAATCGCACAGCAGAATAGTGCTCGAGTTGTTCATATCTGTTTGTTCTTTGGCAAGATCAAGCGCTTTTGAACGCTCGCCCTGATAAAGATAATGACGAATGAGAAGTGCCGTCGCAAAATTACGGATCGTGCTATCGGTGCTCTCATCCAATATGCGTTCGAGTGTGACAATCGACGACGCGATCACTGCCTCCTTTTCGATATGGCTTTCATACGGCGATTCGTATTTGAGTTGAACAAGTTCTAAAAGCAGACGATGTGCGTTCGGATATTCCGAGAGTCCGTCCTCCAATATGCGCCGTGTATTCACAAGATCACCGTGATGATAAAAAGCGTTGGCGTTTGCGACGATCGCCTCGATTGCTTTTGGCTTTTTCGTGACATCGACACCGAGTAATTCATCGGTGCTGATTTCAAAGAAGTTGGCAATCAGCGGCAATATGGTGATATCAGGATATCCTTCATTGCGTTCCCATTTGGAAATAGCTTGATAGGTCACTCCGAGAAAAGACGCGAGCTGTTCCTGCGTGATACCCTTGCGGGCACGCAAGGTTTTGATAGTTTTGGCAATAGAAATCGACATACACAGTTCCTCCTGTAGTTACCATAAGAGAGTCGAACTCACAATGGTTTTCGCCGCGTTTTTTTTGCCCGTATTGCCGCAAATTTTTTCACCATACGGCAACCTGACAAGGACAAAAACGGGGAAATCGCCAAAAAGATCGCCCATAGGCGTCGTGGGGTTCGGCTCCCTTATGGTATAGTCACAACCGATTGCAACTATATTTTACTGCCGCTGTTATCAAAAGTAAAGAAACGCATTGTCGAGTTGACTCAACGATGCGTTTCTTTATAATATTGTACAAAGTGTGGATTATATTGTTAACCGCGGCCCTTTAGGCGAATTTTATTTCTCATTCAGTGATTAACCAATATGTAGGAATTCGAACACATAGATGAAATTTTAAAACGACTTCGAATTTGCACAACCCTTTCAAAAACAAAAGCCCCCCTAGGGGTTCAATGCTTTTCTCGCCGATTATTGAACTTTTTGACCGTATATGATATAGTAACAATGTAATTTCGTCATAAGGTATCATCGGCTTTTATACGGTCGTTGATACCGGTAAGCCGGGGCCGGAGATCATGATCTTAGCGGAACTGGATTCTATCATTTGCCCCGAGCACCAAGATGCAGCTCGGCATGCTGCTGATACTTCTTTCCGACGGTGCCAAGGAGGCGAAACGTGTGCTTGCTGAATTTGAGCCGATGTTTGCATCAAAAGACGAGTATCTTGCTTTTATAGATGCTTTTAACAAAACCGGTGACAGAATAGAATATACTGCTGACGAAACGTCAGCAAAAGTCAATATGCTGTAATGATGGCGTATATGTTTCTCAAGATAAGGCGGTGTGAGCTGTGAGTACGATTACAACCTATTCGAAAAAGCCGTTTGATCCCGTAAATGCAGCCGAGGAGGAGATCAAAATCGTGGATATTGCCCATGCACTGTCACTGATGTGCCGCGCGAACGGGCATTTTCCGTACTTTTATTCGGTTGCTCAGCATTGCGTCAACTGTGCAAAAGAAGCAGCGGCAAGGGGATATTCAAAGCGTGTGCAGCTCGGTTGTTTATTACATGATGCGAGTGAAGCGTATCTGTCGGACGTCACACGTCCGATCAAAAAACTGCTGCCGTACTATCTTGAAGTGGAGGAGCGACTGCAGAACATCATTTTTGACAAATGGATCACACCGGTGCTGACGGAGGAAGAACGGGATCGGATATTTGATGTGGATGACGCACTTTTATACCATGAGTTTGCGCAGATCATGGGGGAGCGTATGTCCGAAACGATCCCGCCGCTGTATGCGGCGCTGGATTTTTCGTTTGTTGAATTTGCGGAGATCGAGAAACGGTATCGGTGTTTGTTTGAAACACTGACCGGCGAGAGCGCATGACATGATTTCGACAAAATTTCCTGACGATTTTTTCTTCGCTACTTGAAAATCTTGGGAATACGTATTATAATATTCGTGTTAACTTAGATCGTTGAAAAGAACGGAGGATCTTTTTATGTTAGTAACCATGAATGAAGTTTTGCCGCAAGCCAAAAAAGGCCATTATGCGGTTGGCTTGTTTAACGCGGTAACGCTGGAGCTGGCTCAGGGTATTATCGCGGCTGCTGAGGAGACTGGTTCTCCGGTCATTTTCGGTACGGCGGAGGTGCTCTTGCCGTACAATTCACTGGATGACCTTGCGATGATCCTTATTCCCATGGCGAAGCGTGCCAAGGTGCCGGTCGTTGTGCACCTCGATCACGGCCTGCATAAAGAAACCTGTCTGAAGGCTTTGAAGCTTGGTTTTTCGTCCATCATGTACGATTGCTCGACCGATACATACGAGAACAACTGCGCCCGCGTTAAGGAGATGGCGGATATTGCTCACTCCTACGGCGCCTCTATCGAGGGTGAGATCGGTCATGTCGGTGGCGCGGAGGGTGCTGCGACAGCAGAGCAACAGAACGATGCCTCAAAGTTCTATACGACACCCGAAGAAGCTAAGGATTTTGTGGATCGTACCGGTGTAGACGCCTTGGCGATCGCTGTCGGTACGGCGCACGGCGCTTATAAGCTGCCTCCGAAACTTGATTTTGACCGCATTCAGAAGATCGCCAACACCGTGTCGACTCCTTTGGTGCTGCACGGCGGTTCCGGTCTGACGGACGAGGATTTCCGCAAGTGTATTGAAATGGGTATCTCCAAGGTCAACATCTTTACGGATATCAACGTTGCGGCTGTTGCCGCCGCATTGGCGCACTTTACCGATATGGGCAAGGGCATCATTGATCTGCTGCCCTCCATCCGCGACGCGATCAAAGTGTCGGTTTCGGAAAAGATGCAGCTCTTTGGTTGCTGTGGCAAAGCCGGTGGTGCTGCCGGTGTGCCGGACGAGGCCATGATTCGCCGCATTGTTGAAGAAGTGCTGCGCAGCCGCCGTCAATAAGATAAATTCAACGCCCCCTTCGTTAAGGGGGCGTTTCTTGTTTTTGCGAATGCTCTGCCGTGGGATGCGATGCAGATTAAAATAATGATACGAACCATAAAAATTTTTAATTTATAGTATTGACATCCTTAAAGTGGGGGTGTATAATTATCTCGTCAATTTAGGGCTATAAAGTGGTAAAGCGATTTGCCGCTTATTTTGGAAGGAGAGGATTCTGTATGAAAAAAGTTTTGTGTGTGCTCCTGGCAGTCGTTATGCTGTGTGCTTTGTGCGCTTGCGATTCGGGAGCAGCGGAGGCAAAGTATGAGGTCGGTATCGTTCAGCTGCAGCAACATGTGGCACTGGACAAAGCGACCGAAGGTTTTCAGGCGGCACTGAAAGAGAAGCTTGGCGACGATATCGCTTTTGACGTTCAAGTGGCAAGTGGTGAGCAGACCAACTGCTCCACCATCGTAACGAAGTTCGTCAATGACGGCGTTGACCTGATCATGGCGAATGCCACACCGGCTGTTATCGCAGCAAAAGAAGCGACCGCGACCATTCCGATCGTCGGCACCTCGGTTACCGATTATGTGGCGGAAGAGGCGGCAATCGTAGCGTCTAACGATGCCCCCGGCGGTAACGTTACCGGTTATTCCGATCTGAGCGACATCGAGGCTCATGTTGAGCTGACTAAGAAGCTCTGCCCCGATGCCCAGAAGGTTGCCATCGTGTATTGCTCCGCTGAGCCCAACTCGGTTATTCAGGGCAATCAAGCGAAAGACCTTTACACCACGGCCGGCTTAGAGGCTGTGATCCTCACCGCCAGCGATGTGTCCACCATTTCGAGTGTTGTGACCTCAGCCTGCGAACAGGCGGATGTTATCTATATCCCCACCGATAACCTGTTTGCCGAGAACATGGAAGCGGTCAAAAACATTGCTGTTCCCGCGAGGGTTCCGGTTATCTGCGGTGAGTCCGGTATGGTCGAGTCCGGCGGAACGGCAACCGTCTCCATCGATTACTACACGCTGGGCTACAAGGCCGGTGAGATGGCGTACGAGATCTTGGTCAATGGTGCCGATCCGGCTACCACACCTATCGGCTTTATGAAAGCGGAGGACATGGAACTGGTCATCAATGAGGATAATGCCACCGCAATGGGTCTGACGATTCCGGAAGATCTGCAATAATTTCTGTAGTTCCTCGCGGCCGGAGGGGGAATTCCTCTCCGGCGCGCGTTGTTTTATTATCAAATGACGGAGGGTGTCTCCATGGACTTTTTAATGTCTTTACTCAAAATGCTTCCCGATGCGATAGCGCAAGGGTTGATTTGGGGTATCATGGCATTGGGCGTTTTTATCACTTATAAGCTCTTGGATTATTCCGATCTGACGGTTGATGGTTCGATCTGTACAGGTGGCGCTGTGGCGGCGCTTTTGATCATTAAAGGTGTACCGGTTTGGATCGCCATGATCGCGGCGTTCTGTGCGGGGGCTCTCGGCGGCGCTCTGACGGGCCTTTTGCATACACGCATGGGTATTCCGCCGATTCTTTCCGGTATTCTGACACAGCTTGCGTTATATTCCATCAATCTGCGCATCATGGGTAAATCCATGTTGGCTGTGAGTGTGGACAAATACCCGTTGTGGGTCACCGGCCGTGAAAAAGCGATGTCGTGCGTGGTAGCTTTGCTTTTCGTTGTGGCGGTTATTGCGCTTTTGTACTGGTTTTTCGGTACAGAGCTCGGTTGTGCGATCCGTGCAACCGGTGCGAACTCCAATATGAGCCGCGCGCAGGGTATCAATACCGATACGATGAAATTTGTCGGTTTGATCCTGTCCAACGGTCTGGTCGGTCTCAGCGGTGCTTTGTATACACAGTATTTGGGCAGTGTTACCGTCAACATGGGCCGCGGCGCGATCGTTATCGGTTTGGCGGCGGTTATCATCGGACAAGTATTGTTTGATCGTATTTTCACTAATTTCGCGCTGAAGCTTGCCGGCGTTGTTATCGGTGCTATCATCTATTACGTGGTGATCGCATTTGTTATCCAGCTTGGTCTGAATACAGACGACCTTAAGCTGTTCTCTGCCGCGTTCGTCGCAGTGGCCTTGTTTATTCCGCATATCAAGGGTAAACATGCCTCCAAACGATCGAAGAAAGGTGGCGCGAATCGTGCTTGATATTCAAAACATTTCCAAGACGTTTAACGCCGGTACCGTCAACGAAAAAGTGGCGCTGAACGGTGTGAATCTGCATCTGCAAGCCGGTGATTTTGTCACGGTTATCGGCGGAAACGGCGCCGGTAAATCGACCTTGCTCAACTCGGTTGCAGGTACTTTTCCAGTGGATGAGGGCCATATCGTGATCGGTGGAACCGATATTACCAAATTGTCTGAGCATAAGCGCGCGAAATTCATTGGTCGCGTGTTCCAAGATCCGATGATGGGTACCGCGCCGACAATGCAGATTGAAGAGAACTTGGCACTTGCCGCGCGTCGTGGAAAACCGCGTGGGTTGCGAAACGGTATTTCCAAGGGCGAGCGCGAGATGTATCGCGAACGTCTGAAACAATTGGGGCTCGGCTTAGAGGATCGTCTTACATCCAAGGTCGGCTTGCTGTCCGGTGGTCAGCGCCAGGCGTTGACCTTGCTGATGGCGTCGTTGCTCAAACCGAAGCTGCTCTTGTTGGATGAGCATACAGCGGCTCTGGATCCCAAAACCGCCGCTAAGGTCTTGGAAACCACCAATGACATCATTTCGCGTGACAACCTCACCACCATTATGATCACTCATAACATGAAGGATGCGATCCGTTTGGGTAATCGCCTGATCATGATGCACGAGGGTCATATCATTTACGATGTTTCCGGTGAGGATAAACAAAAACTAAAGGTCTCCGATTTGATGGAGCTGTTTGGTAAAGCCAGCAACGGTGAGTTCGCAAACGACCGTATGTTGCTTGGATAAGTACACAAAAAAAACGCCGTTCCGGCAATACCGGAACGGCGTTTTTTAACACGCGGAGGTATACGGAGCTAACGTGATGCGCACGAAATAGCCTTGTTCGTGCTGACAAACGGGACACATCTGCGGTGCGGATTTGCTGTTGTGAACGTGACCGCAGTTTAAGCATAGCCAACCGCATTCCGTATCGGATACAAACAGTTGATTTTGCTCCATCCACTCGGCAAATTTTTTGAACCGCTCACTGTGCGTTTTTTCGATCTGCGCGATGTTCCGAAAGGAGGCGGCGACAGCGGGGAAGCCTTCTTTTTCGGCAACCTCCGCAAAGGTTTTGTATACCGGATCGAATTCTTCCATCTCATTGTGCTGTGCGTTTTTCAGCAGTTGGAGAAGCGATTCGGTCGTTTCTACCGGATAGGTGCCGTCGACCGCAACGGTGTCGCCGTCCAATTCTTTTAGGTGATTCATAAAAATAGAGGCGTGTTCTTTCTCTTGGTCGGCGGTAAATCGGAACACGCACTCGATCACATGGAGCTTTTGCTTCATGGCCTTTTCCGCTACAAAGGTGTAGCGATTTCTGGCTTGACTTTCACCCGCAAACGCGCGCATCAAATTAGCCTTGGTCTCACTGCTTTTAAACTCGACTGGCATATTAGATACCTCCTATATATTTATTGTGATTGTGGGTCGTTTTAGTGATGTTTATTCACGGGCGACAAATTATCAAACCACTTGACGATAGAAAAAATATATGTTACGATATCATATATTTGTATTTAAGGAGTTGGTTTTTAGTGGATCCGCTTCCTCGAAGTAGGCAGCACAGCAAGGCATACGAGCCTTCCAAACCGTGTTTTATAGGTGGGAGGGTACGGTATGTCTGACATTCTGAAACAATTACTACTGCAACTGATTCTGATTTTGCTCAACGCGTTTTTTGCTGCGACCGAGATCGCCGTGATTTCCCTTAACGAGAAAAAGGTAAAGGCGCGTGCGGAAGACGGCGACAAAAAAGCCGTTAAAATGCTTCGGATGATCGAGGACCCCACGCGTTTCTTATCGACCATCCAGATCGGCATTACACTTGCCGGCTTTTTGGGCTCCGCATTCGCAGCGGATAACTTTTCCGAACGTTTAAGCGGCTTTTTGGTTAAAACGTTTGACGTGCCGGCGGCACAGATCGGCGTGATCGACACCGTTTCGGTCATTGCGATCACCATCGTTTTGTCGTTTTTCACGTTAGTGCTTGGTGAACTGGTTCCCAAGCGTGTGGCGATGCGCCATAAGGAAAAGCTTGCCGAAGCGGTTTGCGGTACGATCTCCGGTCTGGCGTTTGTGCTAAAGCCCATTATCTGGCTGCTCACCGTTTCTACGAACGGAGTCGGGCGCTTGTTCGGTATCGATCCTCACGCAAAGGAGGATCCCGTATCCGAGGAGGATATCGTGCTGATGCTGGATGCGGGTGCCGATGAAGGCTCGTTGGATGAAAACGATATCGAATATATCAAAAACGTGTTCAAGCTGGATGGAATGACCGCCGAGGACGTTATGACTCCCCGCAAGGCGGTGACCTTTATCTCAGCTGATGCGACCGATGAAGAGATCCTGCAAATCATCGAGGAAGAGGGATATTCGCGTATTCCGGTATATTCCGAAAAGCCCGACAATATCATCGGTATTCTGTACAGCCGCGATTATCTGCTGCGCCGTACCCGTCCGGATTTCACCTTGGAGCAGGCGATGTTTGATCCGACCTTCGTGCCGGAGACCGCCCATCTGGATGCGCTGTTTAAGGATATGCAGAAAGAGCATAATCACATTGTCATACTGGTTAATGAATACGGCGAGACCTCCGGTATCGTGACGATGGAGGATATCTTAGAGGAGATCGTGGGCGAGATCTGGGATGAAAGCGACGAAGCGTTCGATGAGTTCCAGAAGATCGATGAACAGACCTACCGTGTGCTCTGCTCCACCGCTGTGGAGGATTTCTTCACCTTCTTTGAAATCGAGCCGGAGGAGGAAACGGAAGCCACCACCGTCAACGGCTGGCTGACCGAAACGGTCGGCAGTATTCCCGAAGCGGGATATACCTTTGATTTTGAAAACCTCAGCATTACGGTGGATAAAGCCGATGATTTTATGACCTTCGAAATTCTTGTAAAAGTGAACGCGTAAAAAAATCCGCCGCGGAACGTTCCGCGGCGGATTTTTTCGTTGGTCATGGTGTGGGCATCGGCCCGAAAATCGCTACCATTAAAGCGTACATAATGGGGATGGAGATCACACAAAGCGTGTGGGAAATGAGTGCCATACTGGCTCCCGTTTTGGGGCTTCCACCGTATGCTTCCGGAAAGACAACGGTGTTTAGTCCTAACGGTGCGGCGCAAGCAAAGAATGCAAGGAACAGAACAAAATGATCAAGTTGAATGTCAAACAAAATGTTCACCAGTTCTTTGATCCCGAATAGAGCACCAACCAAAATCGTAGGGAGAACGACCAGCCGCAAGGCGGTTGCCAGGTACACTTTCTTGTTTTTTAACATCTCTTTCATATCGTAGCTGGCGATGGTAAAGCCCGCGAGCAGCATGGCCACGGGACCCATACAAGCTTTCAAAGAATCAAGAGAGGAGGTAAGAAAACTCGGTAAGTATTGCCGTGCACCGGTCAGTCCGAAGACGATACCGATGAGCATAGCGATGGTCGGTGCGTTCATGACTTTCTTGAAAACATTGCCTTTATGTTCACCGTCCGGAACCAGTACGCTGATGCCCCACGTGTAGATCATGATACTGAAGGGGAGATAGAACAGCTTATAGTAAGAGAGAACTTCCCCGCCGAACATGGCTAAGATGACAGGATCACTGACATAACCGCCGTTGGCGAACGCCAACGCGTACATATAAATACCGCGTTCGGGACATTTTTCACGGATGAACCATTTACCGAGCGGAATGGCAAAGGCCATTCCCAACGCCACACAACAGATGCCGAACAAAATGTTTACTGCGTGCGTGCTGACGGTATCAAGGGTAAAATAAGTGGACATCGTGCTGAAGCTGAGAGCAGGGCAGAAGATCCACGTTTCCAACTTAGCCATCACTTTTCCCGCGTTGTCGGGTAAGATATTGGTCTTTTTTGCAAGGAACCCGATGGCGATACAAGTAAACAACATCAGCATTGGTTCAAGCGTTGCGAAGAAAGTTTCTAACATTAAAATGCCTCCATAACTATGCGGGGAAATTATACGTCTGTTCCGTTACGGATCTATATTTTGGAGAAACGATATTCTGTAACCGTGTGGTAGGTCTCGCCGGCTTTCAGCACGGTGGTAGGATAATCGGGGTTGTGCGGGCTGTCGGGGAAATGCTGTGTTTCCAGACAGAAACCCTGATACTGTGACATCGGGCCACCTTTACCGAAATCTACTTTCAGCATATTACCGGTATACAACTGCACGCCCGGTTGATCGGTATAGCAGTCCATACGGATACCGGTCTTATTGGAAATCGCGGTCGCGCAATGTTTCCACGCATTTGCCTCGCCCTTGAGTATAAAGTTGTGATCGTAACCGTTACAGAGCTGGATCTGCTGGTGATCATCGTTGATGTCGCGACCGATCGGTTTGAGTTCGCGGAAATCAAACGCTGTACCTTCCACCGGCAATGCCTCGCCGAACGGGATCAGATGGTCATCAACAGGCAAAATCGCGTCGGCGGAGATCTGCAGCAACGTGTCCAGATGGTTTCCGCCGTCATATCCGTTCAAGTTGAAATAGGCGTGCTGTGTCATATTAAGGATGGTATCCTTGTCCGACGTTGCCGTGTATTCAAACGACAGGGTGTTATCCGGTGTCACTGAAATGCGCACGTCAGCGGTGACGTTGCCCGGGTATCCCACCTCGCCGTCAGGGGAGAACTGGCGAAGAGTAATGGCGGTATCTTCTACCGAAGCAACCTCCCAGTTTTTAACCTGCCATCCGCCTTTTCCACCGTGCAGATGGCAAAATTCGTTTTCGTTACAACCGACGTCGTAGGTGACGCCGTTCAGTTCAAAGGTGCCGCCGGCAATGCGGTTGGCGTATCTGCCTACCGTGACGCCGATACAACCGACTTCGTGCAGATATTCTTCCAAACTTGCATAGCCCAACACGACGTCCTTGCCGTCAAATACCAGGTTCGTCAAGGTTCCGCCGTAGGTGATAAAGGAAACGGATAATCCGCCCTCACCGGTAACGGTTAATTGTTCGACTGCCTCACCATTCGGCAGGGTTCCGTAGGGTCTGCGTATTACTGACATATATAATCCCTCCATTTTCAACTTAGTATATCGCAAAGTGATTTTTTTGTCAATTAGAACCATTGACAAAGAAATAAGGAATCCGTATAATCAAGATAGAAATAGAACACTTGTTCTTATTTTGAGGTGTCGGTTATGGAACGAACCATTCTGCATTGTGATTGCAATTCTTTTTTTGCGTCGGTGGAGTGCGTCTATCGACCGGAATTGTGGCGCGTTCCGATGGCTGTTTGCGGTGATCCCGAAAATCGTCACGGTATCGTGCTTGCCAAAAATGAACATGCCAAGCGGTACGGTATCGTCACGGCGGAAACGGTATGGCAGGCGAAGAAAAAATGCCCGAAGCTTGTGATCGTACCGCCGCATTACGATCGTTACGAAGAATTTTATCAGCGTATCAATGCGATATATTGCGAATACACCGATCGCGTAGAGCCGTTCAGTATTGACGAGTCGTGGTTGGACGTCACCGGCAGTCACCTGTTGTTCGGGGATGGTAAGACGATCGCCGATACCTTGCGCCGCCGCATTAAGGAAGAACTTGGCTTGACCATTTCCGTGGGGGTTTCGTTTAATAAAACCCTTGCAAAGATGGGGAGTGACTATCGCAAGCCGGACGCCACCACTGTTTTGACCAAGGAAAACTACCGGTCGATCTTATATCCAATGTCGGTATCCAACCTGATCTTTGCCGGTCGCAGCGCTACCGAAACGCTTGCACGCATGGGAATCAAAACGATCGGCGATCTGGCATCCTCCGACCGTGCGTGCGTCGTATCGGCGCTTGGTAAACTGGGCGGTCAATTGCACGATTATGCGTGCGGTATCGATCCCACACCCGTGAGGCTTTTTACGGATAAGCGTGAAATAAAATCGTGCGGAAACGGTACGACCTTTCCGCGTGATCTTGAAACGGCGGAGCAGTTGCATAACGGCTTGTTGTATTTGGTCGAGCCGGTGGCGGCGCGGTTGCGGTCGCACGGGCTACAGTGTAAAACCGTGCACGTTACGGTCAAGCTTCCGTCACTTAAAACGATTACGCATCAACGGGCGTTGGCTCATCCTACCTCGGTCACCTCAGAGCTGTATGAGGGGGCACTTGTGGCATTGCACGAGTGCTGGAAAGAGGGGATACCGGTGCGCAGCTTGACGGTAACGGCCACAAAGCTGAGCGAGGGGGAGGAACCGCAGCAGATCGATCTGTTTGAAAGTAATGATGAGAAGCACGAACGGCTCGCGGCACTGGACACTGCGGTCGATGCGTTGCGCGACCGTTTCGGAAAAGAAGCAGTCAAGCGCTTGGCGATCCTGCATAAAGAAAACAGTCATCCGCACGAAAAATAAAAGCGAAAAGAAGTGCGGGGATTTTGAAAAAATCTGTTGACAAACGGAAAAGTAGCCGTTATAATAGACAAAGTCGCCGCGAGCGACGGTATGGCCCGGTAGTTCAGCTGGTTAGAACGCTAGCCTGTCACGCTAGAGGTCGAC
>CAZBAO010000044.1:0-12702 GCA_964490085.1 uncultured Eubacteriales bacterium | reverse complement strand
TTCATCAAAAAAATGGTGGTTTATCTGCCGCACGCAACGCCGGAATTGAAGCGGCAACAGGTGATTACCTGGCGTTTGTTGACGGTGACGATTTCGTGTCTCCTGATTATATTGAAGTCATGCTGAGTGCATGTCTGGAACATGCTGTTAAAATGGCAGCTTGCGGTTATTGGGAATATTATTCAGAGAAAAAAAACGCCGCCATTGCCGTTGATAAAACCGTTGTTTTATCGGCAGAGGAAGCCATATTCGATATTTTTACGATGAAAAACCGCGTACAAGTTATGGCTTGGAACAAACTGTATGCGCGGGAGTTATTTGAAAATACCAGCATACGCTATCCGGTAGGGCGTATCCACGAAGATGTGTTTACCACTTACCGTTTTTGTGCCGCAGCAGAGAAAGTGGTCTGTGTGAATAAGCCGTGCTATTATTATGTGCAACGAGCGGGGAGCATCATCAGTCAGAATTTTTCTCCGAAGCGATTGCAACTGCTTGACGCGGTAAACAGTATTCAACCGTTTGTGGAGGAACATGCTCCCGTTTACGACGAAGCTTATAAATATTACGTATTCTTAAATGATTTGACGGTTATCAATGCGATGGCAGACAGTCGCTACTGTGATGTGCAACTGTTTCGCAAGGTGCAAAAGCATATTCGCGAATGTTGGACTGACCTCAAAAACAATCCATATGTGAATATCAAAAACAAACTAACGGTTTTTCTTCTCAAGTTTGGAATGCGCGGTTTTTATGCGTTTCGCAAACTTTATAAAAGGATATAGGTGAAACGAATGATTCCCAAGAAAATTCATTATTGTTGGTTTGGAAAAAAACCTCTTCCCGAAATGGCAAAAAAGTGCATTGCCAGTTGGAAAAAATATTGTCCCGAATACGAGATCATAGAATGGAACGAGGAAAATTTCGATGTCAATTGCTGCGCATATTCCGCAGAAGCCTATGCGTCGAAAAAATGGGCATTTGTTTCAGACGTTGCCAGACTGTACGCGCTCGTTACCGAGGGCGGTATTTATATGGACACCGACGTGGAGGTGCTCAAACCGCTGGACGATCTTTTAGACCACCAGGCGTTGTCTGGCTTTGAAGCATATGATCGCATTCCTACCGGGTTGATGGCGTGTGAAAAAGGAAATCCCTTTTTTCGCGATTTACTGAGTGAGTACGATACCGCGCATTTCATCAAACCGGATGGCGAAATGGATCTTACGACTAATGTGACACGCATTACCAATGCTTGTTTAAAACACGGATTAGTGCTAAATAATACGCTGCAAACGGTAAATGGATTCACGCTGTTCCCGTCCGATTATTTTTGCCCCAAGGATTTTGAAACCAAAGTGTTAACGGTAACCGAGAACACCTATACGATCCACCATTTTGACGGCTCGTGGTTGCCGGATGAAGAGCGCTATGCGTTGCAAATTCGTCCGCGTCTTTCAAAAATTATGCCAAACGGATTGGCAGGGCATATCAGTATTTTTTGCGGTGTTATCAAATATAAAGGGCTTGTCGCCGCGATGAAACGAACGGTTGAATGGATAAAAGGGAAATAACTTATATAGTCACATTTTTTGGGAAACAGTTTTTTGGCGTTGATGCAAAACAGGTACTTAGAAGGTGAAAAGGGGAAATTAGGTTTTATGGATAAGACGCGTAAAGTAGCGTTAATGACATGGTACATGTATCAAAACTACGGCTCTGCTTTACAAGCAAGCGCCTTATATCAAGTCGTTTCCGACTTGGGATTTGATCCCGCTTTCATACAATACGCACCTAAAGGGTCACTGCGCGAAACTGCCGAGACCAAACTGTTGAAGCGTCTTGTCAACAAAATCGATTCTTTTAAGAACAGACCGTATGAATCTTGTGAACGCAGTAAACTGTATGAAGAATATTTGATTCAAAAAGTATCGTGTACCGATCAGTGTGTTTCGTATCCGGAACTTTACGCTTTGAATAAGCAATACGATGCTTTTATCTGCGGTAGCGATCAAATTTGGTCGCCAATCTGCTATGATAGCAAGTATTTTCTTGATTTTGTGGAAAATCCCGATAAAATGATTGCCTATGCCCCCAGCTTAGGCTCCACGGAAATCAGACATCCGATCATTAGAGAGCGCACGGCGGCGCTCATTTCACGCTTTACACATTTATCTGTTCGTGAACAGCAGGGAGCAGATCTGATCAAAAAGCTGACAGATCAAGATGCAAAGGTTGTGCTGGATCCCACCTTGCTCATGAATTCATCTGCATGGGATGCTCGTATACTGGAAGACCAAGTTCCAAAGCTTCAAGATGAGGAATATATAATCTGCTATTTCCTCGGTGACGCGGACAAGTATATGGACTATGTCCGTATGTTGTCACAGAAGATGGCCGTTCCTTACTATGTCATACCGGTTACGGCCAAACAGAAAAAGAGTAGGGAATCCGTTCCGTTTGAGGTTGGCCCGTGTGAGTTTGTTTCGCTAGTGCGAAATGCCAAATATGTGGTTACGGATTCTTTCCACGGCTTAGCTTTCTCGGTTAACTATAATGTTCCGTTTTCTGTTTTCAAACGATTTGAAGATAATGACCCGAAAAACCAAAACAGTCGTATTTTGAATTTGCTTCATATGCTGGGCTTGGAAGACCGCTTGGTAGATTATCGGAACATGCGGGACGCACAACTGGAATTTATTTGTAACTTTACTGAGGCTAATCACAATTTGATTGTGAAACGAAAAGAGTCTATAGATTACCTGAAAAGAGCTTTGGAAAGTGCGGTCAGTGCACAGACGGATGCAATCCGTACCCCCTTCACAATCACGGAACGGTGTTGCGGTTGCGGCGCGTGTGCCGCAGTTTGCGCTAAAAACGCCATTACTATTGCGAAAAACGAAGAAGGTTTCGAGCACTATTTCGTCGATACCGATAAATGTGTGCTCTGCGGGCAATGCCAAACCGTTTGTCCCATGTTGCAGATTACGGCTCCCCACATGAAAGACTCTCACGCGCTTTGCTCAGTAAAAAGTTGTTCCCAAAAAACATTGGAACAGTCTTCCTCCGGCGGTGTGGGTCATGACATAGCCGAATATTTACTTGATGAAGGCTATGCTGTTTGCGGTTGTATGTACGATACGGCAACAAATTCTGCCAAGCATATTTGGATCATGCCGGAAGAGCAAGACCGCTTGCCTCTTTTGCAGGGATCTAAATATATTCAAAGCATTTCCTCAGAAGCTTTGAAGCAGATCGCTAAGACAGCCAAAGACTATAAGATCGCCTTTTTTGGAACACCCTGTCAAGCCGCCGGTGTTGACAAACTTCTCCGCAAAAAAGGATTGCGGGATAACGCCGTAATTATCGATTTGATTTGTCACGGCGTTCCGTCTTACTACTTGTGGGAAACTTATCTTGCAAAGCTCGATGAAAATTACGGTATAGGGTCACATCCCACTGTTTTCTTTCGTAGTAAGGAAGGGGGATGGCGGCGTCGGATTCTACTTGCCGTGGGAAACGGCAGAGCCTATAAAAAAGAGGAAGGAAAAGACGACTTTTATGCGTTTTTTCGTCGGGGACTCTGTGATATGGAATCCTGCTTTGATTGTCCGTACAGAGAACACTCCGGTGCCGATATTCGTATTGGTGACTATTGGGGTGACAAATTCATCAAAGACAAACAGGGCGTTTCCATGGTGATAAGTAACACCAAGTGTGGTGAAGCTGTTGTTAAGGTGCTAGCAGATAAGCAAGTGTGCCGTGTAGATGCGCAGGAGCTGGCTGAATATTGGTCTGTGCAATATCCGTATAATCAGCAGAGACCTTTGATTCGTGAACAACTGATTGCCGAGTTGAAAGCGAAAAAAACAGATCTGCATCTGCTTAGAGAAAAGTATTGTAAGTATTATGATCAAACAGAAAAGATAAGCCGAATTATTCGGTTGCTGAAAAAGATCATAAAAAGGGGATAATGATGGAGAAAAAACATAAATATCTTGCCAAAAATGTGTTGTTGTTTTCCATCAGCAGTTTTGTTCCCAAATTGCTGTCGATACTGCTGATACCGATCTACACCAATTGTTTAACAACAACGGAATACGGTATTTCGGATCTGCTTACAACGACTGTATCTTTGCTGATCCCCGTCTTCACCTTGGATATTCAAGATGCTGTCATGCGTTTTGCATTGGACAGTAAGTATAAGCAGAACGACGTATTTTCAATTGCTATTCGCGTTATTCTGTGCGGAACGGCATTGGTATGTGTCGGTGCCTGTGCTACCTCATTTTTGCATATTCCAGGACTTGATGATAGTTACCTCATCTTTTTTGTGTTAATGTACTTCACAACCGCACTTTATAATACGATCTCGTTGTTTTGCAGAGGAATCGATAAGGTCAATGTGATGGTCATTGGCGGTGTTTTGCAGTCAATTGTTACGTTGACAGCAAATATTGTGTTCTTAGTCGTGTTTGACTGGGGTTTAAACGGTTATCTGTTGGCAAATACCGTAGGAAGTGTCCTGGCATTAATTTGGTATTTCATAGGTGCAAAATTATACCGCTATATCAAGTGGAAAATTTCGGCTACTGTTCTCAAGGATATGGTTGCATTCAGTTTTCCGTTGATCTTTAGTGTGATGGCCTGGTGGATTAACAGTGCTTCTGACCGCTATATTTTGACCTGGATGTCGGGTGTGGCTGTAAGTGGATTATACGCAGTTGCCTATAAAATACCCAATATATTGTCTATTTTTCAAAATATATTTGCGCAAGCTTGGTCAATTTCCGCTATTAAAGAGTTCGATAAACATGACTCTGACGGGTTTATGAGCAACATGTACAACATGATGAATTTTGCGATGGCGATTATTTGCTCCGCAATCATGATCGTCAATATTCCGGTTTCCAAAATATTATACTCCAAAGAATTTTTTGAAGCATGGCAATTTGTTCCGCCCTTGTTGATATCGGTTGTTTTTAATGCCATGGCGTTATTCATCGGAAGTATATTTACCGCTGTAAAAGATACGAAAACCCTTTCCATTTCCACAATAGTCGGTGCGATTGTCAATACCGTTTGTAATTTTATCTTTATATACTATTTAGGCGCTTACGGTGCGGCACTGGCAACATTGCTGGGGTATGCCGTGATATTAGTTATGCGACATTTGATTTTGCGTAAGCACGTTATCTTGCATATCAAATGGTGGAGAGATATTACGGTATATCTCGTGTTGATCGCACAAATGGTCGTGGCATATTTAGGGCTGTCTTGGACGTGGCTTCAAGTGATTGCCATCGCTTTGATGTTTGTTTTGTACATTAAAGAACTCAAACAGTTTTTGGCTTTAATTAAAAACAAACTTTTACACAAATCATAATGCGCAGGATGGAACACGGTTGAATGGCAATCGGCTTGGCGCAAAAAAATCGCGTGGTCTTTTTTGATGTTTCAACATTGCTGCTACTTTCGGCGTGATTATGCTGCATTGTAACGGCCTTGCACACACATACAGCGAAACGCTTCGGTGTGTGGTTGCTGAAGAAGATCCCCGTTGTTAAATATATCGTTCCGTAAGAAAAAGGCAGACGCTCAGTGGCGTCTGCCTTTTATAAATCGCACGTTATTTTGCACGATCAGGGTTGATCTGCTTTGCAGAACGGCGGTGTTCAGGAATGATCTCACCGGCCTTGGTCAATGCCATCTTAGTGAGCAGCGGTCCAACCAGTTCATAGATCAGTACGGCGAACAGCACGATGTTGCGTACCAGCGAACCCTCTTTATCGCCGAGTTGCATGGCGGTGACCGACATGCCGAGAGCTACACCGGCTTGCGGAAGCAACGTGATGCCGAGGTATTTCACGATGTTTTCATCGCATCCGCACGCCTTGGCGCTGAGGCTGCTGCCGATCATCTTGCCGAGTGAGCGGAAGACGATAAATACCACGCCGATACCGACGATAGAGAGCTGTGTAAACACACTCAGCTCCAGCTCTGCTCCGCTGATCACGAAGAACAGTACGAACAGCGGTGTCGTCCAGCGATCCACACGGTCCATCAGTTCCTCCGACGATTCGCACACGTTGCAGAAGATGGTGCCGAGCATCATGCAGGATAGCAGGGAAGAGGTGCTGATGGTGACCGGGCCGATCGGGATCTGGATCATGGTGATCGCCACCGTTAGGATGACAAAGGTCACAGACACGGACAACCGCTTGCTGCGGGAGTGGAAATGCTTTTCTGTCTCCGAGAATAAAAAGCCCATAACGGTTCCGAGCAGAAGCGATGCGACGATCTCAATGAGCGGATTGATGATGATGGAGAACACGTCCACGTGGCCGCTGACCATACCCTTGGCGATGCCGAAGGATACCGCAAATACGATCAGACCGACCGCATCGTCCAACGCGACGACGGGGAGGAGAATGTCGGTAAGCTTACCTTTAGCCTTGTACTGACGAACCACCATAAGGGTAGCGGCGGGCGCGGTTGCCGTTGCGACGGCACCCAACGTAATCGCGACGCTCATCGGCAGAATCTCCTCGCCGAGTATCAAGCTCAGCACGCATAAGGCGATATCCACAAGCACCGCTGCGACAAGTGCCTGCACAATGCCGATCACGGTTGCCTGCTTACCGATTTTTTTTAACTGCGACAGCCGGAATTCATTGCCGATGGAGAAGGCGATAAAGCCCAGTGCGACATCCGAAATGACACCGAAATGCTCGATGTATGACATTGAGGTGAAACCGAGTCCCTCCACGCCTAACAGATTGCCCAGTGCGCCAAGCCCGTAGGGGCCGATGAGCACGCCGGCGATCAGATAACCGGTGACCGCAGGAAGCCCGAACGGCTTGATAACGCGGGTGAATAGCAGCCCGACAAACAGTGCGATTGCAATACTTAATAAAATGTCCATAATAGATGATGCCTCTTTTCCAAGTCGCTATTGTATGCTTGTTTTTTCGAAAAGTCAAGCAGTTTTTCACACTTGACTTTTTGGGAGTATATGGGTATACTGATTACAAGAAAACAAGAGTGAAAGAAGCGAGACGTGTCATCTGCTTTTTTCCTCTTTTTTGCTTTCTTATCACAAAAAAGGAGAGCGCAACATGTTTGTTTTGAATTTATTGCAGGAATTCAATGTGTATTCGGTACTGATTCGTATCTTTTTGGCGGCGTTGCTTGGCGGTGTGATCGGCAGTGAACGCGGTCGTCATGGCCGTGCCGCCGGTATGCGGACTCATATTTTGGTGTGTGTCGGTTCCGCTATCACCTCGCTGACCGGCTTGTTTGCGGTGCAGGTGCTCGGCACCGGTGGAGATGCCTTCCGTATTTCCGCACAGGTCGTGTCCGGTATCGGTTTTCTGGGCGTCGGCATGATTTTGGTGCGTAACCGTACCGTCGTTACGGGACTTACTACGGCGGCGGGTCTGTGGGCAACGGCGACCATTGGTATTGCGATCGGCTACGGCTTTTACATCGGTGCGATCGTCGCCACCTTGCTGTGTGTGGTCGTTGTCCCTATCTTAGGCCATTTTGAAGAAAAACGCAAGACGGTCATCAATCTGTATGTGGAGATATCCGATACCAGCCGAACCGGACATATTGTGCGCGAGCTACGCGCTTTGTTTAAAACAACGGTCAGTGTCGACGTGATCGCGCCGAAAAGTAATGCCGCCGGACACGTCGGTATTCTGCTGTTGATCAAGGCTTTTGTGATTCCGGATGAAGCACTGCACGCCGCGGAGCAAATTGCCGGTATCGACTATATCGTTGAGGAGTGCAACGCATAAGAACGCCCGCGCAATTTGCGCGGGCGTTTTCCCTTATTGTTTACTTCCTTTAGCGCCGCCGAGCGATACTGCAGAGAGAATGTTGGTGTCATAATCAAAATTCAGTGCGTCGCGATCGCGATGCCGCTTAAATGCTAAGGAGATCATCTCGTCGAGCAGCTTATCAAACGGTAGTCCGGCGGCTTCCCACAGGTAAAACGCGAGTGAACCCGGAATGGTGTTGATCTCGTTGACCCATAACTCTCCGGTTTCGGGATTGTTGAGGAAATCAATGCGTGCCACACCGGAGCAACCCAGTGTGCGGAACGTTTTGACCGCCAAATCCTGTACGGTTCTCGCCATCTCGTCGGGAATATCAGCGGGACAGCGGCGTTTCAGATCCGACATGCCGCCGGATTTCGAGCCTTTGCCGCCGCTCAAATACTTGTCGTGATAGCTTAAGATCTCATCGCTGTTGACCGGCTCCTCGCACACGGAGGCGCGCGCCTCATCCGCATCCCCCAGCACCGCACAGTTGATCTCACGCAGCGGCGTGACGGCGCGTTCCACTAAGGCGCGGGCGGCGAATCCAAATGCATCGTCGAGTGCGGCAATCAGCTTATCGCGGCTGTCCGCGCGGGAGATACCGACCGACGAACCTAAGTTGACCGGCTTGACGATGACCGGATAGCCGAGTCCCGCTTCTATGCGATCGGCGACAGCCTCGCTGTTGAGCGCATACTCCTTTCCGGAGAAGCAAAGCGCGGGCAGTACCGGCACGCCGGCGTGGTTAAGAGCCGCCTTCATTAAGTATTTATCCATGCCGATCGCCGAAGACATGATATCGCAGGACGCGTAGGGTACATTCAGCATTTCCAGCATCCCCATCAGCGTGCCGTCCTCAACATTCGTGCCGTGCACGGCAGGTAGGGCGACCTCAAACGAGCCGATCAGGTTATTTCCGAATTTTTTGGCGGGATACCGTATCATATCCACGCCGTTTGCCGACGGCACCAACAGTACTTGTGTGGCGGCGGCCATACAGGCTTTCATATCGCGATACGTTTCGATCTTGCCAAGTGCCTCACCGGTATAAAAGCGATTGTCCTTAGAAATATACAGCGGGATGGGATCGTATTTGTCACGGTCCAGTGCGCAAAACGCCTGGATACCCGTGATGATCGACACCTCATGCTCCACACTGCGTCCGCCGAAGAGTACGGCTACTCTGGTTTTCATTACAAAACACCTCTCAAAAATTATCCGGTAAGTCGTTTTCCAACAACACGATTCGTGCGCCCTTGGAGGGGGTCTGTGCCAACAGTGCCAGCCCCTCGTTCAGGGTGGATACGATCATGATCCGCTCCTCCGGGAATCCGGCGGAAAGCAACCCTTCTTTGAGCGGCGGTGCTTGCTTTAAGCCAACCAACACCGCAAAGTCACAGCAGTCGGCGGCGTAGGCACCAAGCTCACGATTGAGTGCTTCCTGCCGTTCACCGAGCTCGACCATACCGGGGGTGACCAGCACGCGTTGTGCGTCGAATTGCTTTAATACATCCAACGCGCCGCGGAAACCGACGGGGTTGGAATTGTACGCATCGTCAATATATCCGTTTGGCAACAGCTGCAGACGGTGTTCCACCGGTTTGAGAAGCCGCACGGCGTATACCATCTCACTGAGCGGGATCCCCAAGCGGTGTGCCATCGCGATACAGCCTGCTAAATTCTGAATGTTATGTGCCCCAAGCAGCTTTGTGGTGAAGGACTGCCGTTCTTCACCGATGACAACCGTAAAGGATGAACCGGCAAGCGACACCTGTAGATCGGTGATACGCACCTCACCGTTTTCTATGCCGTACAGTACGGCGGGGCAGAGCGGTTGCTTTTGGTCAAGGCGCTTTTGAATGTGCGCGTTATCCCCGCAGGCAAACAGACAGCCGTTCGCCGGAAGTGAATCAGCCAACTCAAATTTGGTGGCAATAATGTTGTCGACGGTCTTAAAGGTTTCCAGATGTTGTTCACCGATGGAGGTGATGACGCCGTAAGTCGGGGAAACCAGATCGCATATTTCTTTGATATCGCCAATGTTTTTGGCGCCCATTTCGGCGATGAATATTTGATGTGAGGGGCGCAACCGTTCTCGGACGGTACGCACGACGCCCATGGTGGTGTTGTAGCTTTCCGGTGTCATCAGTACATTATACCGTATCGATAACAGCGCGTGCAGAAAATTCTTGGTACTCGTTTTGCCGTAGCTGCCGGTGATACCGATAACGGTTAGGTCGGGACGCTGATCCAGGCGATGCCTTGCATCCCGTACATAGCGGTTGGCGATCGCTTTTTCAAGGGGGAGATTGATATAGTTCGCAACCCCTACCCACAGAAATACGGTGAGCGACAGTACACACGCAATGCCGACGGCACGAAGGTGCGATAAGAAATAACAGCCGATCAGTATCGCAGCCATCAGTATAAACTCGGTCACGAACAACCGCTTGACACGCGCCGTGACGACCAGTGGCTTTTTCGCTTTTTTGGGAATATTCAGCAGTGCTGCAAGTAATAAGATGGCGGCACTGACGGTAAAGCAGTACAATTCCGGCAGGAACATGGTAGGGATGAGCAGCGCCGGCAGCATGGTGCGCACCTGTACGATTTTTTTATCGTTGTCGGTGCACCATTTACGGTAGCGCTCCGGACGGTAGGAATTGAGCTGTAGCATATGGGTGAAATAGCTCGCCTGCAGCACAAAGTTCAGCGACGCAAAAACAAGCATAACAAGTTTAGCAATATTCATGGTTTACTCTCCTTGCAAAAAGGAATCTAACACCCGACGGCACTGCCCAAAGCTTTCGGCGAACGCATAGTGTCCACCGGCGAGCACCACCAGCCCTGCATCGGGGATGTGCTGTTCCATGATCTTTGCGTCACGCAGGGGAGTGGCAGTATCGTCCTTGCCCCAGATCAGCAGGGTGGGAACGCGAATGCGGGATAAAAGCGGTGTCACATCGGTTTTCAGTGCTATTACCATACTTTGCCGCATCACGGGACTTGCTTGCTTATAATCGGCAGAGCCGAACCGTTTTTGCGCCTTTTCCACCGCATTCGGAAACAACGAGCGGATACCCGGCAATGCGGCGACGTGTTTAATACATTTAAAGGTATATACACGCAGGTAATAGGGAAGGGAATGCTTTGCGGGAATACCGGCGGAATCCAACAGGATCGCTTTTTTAACGGTCAACGGACAACGATCCCGCGCGAGTAGCTCGATCAGAATACGACCGCCGTTGGAGTGACCCATACCGATCACCTCGGTTACACCGAGTGCTTCGGCAAAGGCCAGCACAAAATCGGCAAAATCCGCGGGGGTGTAGGGGCGGTCGGGCTCTTCGGAGCCGCCGAAACCCGGAAGGTCGGGAACAAGGACGCGGCAATAGGCAGATAAATGATCGGTCAGCAGATGATACAGATTGCCATCCACACCCCAACCGTGCAACAGTAAAATGGTTTGCGAACCGCTGCCTTGGTCAATGTAACGAACGCATTTGCCGTTGATGATGATCTCCAAATTTCTACCCCCTTCCCACATATATTGTACCATACCATATTTTAGTAAAAAAATCAATCCACAACAAAAGTATATGCACGAAAAAGTTTTTTATAAAAAAGGCTTGACCTATTGCGGAAAGTATGGTAAACTATGCGTACCTCAAAAGGGGTTTATTTTTTTGCGCCGTTTTTCTAAAACGGTGTGTGCCCCTGAGGGAGGCTCAAAAACCCATTATCAAGGGGAATTATTGGAGGTGCCGTTATGAGAGTCAAAGTGACCATGGCTTGCAGCGAGTGTAAGCAGCGCAACTACAACACCATGAAGAACAAGAAGAACGATCCGGACAGACTTGAGATGAACAAGTACTGCCGCTTCTGCCGCAAGCACACTGTGCACAAAGAAACCAAGTAAGCAACGGAAGGGGAGAACAAGCGATGGTATTTTGGGGATTTATTTTAGCGGTGGCCGGTTTGCTCACCGTTCTCGTGACCTTCCTCAGCAGCTTGAATATCTTTTCCGATATGAGCGCACTTGGTTTCAGTGCCTGGATCGGCCGTTTCTTCGCGCCGGAGTTTTTAACCGGTAAAAAGATCGCTTTCTTTATCGCGGTGGTTCTGTTCGTTGTCGGTGTTATCTGCTTCTTTGTCGGTCGTGCTCGCGCGAAGAAGACCGGCAAGCAGGATGCAAAGGCAAGTAAGAGCATCAAGTTTCTGCGCGATCTGAAAGGCGAATTTAAGAAGATCACATGGCCGACCTTCCCCGCAGTTGTTCGCAATACCGGTGTTACGTTGGTGTTGTGTGCGATTCTGGGACTCATCATTTGCTTGATCGATCTCGGCCTGGGTGCACTGATCGATCTGATGCTTTCGTTGGGTTGATAAGGAGGGACATCCATGGCTGATGAAGCAAGATGGTATGTCGTTCATACTTATTCCGGCTATGAGAATAAGGTAGCGACCAATCTGGAAAAGATCGTCGAAAATCGAAAACTTCAGGATTGGATCCACGAGATCTCCATTCCGACCGAAACCGTCACAGAGATCAAGGACGGTGTTAAGAAGGATGTGGAGCGTAAGATCTTTCCGGGCTATGTGCTCGTCAAAATGGTGATGAGCGATGAATCATGGTATGTCGTGCGCAATACGCGCGGCTGCACCGGCTTCGTCGGCCCGAACGGCAAGCCCACTCCGCTGACCGAGGAAGAGGTCGCGGCGTTGGGGGTCGAAAAACATCCGATCGAGATCACGTACAAGGTCGGCGATATGGTCAACATCATCGACGGCCCGCTGGAGAATTTCTCCGGCCGTGTGGATGAGATCGATCTGGAGAAGAACAAGGTCCGCGTGACGGTTTCCATGTTCGGCAGAG
>CAZBAO010000043.1:0-12947 GCA_964490085.1 uncultured Eubacteriales bacterium | reverse complement strand
CTATACAGCCATATTGCGCCCCCACACAGGGGACGCAGATTATTATATAGTATGCCCCTATTGTTTGTCAAGTACGATTTTCAAAAAAGAAAAACTTTTTATGTCGTACAACCAAACAAGGTGATGCAGTGCATCGGGCAAGCCTCGACGCACCTGCCGCAACCGACACATTTTTCGGGATCAATACCGGACAGGCAGTTGGTGACCTGCACGGCATCGTGCTCGCACACCTTCACGCATTTTCCGCAGCCGATACAGCCGACCTTGCACGCGGCGCGCGTTTTCGGGCCTTTATCGTGATTGGAGCAGCGCACGACACCGCGTGTCGCACTGCCCGCCATCACGATGAGCTTTTTCGGGCAAGCGGGAACACATTTCGTACAGCCGCGACACAGTGAGGCGTCCACCCGCGCAAGTCCGTTTTCCACCGAGATCGCACCGTATTCGCACGCCGCTACGCAATCACCGTAGCCGAGACAACCGTAGTTACACAACCAGTTGCCGCCGTAAAACTGCGTTGCCGCACGGCAGGACTCTAAGCCGTGATATTCAAGCTTGCGCGCGGTCACGTCCTCACATCCGCCGCAACGGACAAGTGCGGTAATGCGCTCTACGTCGCCTGATACGCCGAGCAGCTCGCCGGTCGCTTGGGCGACCGCTTCACCGCCGGGTGAGCACAGACCGACCTTGGCACCGTGATTTGCCATGGCGTCCGCGTAACCGGCACAGCCGGAATACCCACACGCGCCGCAGTTGGCACCGGGTAACAATTCGCACAGTGCCTCGGCTTTTTCGTCTTTCGGCACCGCCATCAAAATAGAGGCGATCGCCAGGATCAGACCGGCAAGCAAGCCGAGCCCCGCAAGGAGCAGTACAGCAAGTAATATGGGATTCATTTGTGTACCTCCTTACAGTCCGAATAAACCTTGGAAGCCGAGGAACGATACCGACACGATCGAAGCCGCCACCAGCGTGATGGGCAGGCCCTTGAGCGATTCGGGGATCTCCGCGCTTTCCAAGCGTTCTCTGACACCCGCGAACATCACCATCGCAAGCAGGAAGCCAAGTCCCGCGCCCAACGCGTTCACGAGTGATTGCACGAAATTATAACCGCTGTCGATGTTTAGGATCGTGACACCCAGCACTGCGCAGTTGGTGGTGATGAGCGGCAGATAGATACCCAGTGCATTGTACAGCGGCGGGATAAACCGACGCAGGATGATCTCCACAAGCTGTACCAATGCGGCAATGATAAGAATAAACACGATGGTCTGCAGATACGCCAGATCGTTCGGCACCAGCAGATAGGTGTAGATCGGATGCGTCGCCGCCGTTGCCATCAGCATGACGAAAATGACCGCGACCGACATACCCACGGCGGAATTCAGTTTTTTCGACACACCCAAAAACGGACAGATGCCTAAAAACTGCGACAGCACGAAGTTGTTGACCAACAACCCGCCGATGAGGATCGCAAAAAGGCTCGTATTATTCACGACAAGCTGCCTCCTCTCCGCCGTGGCAATTACCTGCCATCGGGCACGCCGCACACACCGTTTCGGTGAGTTCCTTACGGGTAGCGTTGTGCTCCAGCTTGGTAGACAGACGGTTGGTCAGCCAAATGAGCATACCGAACACGAAGAAACCGCCCGCCGGCAATACGAAAATGGTGATCGGCGGGATCAAGCCGCCCTCCGGCCAACCAAACAGCGTGCCGTTACCGAGAAATTCGCGGATACCGCCCATAACGACCAGTGCCGCCGTAAAGCCGGCACCCATACCGAGTCCGTCCAAAGCCGAAAGCCCCACCGAATTTTTGCCTGCAAACGCTTCCGCACGGCCGAGAATGATGCAGTTGACCACGATCAACGGCAAGTAGATGCCCAGTGATTTATCAACGGCGGGCAGGTACGCCTTGACCAGCATCTGCACAATGGTGGTAAAGCCGGCGATGATGACGATATACGCGGGCAAACGCACCTTGTTGGGAATCAGTTTCCGCAACAGTGAGATCACGATATTGGAGCAAACGAGCACGAACGACGCCGCCGCGCCCATGCCGAGACCGTTTACCGCGGCAGTGGTGACCGCGAGCGTCGGGCAGGTGCCGAGCACCAACCGAAGGACGGGGTTTTCTTTGATAATGCCCTTGGAAAACGCTTGCCAATATTTATTTGCCATCGGCTCCGCCCTCCTTTATTGCTTGATAAGCGGCGATCGCTTTGTTGACCGCCTTGCAGATGCCGGATGACGTCTTGGTTGCCTGTGAAACGGCATCCACGTCCGCATCCAACGTCAACTCTTGTGCAGGTCTACCCACGAACGAATCCAACAAGCCCGCTTTGGTGACCTTGTCCACATAACCGGCGGTCTCGTTATCCTCGGTGATCTTCACACCGGTAATGGCACCCGCTTCGGAAATACCGGTCATAACGGTAAGTCCTGCGCTTTTGCCGACCGACTGGGTGGTGAAGACATAGCCGACCAAGACCTCACCCGCATAGGCGGTGTAGTACACTTGCGTTTCGCCGTCTACCGTGACCGAACCCTGTACGAAGGAATCAGCGGCAATGACCTCCATGCGTGCCGCGGTTTCGGTTTCCTCGGTCAGCTTGGCAATGGTGTCCTTCGTCAGCTCGTTTGTTCCCGCCAGTGCCGCGGTGACTGCGCCGGCAATGATCATCAGTGCAAGCGCAGAAATAAGGATCTCTTTCAGATGTTTCACGAGCGCACCGCCTTTCTGCCTTCACCGAAGGGACGCGGGCGTGTCAGTCGCTCGATCAGCGGGGTAAGAATATTCATAATGACGATGGCAAAGGATACGCCCTCCGGCAACGAGCCGTACAGGCGGATCAGCACCGTCAGCGCACCGCATCCCACGGCGTACACGACCTTGCCCCACTTGTTGATCGGGCAGGTGGCGTAATCGGTCGCCATAAAGATCGCACCGATCATCAGACCGCCGGACAGGATATGTACCACCGGATCGGCACCGAGTATCCACGTCAGCACGAACACCGTACCGATATAGGTCAGCGGGATCAACGGACTGATCACGTGACGGATCACAAGATAGATACCGCCGATAAGCAACGCCACCGCACAGGTTTCACCGAGGCATCCGCCTCGCAGACCGAACAACAAGGAAAGCGGATCGATTTCCGCCGTCGCATCGCTTGCCATCATAGCAAGCGGCGTTGCGCCGGATACCGCATCGGCCCGTCCCGTCCACGCAAGCGGTGTCACCCAGTCGTTCATGGCATCCGGGAAACTGCCCATCAACACGATACGGCCGACGAGAGCCGGATTGACAAAGTTCTGGCCCAAACCGCCGAACATTTGCTTAGCAACAACGATCGCGACCATACTGCCGAACGCCGCCTGCCACAGCGGAACAGTAACCGGCAGATTAAACGCGAGCAGCAGTCCGGTCACGACACAGGACAGATCCCCGACCGTCTGCGGACGCTTCATCACCTTACGGCTGAGATACTCCGACGCCAGAGCTGACGCAACGCATACCGCCTCAACCGCAAGTGCGCGGAAGCCGAACAGCCAGACCGAGGCGATCAGTGCCGGGATCATTGCGATCACGACATCCCGCATAATGTCACGCGTATTCATCCCGCAATGCAGATGCGGTGATGACGATACCATTAAGGTGTTTTCCATTCGACTCCCTCCTTACTTAGTAGAACGCAACACGTCTTTTGCCATGCGGATCGTTTGCACGATCGGGCGATGTGCCGGACACGAGAACGTGCAACAGCCGCACTCCATACAGGTCATGGTGCACAGACGCTTGAGCTCGTCCGTATTGCCCGCTCTATACGCCTTGGCGATCGCCGTCGGCAACAGATTCATCGGGCACGCGTCCACACATCTGCCGCAACGGATACACGTAGTCGCCGCAATATCCGGTGCATCCTCTTCCGCAAGCGCCAAGAGCGCATTGTTTTGTTTCAAAACGGGAAGATCGTCGTTCATGAGCGCTTGTCCCATCATCGGACCGCCGAACAGTAATTTGCGCACCGGTTTTTTTAAGCCGACAAAGTCCAGAACGTCACGGATCGGGGTACCGATCACCACGCGTACGTTCATCGGCTTTTCTACCGCCGAGCCATCGACTGTCAACCGCTTTTCGACCAGCGGCATACCGGTCTTGAGATACCGCGACAGCACCGCGACCGAGGTCACGTTCATCACGATACAGTTGACGTCCGCCGGCAATCCGCCGGTCGGTACGCGCCGACCGGTACAGGCGGCGATGAGCACCTTTTCCGCGCCCTGCGGATAGCGGGCAGGCAAGGGCTTTACCACCACGCGGTGTGCCGCCGTGCTGACGCTCGACGCAATACGCGACAGCTCCTCGATCGCGGCGGGCTTGTTGCGTTCCACCGCGATGATAACTTGTTTCACGCCTAAAAATTCCATCACGGTCTGCACGCCGGATACGATATCCCACGAGTTTTCCATACACTCGCGATAGTCGGTGGTGATATACGGCTCACATTCTGCCGCGTTGATGATGA
Source organism: uncultured Eubacteriales bacterium (assembly GCA_964490085.1). Classification (GTDB taxonomy): domain Bacteria; phylum Bacillota; class Clostridia; order Oscillospirales; family Acutalibacteraceae; genus RGIG3009. Next base: position 8,415 of record CAZBAO010000043.1, on the reverse strand, counting down.
TCGTGTCGATCTCATCCAGATTTTTCGGGTTGAGCTTGACGTGCATCGGGAAGCCGGCGCCGCCGAGTCCGACAAGGCCGCAGGCGCGCACCGCCGCGATAAACTCATCAAACGTATTGACGACCGGCGGCTTCACACTGCTGTGCACGCGCCCTTCGCCGTCCGATTCAATGACAAGCGCCATGGTGGTGCGACCGCCCTGCAGCAAGAGCTCTTTGGTTGCGGTAACCGTACCTGACACGCCACAGTGGATCGGAGCGGAGATCGCCGCTTCGCTGTCGGCAACAACTTGTCCGACCTCAACGGTGTCCCCCACCTTCACGGTGGGAATACACGGCGCGCCCAAATGCTGCAGCATGGGGATCACGACGGTTTTCGGTGCGGGCATCTGTACGGTTTCGCACTCGGCCGTGTTTTTACGATGCGGCGGATGCACCCCGCCGCGTGTTTTGTGGATCAACGTGGAAATTGACACGCGTATCTCATCCTTTCCGGAAAAGTGGAATGTTTTGCAAATAGGGATATAATACGTTCAGAACCAAACCGGTGATCACACCGGCAGGAATCGCCAGCAAGAGTAATAACGGGGCGTAGTACGTCATCGCCGAGCCGAGCAACAGATACGAAACCGCCCATTGTCCCATATTGTGGGCTACGGCGCCGACAACGCCAAGCCCGACAAAGCTGAGCTTGTCCCGAAACAATCGGTGGGTCAGCGTCATCAGGAGCAAGGACAACAAGCTGCCGACAGCGCTCATCAAACATGCGATCGGTCCGCGAAACAGGGCGAACGCCGCTTTCACGATCGCCACCCCCGCCGCACAGGGCACCGATACGCCGCACAGCGCGTACATCACGGTAATATTGGCAAGTCCCAGCTTGGCACCGGGAATCGGCAACGGCGGCAACAGTCCTTCCAAGAACGATAGAACAATCGTTAAAGCGGATAACACGGCGGCGAGCATCAGCCGCTCCGTATGCTTTCGGCTCATGCCGTCACCCCATCCACTTCCTGCGAACCGCCGATCACGCGCACGCTCACGCCGGCGGGCACACAAGCGGCAGTTTGTCCGTTCTTCGACAACCAACCACTGTTCACGCACACCTGATCGGGACAACCGCTGTGCGCTACCCGCACACGGCTGCCGTCGATCTCGACCGACAGTATGATGCCGTCCTTGCCCTCAACCGTAAAAGCTGTTTTCTGTGATAGCGAGTACCGCTGTTCGCCTGTCGGCGTCACGATCACTGCCGTTTGGCCGGCGGCACGAGGCTTCCAGATCTGCCAGCAGCACACCGCCGCTGCAACCACAGCGAGCAGGAGAACCACATAATCACCGCGGCGAAGTCGCATCCCGCTCATAGGCTCTCCTCCTTCATCACAGATATTTTAAGTATACTATTTTTCTTACAAAAAAACAAGAATTGTTATTATATTAACAAGGAGATAACCAGCAATTCCCTCGCTTTTTGGTAGATGTCCTCAAATTCGGTGATCGGCAGGGGATTTTTGCCCTTGCCAAGCTCGATCGTAAATCCCGACCTACCGTATTCTTCAATAAACCAATCCTTAAATCCACCGTGTGAGGCAAGCCCGCACGGTTCCGCGACCGTGTAACCGGAGGCGGCGGCCATCACCGATGCCATCAGCCGCGAGGCGGGCGGCGTACGCTCGCCGTAGTGCCAGTAGATCTCCTCGCCTTGGCTGTGCAACGCCACTACGTGACGAAAGGCGATCCGTCTGCACAAGCCTACCAGTGCTTTGGTTTCCGGTTCACTTTCCGGATGCGGACCGCCCCACTGCCGTGCACAAGGACCGTCGATCCCTTTTTCTCGTTCTGCCTGTTGCAATTCGAGCCAACCTGCGTTAAAATTATGGTTGATATCCACACCGCGTGCGTTCGCCTGCCAGTGTCCGTGAATATCCCCACCGGCAGCGCGCACCGACTCAGCATAGTCGCCGGCGGTTGAGGATCCGTGCACGGCGATCTCTACCCCATCAGGGTTGACGAGCGGTACCAAAACAAGCTTACAGTCGCGCAGCGCGCGGTACATATTCCAACCGGCAAGCGGTGCACCTGTACGGAGGGCTTCGCCGATCTCTTCACACAATCGCAAACAAATAAGCGCCGTCAGCCATTCCTGGCCGTGAAACGCCGCCGCCATCAGCACGCGTTGCGGCCCGTTGCCGAACGTCAGCCCGCGGATGGGTCGACCCAACACGCTGCATCCGATCGGCACGACACTGAAAAAGCGATACCGCGCGCACAAGCCGTTGAGCAATTGATTTACCGCACCGTGATCTATCACCTGCGGCCGTGTCAGATGCGTCACGCACATCACCCCTTTCTTTTCAGCATATGATAAAGGAGCGATCGCTATGAATTTGTATGAAAAAACCGTATCACAAGACGTCCGTTTCAGCGGTCACATCATCAACTTGCGCGTTGATGATGTGACCCTCCCCAACAGGAAGCCCGCCACACGCGAGGTGGTCGAGCACCCGGGCGGCGTGTGCGTTGCCGCACTCACCGATCAACAGGAATTGTTGTTTGTGCGGCAGTTCCGCTATCCGTACGGTGAGGTGTTGTTAGAGCTCCCTGCCGGCAAGCTCGATCGCGGCGGTGAAGATCCGCTTGAAGCCGGTAAACGCGAGCTGCGTGAGGAGACCGGCGCTGTCGCCACTGCATACCGTTCGCTCGGCAAGCTGTATCCCTCCCCCGGTTATTGTGACGAGATCATCCACCTGTACATGGCGCAGGGCCTCACCTTCGGTGACAGCGAACCCGACGAGGACGAATTTTTGGAATGTGAGCGCATCCCGCTCGACCGCGCCGTGGAGATGGTACTCAACAACGAGATCACCGATGCCAAGACGCAGGTTGCGATCTTGAAAGTCGCCGCCTTACTATAAAAGTACGCACCATGCAAAACCGCTTGCAGAGCTCCTGCAAGCGGTTTTTCTTCTACCTTTCCCATCCTTTACATAGATTGGGATGGTAGGAGGCGTTAATATGTTGGACATCGCGATCGTGGTGATCTACCTTGTGATCCTTGTCGGAATCGGACTCCGCGGCGGAAAAGACGTCAAAAACGCCGCCGATTTCACCGCATCCGACAAACAGTACGGTACCTTTGTGATATTTGCGACCCTGTCCGCTTCATTTATCGGCGGCGGCTACTCCTCCGGCAATGCCGCCGCCGCGTTTGAGCACGGCATCGGTACGGCGCTGGCACTGTTCGGTTTCGGGATCGGTATGATCCTCATCGGCAAATATTTAGTGCCGGGGGTGCGGTATTTTCCGAACGCGAAAACCGTGGGCGGTGTCATCGGGGACGCCTACGGTCGATCCGCCCAACATCTGACCGGCGTCTTCTCGTTTTTGTGCTGTGCCGGTGTGGTGGGCGCACAGATGGAGTCCATCGGTCTTGTCTTTCATTCTCTGCTGGGCGTATCCGAAACGGTCGGCACCTTGATGGGCTGTCTCGTCGTGCTGGTGTATACCACCTTTGGGGGACTCGGCTCGGTCATTTTTGCCGACATACTGCAATTTGTCCTGCTTGCGGTCGGTATGCCGCTGTTACTCGTTTTGAGTATTGTCAGAGGTGGCGGTGTACACTCCCTGATCTCACAGCTTCCCTCTGACCTGCTCTCTCCTTTGAATGGTATGACTCTGCCAACATTTCTTTCTCTGTTCTTTTCGATGATGTGCGGCGAGGCACTGGCACCGCCATATATGCAACGGCTGCTCATCGGCAAAAGCCCGCGTTCGACCGCACGCGGTACGGTTCTCAGCGGGCTGTTCTCTCTTCCTTTCTTTTTGGTGACCGCCGGCGTGGGGCTCGCCGCCCGCGCGCTGAACGTCACGGATACCGCCGCCTCCGCCATGCCCGACCTGATCTTAGCGATCCTGCCGACCGGACTGCGCGGGTTACTGATGGCGGCAATGGTGTCCATCATTCTCTCTGCCGCAGACGGCTTTTTGAACGGGGCAACCGTCAGCTTGGTGTGCGATACCATTCTGCCGCGCTATCCTCACCTGTCCGACCGCGCTCAGCTTCGCCTGTTGCGCGGTATCAATCTCACTACCGGCATCGCCGCGGTGATCGTGTCCTTCTGCGTGCCGGATGTCTTCTCGATTTTATTGCTCGCGTATTCGTTCTGGAGCCCTGTCATCTTAGTTCCGCTCGCCGCCGCCCTGCTGGGCGTACGTTCGAACAGTCGCACTTTCCTGTGCAGTGCGCTCGCGGGCTTTGTGACGTGCTTTATCTGGAACGTCTTTCTGTCCCAACCGTTCGGGATCGACGGGAGCATCGTGGGTACACTCGCCAACCTTGCGGTCTTTCTGCTCTGCAAACGGCGACGCCCGCAAATCGTTGCGTGGTTTCGTAACCCATAGAAAAACAGGGTGGCTGAGCCACCCTGTTTTCATTACCATTTCAGCGGTCTGCCGCCCCAAATGCCTTCGGAATAATCCCAAATGGAACGGTCAGACGAGAATTTACCGCTGCACGCGGTATTCAGCAACGCCATACGACCCCACGCGTCGCGATCACGGTAAACATCACTCGAACGCTTTTGCGCCGCACAGTACGCGTCGAAATCTGCGAGCACCATATACGGATCGCGGTCGGTCAGTGACCGTGCCACCTCGCCGTAGGTGTACCCACCGAAGCCCTTGTTCATACACGCGATCGCGCGCCCGATACGCGGGTCGGCATTGTGGTAATCCTGCGGGCGATAACCGCGCTGTTGCAACGACTTGACCTCCTGCTCGTTCATGCCGAAGATGAACATGTTATCAGCACCCACCTGTTCACAGATCTCCACGTTCGCGCCGTCCATCGTGCCGAGCGTGATCGCGCCGTTCATCATCAGCTTCATATTGCCCGTACCGCTCGCCTCGGTTCCGGCAAGCGAGATCTGCTCACTGATATCCGCCGCCGGCATCAGCAATTCCGCCAACGTCACGCGGTAGTCCTCCAGATACACGACTTTTAATTTTTCGCGTACCGCCGGATCCTTTTCGATCTCCTCGGACAGCTTACAGATAAACCGGATGATCTCCTTCGCAAGGAAATATCCCGGTGCGGATTTCGCCCCGAAAATATAGGTGCGCGGCTGAATATCCAGTGACGGATCTTCTTTGAGTTCCAGATACGTGTTCAGAATATGCAAGGCATTGAGATGCTGCCGCTTATACTCGTGCAAGCGCTTGACCTGTACGTCAAACAGCGAATCGGGGTCCACCGCGACACCGTTGTGCCGCTTGATATAGTCGGCGAGGCGCGCCTTGTTGTCGCGCTTAATGCGGAGGAATTCCTCACGCGCCGCCGCGTCGTCGGCAAGCGGTTTTAATTTTTCCAGTTCCGCCGCGTCCAAGACAAATCCGTCACCGATCTGTCCCTTGATAAACGCCGTCAGCTTCGGGTTTGCCTGGCACAGCCAGCGACGGTGGGCAATGCCGTTGGTCACGTTCGTAAACTTCTCCGGCATCACGGTATACGCGTCGTGGAATACCGTTTCTTTCAGAATCTCACTGTGGATCTTCGCCACACCGTTGACCGCGTGGGATGCCGCAACGCACAGGTTCGCCATCTTCACCACGCCGTAGCTGATGATCGCCATACGGCTGACCTTTTCGACGTCCCCGCCGGTTGCTTCCATCATCGCGGCACCAAACCGATTGTTGATCTCACACACGATCTGATGGATACGCGGCAAACGCTGACGGAACAGATCCTCCGGCCAGCATTCCAGTGCCTCTGCCATCACCGTGTGATTGGTATACGCCACCGTGCGGCACACGATATCCCACGCATGCTCCCACGTGTACCCGCACTCGTCCAGCATGATGCGCATCAGTTCGGGAATTGCGAGTGTGGGGTGTGTGTCGTTGATGTGGATCGCCGCCATATCCGGCAGATTATCCAACGTGCCGAATTGCTCCAGATGCCGCTGCACGATATCCTGTACCGACGCCGATGCCAGAAAATACTGCTGGGATAACCGCAGGGATTTGCCCTCGCGGTGATTGTCTGCGGGATACAGCACCTGCGTGATGACCTCCGCCATCGCCTTTTGCTCCATCGCACGCATATATTCGCCTTGATTAAACAGGGACATATCCATACCAGGGGCGGTCGCTTTCCACAGCCGCAGTGTGGAGATCGCCTTGCCGTCCTTGCCGGCGACCATCATATCGTACGGCTGTGCGATCACGACCGTCGCGTCGTCATGCTCAACGTGATGGTAGTCGCCGTCCCACCATTCGCGGACGTACCCGTCGAATTTCACCTCTTTGGCAAGCTCGGGGCGCGGCAGCAGCCAGCATTCCCCGCCGGGCAACCAAAAGTCCGGCAGCTCGGTCTGCCAACCGTCGACGAGCTTCTGGCGGAAAATACCGCACTCGTAGAGCAGCGAATACCCGATCGCCGGAATCGAAGCGGTCGCCAGACCGTCTAAAAAGCAAGCCGCCAAACGGCCGAGTCCGCCGTTGCCGAGCCCTGCATCGGGCTCCAGCTTGTACAACGATTCTAATTTTACACCATACTCACCGAGGATCGCCTCGGCATCGTCGGTCAGATTCAAATTGAAAAGAGTATTCTTGAGAGAACGGCCCATCAAGAACTCCATGCACAGATAGTAGACCTGTTTTGCCTGCTCCTTGTGTGCTTTGGAGATGTACTTCACACGCGATGCCCGCATCCGATCACGCAACACCAGTGCCAGCGCTTGATAAAAATGCTCGTTGGTCGCCTGGTCGGGTGTCACTGAAAAGGCAGTCATCAGCTTCGCTGTCAGATCCTTGCGAAAGGTTTCCCGTGTGCCGGAAACCGCTTTGTTCGTTTTCTTTGCAGCAGCCATAACGAAAACTCCTTTTTCTCATAATAGCAGTTGCCTGTTACCAGTATATACGATGATCGGTTTTTTTGCAAGAGTTATTCATCATAACCAATAAAATCCATATATCGTCGGTTTTCGAGCGATCCGGTTGGTTGCTTTGCACAAAAAACGGATTGTTTTTAGTTGTAATAACAGCGTCACTTGACACATTCGGCCGAAATGCGGTAAAATACAGGTTGGAAACGGAGGGGTTTTTTATGCCGCAGCTCAACATTGTGTTGGTCGAACCTGAGATCCCGCAGAATACCGGTAACATCAGCCGCACCTGCGCCGCCACCGGCAGTCGTCTGCATATCGTCAAGCCGATGGGTTTTACCATTGATGACAAAAAGCTCAAACGCGCCGGCTTAGATTACTGGCACTTATTAGACATCACCTATTACGAGAATTTGGCCGATTTTTTCGAGAAAAACAGCGGCCCGTTTTTCTATTTCACCACCAAGGGTACGCATATTTATTCCGACGTGGAATACCCCGACGGCGCGTATCTGGTATTCGGCAAGGAAACCGCCGGCCTGCCGGAAGAACTGCTGCACGAGCATCCGGAGTCTTGCGTCCGTCTGCCGATGCTGGACGATGACGCGGCACGCTCGCTGAATTTGTCAAACACAGTCGCCATCGGCGTATACGAGGTACTGCGCCAATGGGGCTTCCCCACACTCCGCACGGCGGGTCATTTAACGAAGTATTGATATGACAAAAGAAGCTGTCCCCTCGTTGGGACGGCTTCTTTTTGGCGGAAAGTTAGGGTTCTCGTACAGTACGGCAGTTTCTTCTCGTCTGCGAGTTTCGGTTGCAGGGACAGGCGTCCCCGACTGTCCGTCAGGGTGGTGCAACGCTACGACCTAAAAACGCCGACACTGCGGCGTTTTCTTAACGGTCTTTCGAATCCTTTTGAATTTTTGACCTATGTGTTCGAACCACTACATATTTTTAATTTCTTCTTCTGACATTTCAACATATGGTTTATCTATAAATATAGTTTCAGTTGTATCTGGTATTTTCGATAAAAGTTCTGTTGTGTCGATGTTACACTGTAAATGTTCATTTTCTCCATATTCATTTCTTGCAACGCAAATAAACTCAACATTATTCCAATCTATTTCAAAATGTGTAACAATGTTAGTACCATCAGTTACATCAAAAATATCTTCTTGATTATCAATAATATACTCTCTAAGAACCTCATAAATAGCATCTTTGCCTATTTTAATGATCTTATATTTTCCTTCAGGAATTGTTTTTTCGTTCTTTTTAAAAAATGCCATTATATCACCGCTTTTTAAAATATTATAGCAGAAACTTTAAGCTAAATCAATTATTCATCAGCGTAGCGACTTCATTATTCAATATTCATTGAAAATCCTGTCGAATGAATAATGAATATTGAATAATGAAAAATGAATAATACAAAACAAAAATCCCATCGACAAAAGTCGACAGGATTTTCGTTTTGGCGGAGAGTTAGGGATTCGAACCCTAGGTACTTTCGTACACAGCATTTCGAG